>NZ_DFUB01000031.1:0-43266 GCF_002379575.1 Flavobacterium sp. UBA4197
TGACTACTTTTTGACCGTCATTTATCTCAAATAAATATGTTCCGGCGTTTAATTTAGCCATATTTATTCCTTCATCGGTCAATTCTCCCTGCTGTATTTCTTGTCCCAACAGGTTTATAACGCGAAAAATTACCGGTCTGCTGTCTGCCAAAGTGACTTTCAGCACTTCATTTACCGGATTCGGGTATAAAACAAAATCAAAATTATTCTTTTCACTACCTAATATATTTGCAGCAATCGTATTTTGAATGGCTGCCGCACCTATATTAACTGTATAATCTTCCACTTCACCATAAGAAAATGTTTCACATGCCGTAGCATCTGCTCCATATTTCATCGAAACTCTCATACGGGTCGTTCCGGCTGATGCTGTTGTGGGTACTGTAAAGGTTGCCGACAGGGTTGCATTACTCGCCGAAGATCCGGCAACAACTTTTTCGGAAGTTTCAAAAGTTCCGTTTTTGTTGTAGTCAATCCAAATATTCCAGTATTCGGTATAAGCTGTACTGGCAAATCCTGCACTTATATATATAGTGTTTGCTCCATAAGGTAAATTAGCTACTAAATTGGTAAAGTTTCCATAACCGGAATTGGATGCTGTCGTATTCACCATATTATTCAGCGCTACATAATCGATATACTCATAAGAAACATTACTTCCTTTAGAAGTACAATAGGCCGTTCCGCTTCCGGCGGCCGTTGTTACCGAAACAGCATTACCGGATACCGACAGATTTCCGGCAGCATCTTTTGCCTTTACCGAAAAGGTATAAGCCGTTGAAGCCGTCAGCCCGGTCACAGTTGTGGTTAATCCGGTTACAGTTGTTACCAGATTTGTACCATTATATATATTGTATCCGGTAACCGCTACATTATCGGTAGCGGCATTCCAGGTCAGGACCACACTATTGGCTGTAATATTGGAGGCTACTAAATTCGCCGGTGCGGTTGGTGCTGTCGTATCGGTCGTTCCGGCATAGGCCGCACCGATTCCAACAGCATAAAAGGCGTTTGTAGTTGCAATAACTTCAGCCGATCCCGCTCCGTATAAATCAACTGCCGCCTGGATACCATAAGTTCTTGCATTGGCAAAGGTGGAATTAGCCGATAAATAGACACTTTCCAGACGATATGCAATTTTTGCCGCTTTGTCAATCGTGATTCCGGTTACATTATAAGTACTTCCGATGTCGTTCGTACCTGATTTCCCCACTGCCAGGATATAGAACCAATGGTTTAATACTCCGCTATTGGTATGTACTCCGCAATAATCATTGGATAGTGTTGGCGTTCCACAGTTCGGATTTACCCAGTAGGTTCCGCCATACGTATTGGGCTGTCCTTCACTTTTCGGATTACTCATGGAACGCAGTGCTGCATGACCGGATCTTCTTTCGATATCTTCCCCTATCAGCCAGGTAGCTTTATTCGGTGCGGCATAATATTCCACTGCCGCTCCCCAAATATCGGAAAAGCCTTCATTCATGGCTCCGGATTCTCTTTGATAAGCCAGATTGGCTGTATAGGTACAAACGGCGTGGCCAATTTCGTGTCCGGCAACATCCAAAGCCGTTAAAGCATCAAAGTAGGTATCACTTCCGTCACCATACAGCATTGCACTTCCGTTCCAGTAGGCATTATCCAGTTTGTATTGGTAATGCACATAACTGTTTATCGCCGCTCCGCTATTGTTATAACTGTTTCTTCCGTGTTTTGCCTGCCAGTAATCATAGGTTTTTTCAGCTCCCCAATGGGCATCCAATGCGGCATTGTTTTTATTGACACTGTGTTCTGCCGTTGTCCAGTTATTATCATTATCCTGAAAGTTGATTGCCGCACCAAAGTTGGAACCGGTTTGCAGGTTATAGGTATTGATTCCGTTACCCCGGGTGGCATCTTTTAAAATATAAACACTTCCGCTTAACGTTGTTTCAATGGTTTGCGCTCCGCTATAACGGGTTGCTGCATTTCCGGCAACCATTTTCTGTAGAGCAGTTGCCGCTTTTTCGTTATCTGCAGCATGATTGTGTCCGCAATTTTTCTTGGGCAACACCAATCCGTCCGAAGTATGTCCGAAATGTGTTGCGTGTTTTATCGTCGCATTGTAAAACAACGCCTTTCCGGTTACCGCATCGATATACAGATCACCTCTGCTGATCGGCTCTACCGCATAGATATCAAATTTATACGCCAGGCGCAACTGGTCTTTTGCCGTACTTTCCCCTTCAAAAACCGGAAGCAGTACCAGTTCGCCCTCCGGCTTTGTATATCCCAGTGCCGCGGCAGACTGTGGATCATCCCAAAGGTATTTGACCGCCCCGGTATGGATCATTGCCCGCTGCAAAGCCTGCGTTTTTGATAAAGCCGGTGCTACATTAATATTGTTAAGTTTATAAAATTCACCACTCATGGATTCCAGTTTCCCGGATTTTGAGTGTAATGTATAAGTTGCAAATTCGATTTTCACGCCCTGAAAAAAGAGCTGGTATTTTTCGTGTGTAAAACCCAGGTTATCGGCTTCCGATCTGATCCTTGCAAAGGAGGCATTTTCTTTTAGTCCCAATTGTTCCTGAAAAACCTTTTGAGCATCATTCTGTTTGTAGGTTGCTTTTTCATCGAAAACAATCAGTTTGGGCAAACCATTTTCTCCGATTACTTTTTCTTTCACCCCTCTTTTGTCCTGGGCATGGGACGAAAGCGCCAGCATGGCTGCCACAACCGGCAGCACATACCCTTTTAGTAGATTTTTTTTCATTTTTTCGGTAATTTTGGTTAAAATTTAAACTTTGTGTTATAAAAACACTATCAAATTTATTTCATTAACCGCAAAATGACCGTCCACTACTACACCATAAGTGTATCTTAAATCCGGGCAATAAAAAACCCAAGATGCTGATCCTGGGTTTTTTATATTTCTAAAATGGTTTTTCCATGATGTAATCTTCCATCAGATAGCCGTTGCCAATATCGATGTCTTCTTCTGCTATTACTTCAAATCCGTTCTTTTTATAAAACGCAATGGCTTTGTTGTAGCGGTTAACATTTAAAAGCAATGCCTGGTTTTCGTTAAGCTTTACCGCTTCTTCCACTGCTGCCAATAATGTTTTTCCAACTCCTTTACCCTGCGTTTGCGGCTGAACGTATATTTTGTGAAGTTTGGTTTTTCCGGAATTCTGGTAATTCACTTCATAAGAAGCAAATCCGTAAAAAACACCGTCTTCTTCTGCTAACAGAAAAACATGCCTTGATTCCATTTGCTTTTCCAATGACGGAATTGCATATATTTTATCAAGCATATAAGCCAGTTGCTGCTCCGACAAAATGGTTCCGTAAGCATCCGGCCAGATAGCATAAGCCAGATCCCTGACGGTTTGCAGCTGATCTGAAGATATTACTCTGGTAATAATCATATATTATAATGCTGTTTTTAATCTTTTTTGTTCTCTTGCTAATAAGGTGTTTTTCATTAGCATGGCGATAGTCATTGGTCCTACACCACCCGGAACCGGTGTGATAAAAGAGGCTTTTTTGCTAACGTTATCAAAATCAACATCTCCGGTAATCACATAACCTTTTTCAGCTCTTTCATCTGCAACACGGGTAATTCCCACGTCGATAATAACCACATCGTCTTTTACCATTTCTGCTTTCAGGTAGTTTGGTACACCCAAAGCGGTAATGATAATATCGGCCTGACTGGTGATTTGCGTGATGTTTTTAGTATGGCTGTGTGTTAGCGTCACGGTTGAGTTGCCCGGAAATCCTTTTCTTCCCATTAAAATACTCATCGGTCTTCCTACAATGTGGCTTCTTCCGATTACCACCGTATGCTTTCCTTTTGTTTCTACGTTGTAGCGCTCCAGTAATTCCAGAATTCCAAATGGTGTTGCCGGAATGAAAGTTGTCATATCCAAAGCCATTTTACCGAAGTTTTCCGGATGGAAACCGTCTACGTCTTTGCTTGGATCGATAGCCATCAATACTTTTTGGGTATCAATCTGATCCGGTAACGGCAACTGTACGATGAATCCGTCGATATTGTCGTCTTCATTCAGTTCCTTGATTTTTTTCAGCAATTCGGTTTCTGAAGTCGTACTGGGCATTTTTACTAAAGTAGATTCAAAGCCTACTTTTTCGCATGCTTTTACTTTACTGCCCACATACGTAAGACTCGCTCCGTCATTACCAACGATAACCGCTGCCAGGTGAGGCACTTTTTCGTTGTTGTCTTTCATTTTCTGCACTTCGGCAGCAATTTCATTTTTGATTTCGTCCGAAACCTTTTTTCCGTCTAGTAGTTGCATTCCTGTGTATTTGTGTTGTTGTTTTTATGTAAAAAAGAAGACGCGACAAATCGCGTCTTTATTTTATCTCATTCCTTTCATTCCTCCCATCATTCGCATCAGGTTTTTCCCTCCTGCTCCCTGCATCATCTTCATCATTTTGCTCATCTGGTCGAATTGTTTCAGCAGTTGGTTAACCTGCTGGATGTTGGTCCCGGAACCTTTTGCAATTCTGGTTTTTCTTTTTGCATCCAGTAATGCCGGTTTCTGTCTTTCGGATGGTGTCATCGAGTGGATAATCGCTTCAATGTGTTTGAAAGCATCGTCTTCAATTTCTACATCTTTAAGGGCTTTTCCGGCTCCGGGTATCATTCCGACAAGGTCTTTCATGTTACCCATTTTCTTAACCTGCTGTATTTGTGTCAGGAAATCGTCAAAACCGAATTCGTTTTTAGCGATTTTCTTTTGTAGTTTTCTGGCTTCTTCTTCGTCATATTGCTCCTGCGCTCTTTCTACTAAGGATACCACATCCCCCATACCTAAAATACGGTCGGCCATACGGGAAGGATAGAACACATCGATTGCTTCCATTTTTTCACCGGTACCGATGAATTTAATCGGTTTGTTTACTACCGATTTAATAGAAATCGCTGCTCCACCACGGGTATCACCATCTAATTTGGTCAGGATCACCCCGTCAAAGTTCAAACGGTCGTTGAATGCTTTTGCTGTATTCACCGCATCCTGTCCGGTCATGGCATCCACTACGAATAGTGTTTCCTGCGGCTGGATTGCTTTGTGAACGTTAGCAATTTCGGTCATCATTTCCTCGTCAACCGCCAAACGTCCGGCTGTATCGACGATAACCACATTGAATCCGTTTGCTTTCGCATGCTGGATTGCATTTTGAGCAATCTGAACCGGGTTTTTATTTTCAGGTTCGGAATATACTTCTACTCCGATTTGTTCTCCCACTACATGCAACTGGTTAATTGCCGCAGGACGGTAGATATCACAAGCAACCAATAACGGTTTTTTGTTTTTCTTTGTTTTCAGGAAGTTTGCCAATTTTCCGGAGAAGGTTGTCTTACCGGATCCTTGTAAACCAGACATCAAAATCACAGAAGGGTTTCCGGAAAGATTCACACCTGCTACATCACCACCCATTAATTCGGTTAATTCGTCTTTAACGATCTTAACCATTAATTGTCCCGGCTGTAACGTAGTCAATACATCTTCACCTATTGCTTTTTCCTTTACTCTAGTGGTAAAATCTTTGGCAATTTTAAAGTTAACGTCGGCATCCAATAAAGCTCTTCGAACTTCTTTTAAGGTATCGGCAACGTTTACTTCTGTAATTTTTCCATGACCTTTTAATATATGAAAGGCTTTATCGAGTTTATCACTTAAATTATCAAACATGATTTTGTGTTTCGTTTAATGAGGTGCAAATTTAAGAATTTGATTTTGAAGTTTCACAGATTCATTTGATAAAAAAACAGGAATTGTACCGGTAGTGTTATTGTTTTGTGAATTGTTCGTTTTACGGTTTGTTTTTTGACCTGTTTGCAAAGCAATTTTTCATCAAAAACAACTCCAATCCGGTATTATACTTTTTGCAATGAAATTATAGAATACCGGATTTTTTTTACTGCATTGTCTGCAATTTTACTCAAACGCTAAATTTTTCTTAATATTAATCCAAAAGTCAGCTTTTCAATTGGTCATCCGTTTTAAAAGGGATAAATTTATAGTGTAAAGCATTAACACGAATATGGCTTATAAAACAGTCCGTGTTTTTAAAATCACATTAATATGAAAATAGTAATAATAGGCGGTGGTTTTGCAGGTATCAATCTGGCAAAAAGCCTGGCCAACAATAAGGATTTTCAGGTTACATTAGTTGACAAAAACAATTATAATTTCTTCCCCCCTTTGATCTATCAGGTGGCTACGGCTTTCCTGGAACCTTCGAGCATCAGCTATCCTTTCCGGAAGTTGTTTTTTGGCAAAAAGAACATCACGTTCCGCCTTGCCGAATTGATTCGGGTGGATGCCGCCGCGAATAAAGTGATTCTTTCCAATGGAGAACTGGAATACGACCAGTTGGTTTTTTCCACCGGAGCGGAGAGTAATTATTTCGGTATGGAGAACGTACAGAAAAATGCCATTCCGATGAAAACGCTGACGGATGCCGTGGAGATGCGTAACCGTTTGCTACAGCAAAT
This sequence comes from Flavobacterium sp. UBA4197, assembly GCF_002379575.1. Lineage (NCBI taxonomy): Bacteria > Pseudomonadati > Bacteroidota > Flavobacteriia > Flavobacteriales > Flavobacteriaceae > Flavobacterium > Flavobacterium sp. UBA4197. The sequence continues at coordinate 6,512 of NZ_DFUB01000031.1, forward strand.
GGAGAAAGCCGCTATTTGTGAAGATCCGCGAAGACGAAGACAGTTATTGACGATAGTCGTGGCCGGCGGCGGCCCTACCGGAGTAGAGCTTTCCGGAATGTTTGCCGAAATGCGAAACGGGATCATGCGAAAGGAATATCCGGAATTGGCAACAACACTAAGCGATATTTACCTGGTGGACGGCGGTTCGGCGGTATTGGCGCCGATGAGTGTCAAATCACAGCAAAACACCTACAAAGCCCTGACGGATCTGGGTGTAAAAGTACGTTTGAATTCACAGGTTAAAGATTATACAGACGGCACTGTTTATTTTGCCGACGGTAAAACGATAAAAACAGAAATCCTGATCTGGGCAGCCGGAGTGAGCGCAAAAGTTTTTGACGGTATTCCGGCGGAAGCTTACGGCCGTGGCCGACGTATGCTGGTAGACGAGCACAACAAACTGACTTTATTCCCGAATATATATGCTGTGGGCGATACCTGCCTACAGGTTACCGATCCGCAATTCCCGAACGGGCATCCGCAGCTGGCTCAGGTAGCCATACAGCAGGCGCTTCATTTGGCTAAAAACTTTAAGGCGATGGTTTCGAACAAACCTTTAACGCCTTTTAGCTATAACGATATGGGATCGATGGCGATTATCGGTAAAAACAAAGCGGTTGTGGATTTAGAAAAACCAAAAGTGCATTTTAACGGTTTCTTTGCATGGCTGGTATGGTTGTTTATTCACTTAATGTCTTTAGTGACTTACCGCAACCGATTACAAACGTTATACAACTGGACCGTGGCTTATTTTTCTAAAGACCAGCCTCTGCGTATGATTATCCGCCCGGGTAAAAACGGAGATACATCGTCTTAGGTGTGAGGTTTAATTTATGAAGTATGAGGTTTGATTTACGATATACATCCTTTAAATATTAGAAGTATGAAGTATAATTTACGATATATATATCCCTCATATTTCTAATTTCTAATATCTTACTTCTTACCTCGTACTTTAAATATCTTCCTAAATTCCAGCACTTTGAAGTTTTACACTATTTTATTTTTACATAAGAAAAAAATATCCTTCCTTAGTATCCTTTAAAATATTAAAACTTCAATAGTTGAATATGAAAATCAGAAAAATACTATATACCGGTCTTTTCCTTATTGCGACTGTAAATTCTTTTTCGCAAGTGAACGAACTGGAAGCATTTCGAAAAAAGCTAACGCTTTTTATTTATTACGATTTAGGGAAAATCGATTCCATTCCCAAAACAGCATTAAATACCGTTAAGCTAAAAAAAGAGGCTCAGGATGCCTTTATCCGTTTTATACTAAACAAAGACAGTAAAAACTTAGACAATTTAAAACAGCAGGCAAAAAGCGGTGGCGGCAGCTATTGGTTTAATCAATATTCCTATTATTTCAACAATCAAAGAAGAATTCCAACCGTTAAATCTCTTGATAACAATGTGAACTATAACATTTCCTTTTATGGTTTATATGATTATCAGTTATCCAATTTTGTTTCGATGTATATGCAACCGTATACAGTGGATGGAAAAGAGTATGTGGTATATTATTACAGTACCAATGGAGAAGGCACTTACTATGTGAAAGATCTTTCCAGCAATAAGATTGTCTACAAAGGTGCTGCACTAACTTCCAATGCTCCTATTCACAGGCTGAATAAAATTGACGACAAACATCTTCTTATCGTAGAAGATATGGGTGATAATGGACTACGAGCCATCGTACTGGAATCAGACATGCAAAACTGGACTTCCGTTAAGGGTTTTAAAGGAAATGCCTTTACCGAAAACACTAAAGATTTTTCTAAAAAGGCATTTACAGACAAGCGTGCCTATCTGCGTTTGGCCAGCAACCGGACCATCGCCACTCATTACGGCTCCCGCTACCTGAACATTGCTTTTGACGAAAATTCCAAAACAATTTCATACAAACAGAACAGCGCTACTCCAAAATCAATAGAGGCAACGTGGAAAAATAATCAATTCGCTATTGATGATTATTATTTAGGCGAGCATCTTAGTGATAAACCGGTACCCATGCCGGATTAAATCTGGATACGAGGTTTGATTTATGAGGTTTGATATACGAAGTTAGATATATGATATTCATTCTTCGTACTTCATCCCTCACACTTCATCCCGCACACTTCATCCCGCACACTTCATACTTCAAATATCTTATATCAATATTAGATTTACGAGGTTTGATATACGAAATTAAATCTATGATATTCATACTTCATACATCGTACTTCATAAATCTCACTTCATACTTCATCATCTATTCCGCAAGAATCGGGTTTTATGACAACTGCAACCGGAGCAATTTTGCAACATCACTTTAAACCTTTAAAACGATGACAAAATTAAACGGTAAGGTAGCCTTTATAACCGGTGCTACCAGCGGTATCGGGAAAGCTACTGCTATAGATTTTATTAATAACGGTGCTTCGGTGATTATTACCGGGCGCTTCCAGGACACGCTAACCACTACACTGCAGGAGCTTGGCAGACAGGCCAAAGGTTTTGTTTCCGATGCCGGAAAGATGGACGACTTATTGCAACTGACGAAAAAGACACTGGCAATCAGTCCTCATATTGACATACTATATGTTAATGCCGGTTTTGGGAAATATGCTCCTATTGAAACTATCGATGAAAATCATTTTGACGAGCAGTTCGATGTACTTGTAAAAGGTACTCTATTTACCGTACAGCAGCTACTGCCATTAATGAAGGCCGGCGGAAGTATTGTCCTGAACACTTCCATAGTAACCGAGATCGGGATGCCGCACGCTGCAGTCTATTCGGCAGCCAAAGCAGCGGTACAGTCTTTTGTAAAAACATTTGCCGCAGAATTAGCCGCGAAACAAATCAGAATCAATGCCGTTAGCCCGGGACCAATTGTTACGAATTATTTTGACCGTTCCAATTTAACAGCAGCACAATATCAGGGTATGACGGATTATGTGCTCCCGCAGGTACCGCTTGCCCGTTTCGGTCAGCCGCAGGAAGTGGCAAAAGTTGTAACGTTTCTTGCCTCGGATGAAGCTTCCTTCATTCACGGAACCGAAGTGTTTGTCGACGGCGGTTTTCCGAGGATAAAGGGGAATTAGTAAAAAGCAAAGGGCAAATAGCAATTAGTAAAAAGTAATTAGCAAAGGGCAAAGGGCAAAGGACAATTGCCTTTTGCTTTTTGCATTTTGCATTTTGCCAATTTATCTTTTACCAATTATCAAGATGTAAAACCATACTGTAAAGCATCATGCAAATAATAACTTCGTTTTAACTATCATCCCGGGTTATAAAATAAAAAAGCCACTCAATGAGCGGCTTTCTTTCTGTACAATACTATTCCTTATGCTTTTTTAGCATCTTTTGAACAACAAGCTTTTTTCTCAGCGCTAGCTGTAGCTTTATCAGCTGAGCAGCATGCTGCTTTTTTAGTGTCTTTTCCTTTAGCTGAACAGCACTCTTTTTTGTCTTTTGGTTTTTGCTCCTGAGCATTAACATTCATTGAAACTGTAAAAAGCGCTACCGCTGCAATTGCCATTAATTTTTTCATTGTTTTGTATTTTAAATATTAGATTTCTGTTTCGATTCTTTTTGAATTGCTCCAAATTTAGCAAAAAAACGGAAGTATCCTTATTTCTATTTCTTAATTTTTCCTTATAATTTAAAACTGGAAGTAAATAAACGGCTGCGGTCCTGCAGATGCCGTAGCATAAACCAACCAGTAAACCAATCCCAATATAATTGCTTTTAGCACTAATGGCAAGGCTCTGAAAGCCCCCTGCATGGCATTGACCACTTTTTCCGGCAGGAAATGCCAGATGAATCCGATTGCCATTAAAATGAATACGTTTTTATATCCTTCGGCAATAACTTTCCAATGTTCCGGTTCGAAGGTTACCTTACCAATGTTTCCAATCACTTCCAAAGCTGTTGTAAAATCTTTCGCACGGAAGAAAATCCAGCAAAAGGTCACAAAGTGGAATGTCAGAATCACGGCAAAGAACGTCCAGATTGCTCCTCCGAAAGTTTTTTTCGAATCCTGTTTTGACGGGAAGAATTCAATAAATATTTTATGTACCGCCAGGGCTACTCCGTGTAAAGCACCCCAGATGATAAAACGCAAGCTTGCCCCATGCCATAATCCGCCCAATAACATCGTGGTTAACAGGTTTACGTTTGTAAACATATTGCGCTCTCTGTCTTTAGACAATAGAAACGTCAGCGAGAAAACCACTAAAGAACATACCGCAATGATCAACGGGATGTTACTGGTTGGTGCATAGGTGATTCCCCAAACAATCAGTCCGAAGAAAAACAATGCCGGAAACAGGAATCCTGCGAAAGTACCGTTACGGTTCCCTCCTACCGGTATGTATAAAAAGTCTTTTAACCAGGTGGATAACGAAATATGCCATCTTCTCCAGAATTCGGTAATGGATGCCGACTGATACGGTGTGCGGAAGTTGGTTGGCAATTTAAATCCTAACAACAATGCCACCCCGATAGCCATATCTGAATAACCGGAAAAATCACAGTAAATCTGAATGGCATAACCATAGGAAGCCATCAGGTTTTCGAAAGCGGTATAACTGGACGGTGCATCAAAAACACGGTCGACAAAGTTGATCGAGATATAATCGGAAATAACCGTTTTTTTAACCAATCCGCCAATGATTAACAGCAAAGCTCTGTTGACATCGTCTTTGGTCAGATTCAGTTTCTGATAGATCTGTGGCAAAAAGTCTTTGGCACGAACGATCGGTCCGGCAACTAATTGCGGGAAGAAGGATACGAAAAAGAGGTAATCGATATAGCTCTTGGTCGGCTCGATTTCCTTACGGTATACTTCTATGATATAACTGATTGACTGAAAGGTGTAAAACGAAATACCTACCGGTAAAATGATTTTCTGAAAATCCAGATGTCCGCCGGAAAGGGCGTTATAGTTTTCAATAATAAAGTTCGTGTATTTGAAATACCCCAAGAAACTCAGGTTCAGAATCACACTGAATGCCAGGTAGAGCTTTTTAGTCAGTACCCTGCTCTCCCGGTGCAATATATTTCCCAGGTTATAGTCCACTACAGAAGAAGCAAGCAGTAACAGGAAGTAGATACCGCTGGATTTATAATAGAAAAACAGGGAGAAACAGATCACGTAAACCAGTCTCAGGTGGAATGTCTTCCGGGTCAGGATATACACACTGTAAAAAACCAAAAACAGTCCCAGGAACAAACCGGTATTGAATAACAACGGTTCTTTAGGATTGTAAATAAACCAATTTTTTACTGTTTCGGCAGTAAGGCTGGTGAAAAGCGACGTTATATTTTGGGCGAACCAATCTTGCATATTCAAAAACGTAATCAATTTTTCGTACTTAATTTATAACTCTCGTAGGCTTGCAATAAGGCTTCTGTGAAAAGCGTGCCTTGTTTTTCATATCCGGCTTTGGAATAATGCACTTTATCTCCTGCCATTAATCCTTGTCTGTAATTTTTGTTCACACCATACAATCCTCCGAAAATGGAAAACAAATCCCAGGAAGCATGGTTCCGCATTTCTGCCTGCACATTGATTTCTTTAGCATAATCCGCAGCATACGTATTTAACGAACGTCTGTATAATAATGACGGAGGCGGTGTCATGACTAAAATTTCAACATCAGGATTTTTCTGTCTGATGTTTTCAATAAACTGGTTCAACTGACTCATATAGGCCGCCATTTCCATTTTATCGAACGTTTCATTCGTTCCCAGCGACACGACCAAAAGATCGGGCTGCAATACCGGGACCTGTTCAAAGAACAGCGGGTATTTGTTATAGTCGGAGAATTTAGCACCGTTAACACCAATACTGCTATAGACCACTCCGGGTGCATTTTTCCCGAATACCAGTCCGTTTAAAGCAAACTGCGATGCTTTTTTATTGGGCAGCAGGTATATTTTTTTTATGGCCTCTTCCGAAGTATAACTAAACGCATTGGTTTCTTCCGTTAGGGACAACGGAATAAATTCGGAGCGTTTGATACTTTTTTTCTGCATTTCATTCGTAGGGATCCGCAATACTTTCCCGGCACGAATGTTATTATTTTTCAGACCGTTGGCACGTTTGATCTCGGCAACGGACACATTGTATTTATCGGCTATAATGGAAATCGCTTCGCCTTTTTTAATCTTGTGGTTGATTTTTTTAGGGACGTTGGATTCCAGCACTATTGTTTTGGAACTGGTAGCCACATCAAACAGGTTTTGTTTCTGCGGGGTAACAATTTTTAAGGTATTGAATTCGTAAGCCGGATCTTTTACATTAATCTCGATTGCAAAGTCCTTGGTCCTGGTTGTGAGTCCGATTCCGCTTAATCCCACCGGAGCACCGTTTACCGGGTAAATATTCCGGTAGCTGTTCCATGATTCGTTTGACGAATACCGCACATAATAACTTCCGTTTGTTTTAGCCAGGTTGTACGGAAAAGAGAATCCCAGTCCGGCATTTCCAAATTTGTCCTGCAATGCTTTGCGGATCACACCGGTAAACAAGTCGGCCTGAATATGGGAATCGCCAATATGGACAATATTTACTTTTCCGGTTTTGGTTGTTTCCAGCTGGTACAGTTTGTCAAAAAACTTTTGCAGTGCTTTCTGATTCGCGATTGCATTTTCGCCGTAAACCACCGGTTCTTCAACCATCAGCGTATCGAGTACTACTTCCGTAGAATCGACTACCTGTGCAGCAGCGGGACCGGTAAAAAACAGGTACAGCAGTACAAAACAAAGTTTATTCAACATGAGTGGTATCTTTTTTCACCATAACGCTGTCTTTCTTTACTAACGGCTTGGCCACCGGAGCTTTTCTTTTGGCTCTCAGTTTTTTGTACTGTTCGTATCCCTGACTGATCTGGTTATAAATTAAATCGGATATTTTTTTAGCACCTCTGTGATTGAAGTGTGTGTAATCTTTATTGGCCGCTGCCGGAACTTCTTCCACCCATTTAACCATCGAACCGTCACCGCCCATCAGCGTATACAGGTTGATAAAACCGGCTTCCGACTGAACCGCATATTTTTTCTGGGCAACCGTTAGCGGCACTACTGCCGAATCGGTTTTCATTTCCAGGTCGTATTTGGTCGACTTGTCGGCTGTGGATACGATCAGAATTGCAACACCCGGGAAGCATTCTTTTAAATGATTCACCACTGCGTTCATTTTGCGTTCGTACCAGCCGTAATTGTAAGAACCGTAGTTCAGTACATTGGTTCCGTAATGCAATACGATCAGGTCATATCCCAGTTTTTCCTGGAACTGACGCATAACATCGGTATTGAAAGTAGTGATAGGCAAACCGGAGTTTCCTCTGTTTGAAAAGTTATCGACATGTACGCCTTTACCATCGTCAAAATTGAAGCCATAAACCGGAATGGAGTCCGCTTTTACGAAATCGACTTTTAAACTCTTTGTTGTATTCCCGATAGTCATGGTGTTGACCAATCGCGACGGGTTCAGTTTTTTGTAAATCGTATCGTTGCCAACTTTATAAGCGATCTTTCCTTCTTTGTTTCCGGATCGACCGTAAAAAAGGGTTGGATTATACAGTTCCGAAAGGTTTTTCAGATTGCTGGCTTTATACTTCACCCATTCCACATGGGCAGTATCGTTGGCAAAGAAAACGTGTCCGTTTACACCGAAAGGACTTTTCGGGTGTTTGATATTCAAATAGGACTGCGTTTTCCAGTTGGTTGAAAATTCGTGTTTGATGGATCCTCTGGATGCTGCCGATTCGGAAGTGATGTTTACAAAGCCAACTCCATTACCGCCAAAACGGGTCTGGAAGTTGCTTCTGAAATCCTGTACGATCATATCGCCATCGGTCATGGAATCGCCAAAGTAAGCAATACGCACATTTCCCTGCTGATTGGTTTCCAGCTGGAATAGTTTTTCAAAGAAGTTAACCAAATGCTGGAATCCTTTGTAATCCTGGAATGTTTCGGTTGGAAACACGATACCGTCAACAGCCTGAAATTTAATGGGCTGCATAGAGATAGTATCTTCTTCATTTTGATGCGCATCTTTTTCAATAGCTTCCAAAAGCATACTGTCGATGACCACATTTTTGGAGCTTCCGGGTTTTTCCGTAAAGAGTTTCTTTGGCAGAAAGGATTTGAAAGCAATAAAAGCTACTATCGAAATGGCTATGATAGTGAGCGATTGAAAAAAATATGATTTTGGCTGATTCACCGCTTCTTTATTTTAAACGTTTATCCTGAATTACATTCTCTCGGGCACACTGATCCCTAAAAGTCCGAAAGCAGACTTTATGGTTTCTCCAACTTTCTTGGATAATTGTACTCTGAACACTTTTTTATCTAAGTCTTCTTCTCCTAAAATGGAAACGGTCTGATAGAAAGAGTTGTATTCTTTTACCAGGTCGTATGTATAATTCGCAATTAACGCCGGACTGTGGTTGGCCGCCGCATTCTGAATTATTTCCGGATAGAGTTCAACTTGTTTTAGCAGTTCTTTTTCTTTTTCGTGCAATACTGTTATGGTCGTACCGGAAAGGTCGAAATCTGCTTTTCGCAATATCGACTGGATTCTGGCATAGGTATATTGTATGAACGGTCCTGTGTTTCCGGCAAAATCTACCGTTTCTTCCGGATTGAACATCATTCCTTTTTTAGGATCTACTTTCAGCATAAAATATTTTAATGCCCCCAATCCGATAACTTTATATAATTCTGCTTTTTCAGCATCCGTATAACCGTCCAGCTTACCTAATTCTTCCGAAATGGCTTTTGCCGTTGCCGTCATTTCTTCCATTAATTCATCGGCATCTACAACGGTTCCTTCACGCGATTTCATTTTTCCGGTAGGCAATTCCACCATACCGTATGATAAGTGGTACAGGCTTTCCGCCCAGTCAAAGCCCAGTTTTTTAAGAATCAGGAACAACACTTTAAAGTGATAATCCTGTTCGTTACCTACAGTATATACCATTCCTCCTACATCCGGGAAGTCTTTCACACGCTGAATAGCCGTTCCGATATCCTGTGTCATGTACACCGCCGTTCCGTCTGATCGCAATACGATTTTTCGGTCCAGTCCGTCAGCTGTAAGGTCAATCCAGACGGAACCGTCCGGATCTTTTTCAAAGATGCCTTTTTCCAATCCAAACTGTACGACTTCTTTCCCTAATAAATAGGTATTGCTTTCGTAGTATTCTTTATCGAAATTCACACCCAGGTTTTTATAGGTAACTGCAAAACCGTCATAAACCCACTGGTTCATTTTTTTCCACAAGGCTACAACTTCTGCATCACCCGCTTCCCATTTGCGAAGCATTTCCTGAGCTTCAATAATAATTGGAGCCTGTTTTTTTGCTTCTTCTTCGGTTTTACCCTGAGCCATCAAATCGTTGATCTGACTTTTATATTCTTTATCAAAAGTCACATAAAAGTTTCCAACCAGTTTGTCTCCTTTTAATCCGGTAGTTTCCGGAGTCTGATCCTGTCCGAATTTCTGCCAGGCAATCATGGATTTACAAATATGGATCCCTCTGTCGTTAATGATCTGTGTTTTGTATACTTTTTTTCCGGAAGCTCTTAAAATTTCAGCAACCGCAAAACCCAACAGGTTGTTACGAACGTGTCCCAAGTGTAACGGTTTGTTCGTATTGGGTGAAGAGTATTCCACCATTATTGCTTTTTCACCTTCTTTAGGTGTTACAAAGCCATATTGTTCATTGTTTTTTATTTTCCCGAAGAAATCCAGGTAATATGCATCGGCAATAACGATATTCAAAAATCCGGAAACCACATTAAAAGCCTGTACTTCCGAAGTATTGTCTACCAGATATTGTCCTATTTTGCTTCCCAGTTCTGCAGGATTGCTTTTGATTACTTTTAAAAGCGGGAAAATTACCATTGTAATATCGCCTTCAAACTCCCTGCGTGTTACCTGAAACTCAACTTTTTCGAATGTAACATCAAATAAAGCCTGAACCGCTTTTTGTATCTGGGGCGTAAGAATTTGTGATAATGTCATGGTGATTTATTTTTAAGGGTGCAAAGATAAGCTTAATTCAGCAATTTGTAAATTTGAAAATAATAAAAATATCCTTTGACAGCCAATCAGTTACATTTTTTATTTCACATTGAAACTTTTTTTTGAAATTTTTTGTAACAAAACACCCCTTTTTCTGTCTATTCATAGTGGTTCTTCGTTAGCGAAGTCTTTATTTTTCGTTAAATTTTGTATAAAACAGTACCTTGTTATGCAAATTAGCTTAAAAAGCCATACATTTGCAACAGCAACAAACATCAATAAAAAACAAATCAGACATGAAACTAAAACTATTCTTAATCTGTATGCTTACCGCAATTGGTAATTTATACGCTCAAAATCCCGGAAATGTCACGGGTAAGGTGGTCGACAAAGCCACCAAGGAACCCATATCGTATGCAACGATTGCCATTAAAGAAGACAACAAAGTAATAACCGGTGGCATTACAGAAGACAACGGTTCTTTTAACATCACCAACCTGGCTCCTAAAAATTATACCTTAGAGATCCAGTATATGGGTTATAAAACCTTAACGAAAACTTTTTCGATTACTGCCGATGCCAAAACCGCTGCTTTGGGCACTATTGCTTTCGAACCGGAAGCCAAACAGCTGGAAGGTGTTACCGTAGTAGCAGAACGTTCCACGATTGAACAGAAAATTGACCGAAAAGTTATTAATGTAGGCCGTGATTTAACAACAGCCGGAGCAACTGCTTCTGAGATTATGAGCAATATTCCGTCTGTAAATGTGGATCAGGATGGAAAAATATCGCTTCGCGGTAATGAAAACGTGAGAGTATTGGTAGATGGAAAACCAACCAATATGGATGCTTCGCAACTGTTAAAACAGATTCCTTCGACTTCAATCAAAAAGATTGAGTTAATCACGAATCCTTCGGCCAAATACAATCCGGAAGGGATGTCGGGAATTATCAACATTGTCCTGCATAAAAACTCCAATGACGGATTTAACGCAAATTTCAATACCGGAATTACCTTTGCCGATGTTCCTAAATTCAACAACACTATCGATATGAACTACCGTAAAGGGAAAGTAAACTTTTTCGGTACGTATGGCAACACTTTGGGAGATCGTTTAAACAAAGGAGAGATCAAGCAATTCGATGACAATTCTTTACAGTTATTCGATATTGTTAACGACAACAAAACCCACATGTTTAAAGCGGGAATGGATTTTTATATCGATGATAAAAACACGATTTCGGCCTATACGAACCAGAGTTTCACCTCCGGTTTAGGAAACGTAAATACCGATTTATATTTCCCGAACAGTGCCAACAATATTTCACAAAAGGATATTTATGATACGGACAATGTGAACAGTGCTTACAACTTAGCTTTTAAACATTTATTTGCCAAAGAAGGACACACGCTGGACATTGAAGCCAACTACAACAATACCAAAAACACTCAGGATGCATCTTTTAACCCTGTAGGTGGTGGTTTAACACCATACGGCGATCACATTAAAGATACCCGAAACAGTACGATTATCAATGTGGATTATGTGAATCCACTGGATAAAAAATCGACTTTAGAAATAGGTGCTGAAGCCCGTTTGATGCGAACTGACAACGATTACCTGACCAGTCGTTTCAACACGCCAAACGCTAAATTCAATTATGATGTGGACATTTACTCTTTCTACACCACTTTTGGTCAGCGTTTTAAAAAGATCAGCTACCAGCTTGGTGCCCGCTTGGAAAGCTATAAAGTTCAGGCTGATTACGTTCAGAACAATCAAAATGCACCCTTTAAAAACGACTATATAACGGTATATCCGTCGGCTTACTTTACCTATACGCCAACAGAGAAAAACCAGTTCCAGTTGAGCATGAGCCGTCGTGTTGACCGTCCAAGTGTGGAGCAGACAAAACCGATCAGAGAGTTTAGTACTCCAAGAGTTACTTCTATCGGTAATCCGGAATTAGTACCACAGTTTACCAACTCTATCGAGGTGAATTACACCAGAACGCTTAAAAAGGGAACGGTTACTGCCGGGATCTATTACCGCGACATCAGTGATGAGATCACCCGTACGTTCTACCCGGACCCGAATGCCGATCCGGAAACGAAAAAGATTATCATGAGCTACACGAACTTTGATAAAAACAATGCTTACGGATTTGAGGTTTCGGCTAATTACAAGTTTACTTCCTGGTGGGATGTTCAGCCAAGTGTTGATTTCTCGAACATTCGTCAGAAAGGTGTTGTAGCGATTAAAAATGATGCAACCGGTGATTTTGACTATACGTTAAAACAAATTAATGCTGCTGCTTTTAATGCCCGATTGAACAACAACTTCAAGGCTACAAAAAGTTTACGTTTCTCTTTATTCGGATTCTACAGAGGTCCGGTAGACGGCGTACAGGCAAACAGCAAAGCCATGTATAAAATTGATGCCGGAAGCCGTTACAGCTTCTGGGAAAACAAAGCTTCTTTGAGCTTGCGTTTCAACGATATCTTCAGAACTATGAAATACGGTTTTGAAAGTCAGAACCCTTATCCGGGTGAAGGGGAATTCCGTTGGGAGAGCCAGTCGCTATTTGTAGGATTCAACTATATGTTTGGTGGTGGCAAGAACAGAGCTTTACAGCGTAAACAACGTGAAGACAATACCAAACAAGCCGGTGGCGGTTTATTCTAATCTGAGTTTTTGATTTTTATTATATTTATTTGGAAGACCTCGAAGTAAAAAAGCTTCGAGGTTTTTTTATGGCTTTTTCTTTTCAAACAAAAGGGCTTTGGTTTTTTCGGGATCTTCTTTTGTTTTGGTTAAATCGAACATCGTTCCGAACACCCGGTCCCAAAAGGTATTGCTCACACCAAATCCCAATTGTTCATCCTTGTAGTGATGCAAGTGATGGTTCCGCCACAAAGGCTTCATAAACTTAAAAGGCGGCGCAAAGGCATGAATGGCATAATGCATGGAAGCATACAGTAAATAGCCAAACATAAATCCGGGAAAGAATGCCCAGGTATAATCCCTGAAAAACAGGTAATGCAATCCGAATAATGTGGCGGCCAGGATCAGGCTGGGTACCGGCGGCATGAACAGCCGTTCCCGATCCCGGGGATAATCGTGATGATTGCCGTGAAGAACGTAGGCGATCTTTTTTAGCTTCGGATTATCGGTAATAAAGTGAAACAAATACCGGTGGGCTATATATTCAAAAAAAGTCCAGAATATCATTCCTGCAAAAAACAGGTAAATGACATTCCGGACTTCTATAGCAAATTTTGTATGTGCCGTAAACAATAAATATCCCAGTATCGGGATGTACATACCCCAGATTACTGCGGGATGTGTTTTCGTGAGCATTTCCAGGTATTTGTTCTCAAACAATCTGGCCTGCCCTTTGTTATGAATGGTTTTGTAATTCATCGTACCCGGTTTTAGTGAAACAATTCACGAAAGCATCAGTACGAAATTTACAACATTTTCTTTACATTCAAAAAATTAACATTCAGAATTTTAAGCGTTTACCATTTTATAACGGCACTCGCCCAGGTAAATCCGCTTCCGAAAGCGGCCAGTACTACCGTATCGCCTTCTTTAATTTTCCCCTGCTCCCACGCTTCCGTTAAAGCAATCGGAATAGAAGCAGCAGTAGTGTTACCATATTTCTGGATGTTGTTATACACCTGGTCGTCTGTTAGCTTGAATTTCTGCTGAATGAATTGCGAAATCCTGAGATTTGCCTGGTGCGGAATTAACATATCGATATCGGAAACCTGTAAATTGTTTGCCTGAAGTCCTTCCATGATGACCTCACTAAAACGTACCACAGCATTTTTAAAGACAAACTGCCCGTTCATATACGGATAGTAACTTTCGTCATTCGGGTCGTTATCGGCTATAATATCCGAAACCCAGCGTTTTCCCATTCCCGGTGCCTTCAACACTAATTCATCGGCATGTTCGCCTTCCGAATGCAGGTGTGTTGATAAAATTCCTTTACCCGGTTCGTCAGTTCTGCTCAATACGGCTGCTCCGGCTCCGTCACCAAAAATAACGGAAACACCGCGACCTCTGGTTGTCATGTCCAATCCGGTAGAATGTACTTCGGAACCGATAACCAGAATATTTTTATACATACCTGTTTTAATAAACTGATCGGCAACCGAAAGCGCATATACAAATCCGGAACATTGGTTTCTAACATCCAGCGCACCAACCGTCCGCAATCCTAAATCACGTTGAACGGCAACACCCGGTCCCGGAAAATAATAATCAGGACTTAAGGTTGCAAAAACAACAAAATCAATATCTTCTTTAGCCACTCCGGAGCGTTCGATGGCAATTTTTGCCGCCTTCACTCCCATGGTTGTTGTGGTATCCTCTCCTTTGATCACATGACGTCTTTCCTGAATACCGGTTCGCTCCTGTATCCACTCGTCATTGGTATCCATTATTTTTGACAAATCGTCATTAGTCACTACATTTTCGGGAACGTAATAACCTAATCCTGAAATCTTTGATTGATGCATTATTTTTATTTTTTTATTAAAAACAGGGATGCAAATTTACACATTATAAAAAAAACTATGACTATTCCGAAGCATTTTTTCAATTATCACAAACAGCCTCCCGGACAGCCGGATTTCTTTTAACAAAACTTAAAGATTTTTTGTAACATGTAAACAGTATATTCGACCTATAATTTCAGAATCAACTGTGAACGCATTAATATCTATTTAATCCCTTAACAATTTTATGAAGCTAATTTACAAATCCGTATTATTCCTGCTGCTGGGCACCTCATCGCTTATTGCACAGGAAAACATTACGTATCAAAAGCCTTCGGCAAGTATTTTGCAACTGGCCGATTTTGAAAGAGCACCATCGGTAATCATGGATACCAAAAAAGAATGGATGCTGTTAAGCTACAGAAACACCTATAAAAATCTTGAAGACCTGAATCAGGAAGAACTCCGTTTGGGCGGTTTGCGTATCAATCCGATCACCAACATTTCCAGTTCGGTTACCTATACCAACAACCTGAAAGTGCGCAGGGTGAAAGATAAAAATGAGGTTCAGGTTCAGGGCTTACCGCAAAATCCGAGAATCAGCAGCCTGGCATGGTCACCGGATGAGAAAAAAATTGCCTTTGCCCATACTACCGCAACCGGAATAGAATTATGGATCCTGGATATTGCTTCGGCAAAAGCGAGTAAGCTTACCACTGCAACGATCAACGCCAATATCGGCAGTCCGTTTAGCTGGTTTAAAGACGGACAGAGTCTTATTGTAAAGATGCTTCCTAAAAACAGACCGGCTTTAATTGATGCTAAAAAAGACCTGCCAAACGGTCCTATTGTTTCCAATAGTGAAGGTAAGGTTTCTCAAAACAGAACCTACCAGGATTTATTAAAGAACAGAACGGACGAGGCTAATTTTGAAAATATTGTAACATCTGAACTATACAAAGTAAACCTGGACGGAACAGCTTCGTTGTTTAAACCGGCAGATATGTATGCCGGAGAGAGCTTCTCTCCTGACGGGAATTATGTAATGTTAACCACCCTGCAAAAGCCGTTTTCCTATATTGTTCCGTTAAACCGTTTCCCTCAAAAAACAGTTGTTTATGACAAAACCGGAAAAGAGATCAAAGTTGTGAACGAAGTGCCTTTAACGGAGATCATGCCTAAAGGTTTTATGGCAGTACGCAAAGGAAAAAGAAGCATGAGCTGGAGAAATGATGCTCCGGCTACCTTGTATTTCGCAGAAGCTCTTGATGAAGGAAATCCGGAAAACAAAGTGGCTTACCGCGATGAAGTGTTTTTATGGCCGGCACCTTTTACCGCCAATCCAACTTCTCTGGTAAAAACACAACAGCGTTTTGACGGCATTACCTGGGGTAACGATAAGATCGCCATTGTTTCCGACAGCTGGTACGATACCCGTAATGTTAAAACTTACCTGATCAATCCGTCGAATCCGTCGGAAACGCCTAAAGTTATCTCCGACAGAAATTCCCAGGATATTTATTCGGATCCGGGAAATTTTGAAACGGTAAAAAACAGCTACGGCAAACAGGTTCTGGCGTTAGAGAACGACAATGCTTTTTTAATTGGTGATGGTTATACCAAAAACGGGCAATTCCCTTTTATTGACGAGTTCAATATTAAAACCTTAAAAACAAAACGTCTTTATCAGTCGGCTTATACCGATAAAATGGAGCGTATTTTTTCTATTGAAGATTTCAAAAAAGGCGATGCTTTAATACAGATTCAGTCAAAAAGCGAATATCCGAATTACTACTTCCGTAATTTTAAAAAGAAAAACCAGTTAACCCAGATAACCGATTTTAAAAATCCGTTTGAAAGCATTAAAAATGTTTACAAAGAGGTTATCAAATACAAGCGAAAAGACGGTGTTGAACTTTCCGGAACGTTATACTTACCGGCAGGATATGACCGAAATGCTAAAAAAGAAAAATTACCGCTTTTAATCTGGGCATACCCTACAGAGTATAAAGACAAGAACAGTGCCGGACAAACCTCATCCAACCCGAATGAGTTTACTTTCCCTAACTACGGTTCTTTTGTGTACTGGGTAACCAAAGGTTATGCTGTGCTGGATGATGCTGCTTTCCCGATTATCGGAGAAGGTACAACAGAACCAAACGACACTTTTATCCCGCAATTGGTTGCCAATGCCGAAGCAGCTATAGATGCAGTAGACAAACTGGGTTATATCAACCGTAAAAAAGTAGCGGTTGGCGGACACTCTTATGGTGCCTTTATGACTGCCAATTTATTAACCCACTCTAATTTGTTTGCCTGCGGAATTGCCCGAAGCGGTGCCTACAACAGAACACTAACTCCTTTCGGATTCCAGAGCGAGCAACGTAATTACTGGGAAGTTCCGGCTATTTACAACGGAATGTCACCGTTTATGAATGCGGACAAAATGAAAACACCGCTATTGTTAGTGCATGGAGAAGCCGACAATAATCCGGGGACCTTTACTTTACAGACCGAGCGTTATTTCCAGGCTTTAAAAGGATTGGGAGCACCGGCAAGAATGGTTATCCTTCCAAAAGAATCCCACGGTTATGCAGCAAAAGAAAACATACTGCATTTGCTTTGGGAACAGGATCAGTTCCTGGAAAAGTATCTTAAAAACTAAATAAAAAAAATCCCCTGAACAGTGTTCAGGGGATTTTTTTTATGATGCTGATTCTTGTTTTATCCTTTGTATTTTCCCGCTTCTTTCCATAGAAAAGGTAGCCGTTTCTTTGTCTACATGGGTATAAATAAGCAGTGCTTTTGCATACAGGTTCTGTTTGTGGTAGCCTTCTTTTCCGGTTTGCACCAGATAGTCGGCAAAGAGTTCCATATTTTCCGCCGAAAAGCCGGGATTTTCTAACAGGAACGGAATCAGTTGATCGGCATCAAGGTCTAAAAACTCCTGCCAGTCCAATCCCAGTTCCTCTTTCAGTGCCACATTATCGGCCAGACTGCTTTGTGAAATACCGCCACCGCCGCCTTTTCCGCCTTTCATCCGCTCCATCAATCTTCTTAAGGCAAAACCCAGTTCGCTGATTTGCCGCATTAAAACATCTTCTTTTGGCATAATGTCTGTTTTTTTTAACTTATCATCAATGTCACTTCCTCGTTCATTGCTAAAGCGGTTTCATGTTCAAAGAAAATTACTTTTCTGTTGAATACTGCTTTTATCAGGTAGTGACTTCCTTTATAATAGGATTGTTTCGCTGTGACTTTCATCATCCCGTTCTCAACAACCCGCAGCTGATGCGGATACAGCAGCAGCAGTTCATCGTCCCCGGCATCCACAACCGTAATATCCGAAAGTTTCAGTTCGTTTACTTCCCCAAAAAGGGAGGCAACATATTTATTCACCGGATTGTTATAAATATCGGCCGACAATCCTTTATCTACGATCTTACCGTCAAACAACACAAAGGTTTCGTCTGCAAAAGACAAAGCATCCGTACTGTCGTGTGTGGCAATAATACAGGTCACTCCTTTGGCTTTCAGGTAGGCAAAAAGATTACGGCGCAATGCATTTTTCCGGAAATTGTCAATATGGCTGAATGGTTCATCCAGCAGCAATACTTCCGGTTCCAGTGCAAGCACTCTTGCCAGCGCGACACGCTGCTGCTGTCCGCCGCTCAGAAATTTTGCTTTTACATTCGCATATTCGGTCATTTCTACAATCTCCAGCAATTCCTGAATACGCTGTTTTTTTTGTTCCGGGTAAAAATTTGATAAAAACTTACCCACATTTTCGGCTACGGTAACATACGGCATCAAATCAAAATCCTGCGCCAGGTACTTCATAAACGGCATGCCGGGCACCAGATGGAATTTTGGGCCTAATACTTCCGTATCGTTCCAGAAAATCTGTCCTTCATCCAAATCATACAATCCGTAAATCAATTTCAGAAGCGTACTCTTACCACAACCGCTTTCGCCTATAACGGCTATATTTTGTCCTTTTTTTATTGTAAATTCAATGTTTTTGATTATCGTTTTTTCATGATAACCAAAAGATATATTTTTAACGTGAAGCATTCTTAATTTTTAAAGACACAAAATTACAAAGTTTCTGCATACGGAAACGCATCCAATTTTGCCATTCGCTTATTCTTGATGTTTTGGGCGTTTACTGCGGGATATATTGTTCGAAATTCCGGGTGTTGATTCGGGCTTTCAGGTCGTGCAGCAAATTATACAATCCGAAAAAAGTACGGTTGATATATAAAAAGTGCTGGGAACCACGGTTGCCGTTCATCTTGCGCAATTGGGTATCTTTAGAGAACTCTTCACCCATTCTGGCAATATTTTCAAAAAACACCTCATCGGAAAAATCAAAATAATCCCCGTGGAACGGCTGGGTAAACAAACTCAGCAGCTGATGGAACAAACCGGAGAAATATTCAATTTCTTTTGGCGTATCATCTGTTCGCAGGATTTCCAGTTCAAACAGTTTTTCCCGGAACAGTTTCGGATCGTCAATAACTTCCGGCCGCGCCAATTCGAAATACGGCACATAAAATTCTTCCGGTACGTGTTTGATGCATCCGAAATCGATTGCAATCAGGTTGGTCTCTTTATCGATTAGGAAATTCCCCGGATGCGGATCGGCATGTACCTGTTTTAAATGGTGCATCTGAAACATATAGAAATCCCAGAGTGCCTGTCCGATGCGGTCACCCGTTTCCGGATCGTTGTTTCGGGCAGCAAATTCCGAAAGGTGCTCCCCTTCCATCCAGTCCATTGTAATGATCTTCTCGGAGGACCATTCCGGATAGTAAACCGGAAATCTGAGGTTTTTTATTTTTTCACAGGCTTTTGCTATCGCTATTCCCTGTTTTAATTCCAGTTTATAATCTGTTTCTTCCAGCAGTTTGTGTTCTACTTCTTTGAAATATTTATCGGAATCTTTTCCCTGCAGGTTGAACATTTTAATTGCAAACGGCTTTACAATTGCCAGATCGGAACTGATGCTGTCGGCAACACCCGGATACTGGATTTTTACAGCCAGCTGTTTCCCGTTTTTAGTTGCCTTGTGTACCTGTCCGATACTTGCCGCGTTAACGGAATCCGGTGTAAAGCTGTCGTAAATTGCTTCCGGATAATGCCCTAAATATCGTTTAAAGGTTTTCCGAACCAGCGGTGCTGATAAGGGCGGAACGGAAAATTGTGCCAAAGAGAATTTCTCCACGTATGCTTTAGGCATGATATTCTTTTCCATGCTGAGCATTTGCGCTACTTTTAAGGCGCTTCCTTTCAGGTTTTTCAACCCGTCATAAATATCTTCCGCATTGTTTTCGTTCAGCTTGTCTTTTGTCAGCGAAGGATTGACCATTTTTTCGCCGTAATAGGCCAGATAGTTTCCTCCGACTTTGAGACCGGTTTTCACAAGCTCTCCTGCCCGTTCAATTTTATTGGTCGGGATTTTATTTAACGTTTTCATGGCTTTTTATTTTCGTTCCTACTAATTGAAGCGCTCCTTCCAGACAAATTTCCCCAAATCGAAAAGGCTTTCCAGGGGTGTGGTGTCCAGAATATCGAAAGTTGCTTTTACGGACTTTTCAATCATAATATCGGTTTTTTCAAACCCTATGGAAGTATCTTCAACCCAGAATTTCAGGATAAACAGAAACTGAACCCATGCTGCTTCGGATAAAACAGGTTTGGCTATTTTATCTATTTTCTCATGTTTGTCCGTGACTGTAGTCTGAATTTCTTCCTGAATGAATTTTTTGAAACGGTTGCGCAATTTTCGCAATTGCTTTAAATTCTGCAATCCCTGTTTATTTTCTTTCAGTACAAAATAAACATAGCTCCTGTTTAGCGTGAGTATTTCAAAAAAGGTAAAATATAGTGACAGTAGTTTATTCCTGTTCGAGTAGGTTTCAAAAGCTTCCTCATTTTTAAGTCCGCTAACGGCATTTTCAAATAGCTTTATCCATATTGCTTCTTTCAAACCGTCTAAAGAAGGGAAAAAACTATAAAAAAGTGTTTCTTCCATTTTGCTTTCTTTACAAAAGTGAAACACACTTGCCGGTTCCTGATGTTTTTCCAGAACCTGGTTCATGTAGGTGGAAATAATCGTTTCTTCTGTAATGGTTTCTTTTTTTCCGGCCGCTCTCTTCGTCATCGCCATAATAAAAAATGTTTTAAGGTTTTGTAAAGTTACAAAGCGTTTTATCCCGTAATCAAAAAAATAAACAAAATATTTGTTAAAGTTCTTTCAAAAAAAAAGACCACCTGATTGGTGGTCTTTTTTGAATATCAATAAGGATGAGAATTAGTTTCCTGCTTCTTTTTTAGCATCCTGAACCATTTTCTCGTTAGCTGTAATTGCAAACTCTACACGACGGTTTTTGCTTCTTCCGTCCGGAGTATCATTTGTTGCAATCGGATCAGCAATACCCATTCCGGTTGTTTTGAAACGGTTTCCGGATAAACCTTTTGTCGCCAAGTATGCTTTTACAGAAGCAGCTCTTTGTTCTGACAAGTTCAGGTTGTATTCTGCTTTACCTGTATTATCAGTATATCCGTAGATTACGATATCCGTATCCGAATAGTTTTGGAATACCGGTACCAATTTGTCTAAGTTTGCTTTTGCAGCCGCTGTTAATGTTGATTTGTTGGTATCAAAACGAACAGCATTTTCACCTAAAACCAGTTTAATACCTTCTCCTACTCTTTCTACCTCAGCACCCGGAACAGCCTGTTCGATCTCACGGGCCTGTTTGTCCATTTTATTACCGATAACACCACCGGCAACACCTCCAACAACACCACCTAAAACAGCTCCTAAAGCACCGTTTCCTCCTTTTCCAAGGTTATTCCCCAATACTCCTCCTAAAACAGCACCGGCTACAGCACCGATTCCTGCTCCTTTTTGAGTATTATTAGTATTTTTTACTGCTTCACAACTCGTTAATACCGAGGTTAACGTGAATACTGTTGCTAATGTAAATATTACGATCTTTTTCATATACTACTGCTTTTTAGTTTGTTTTTTCAAATTGATATACCACATCTGTCAATTTACCGCCAACGTTAATTTTATCAATCAACTGGAAAGAAGTTTCCGACTGATTCGCGATTCTTAACACATAACCTTCTTTTACTTTTTTCGCTTTTTCTCCGGCGTCAAGAAGTTTCAAAACAAACTCTCCTTCTTTATTTACAAACCATGTAAATGCAGAACTGAATGCAGGGCAATTTGCCTGTTCGAAAGCCATGTTCCCTTTGTTGTTATTCGAAATAAATTTCCAGCTGCTACCTTCAAAGCACTTTGAATCGGCTATTTGGAAAGAAGTAACCTTGATGTATTCCGAACCGGGATAACTAACAGAGCTTAACACCCAATTACCTTTGATTGCAACCTGAGAAGTTCTGTCTAACTTCGTGTTGGTCACTGACGTTGACTTACATGAAAATAACATCAATGTAAGTGCACTCAAAAAAATTAATTTTTTCATATATAGCGCTTTAAAATGTTAACACAAATATACTACCTACAGAATTAATTTGTTAAATTTTGAATGATAATTTTTCCTGAAATTTTAACATAACCGTCATTTTGTCACTTTCACCAGATTTGGTACTTAATTTGTATAAATACCGGAAAAGTTTAACATCAAAAATATATTCTGAATATGACTACAGGAAAAATTAATGTCTCGGTTGAAAACATCTTTCCTTTAATTAAGAAATTTTTATACAGCGACCACGAGATTTTTCTTCGTGAATTGGTTTCAAATGCCACGGATGCTACTTTAAAACTAAAACATTTAACCAGTATTGGCGAAGCCAAAGTAGAATACGGCAATCCGGTTATTGAGATAAAAATTGACAAAGACAACAAGAAAATCCACATCATCGACCAGGGATTGGGGATGACAGCCGAAGAGGTTGAAAAGTATATCAACCAGGTAGCTTTTTCGGGTGCGGAAGAGTTTCTTGAAAAATACAAGGATACTGCCAAAGATTCCGGAATTATCGGTCACTTCGGATTAGGATTCTATTCGGCTTTTATGGTTGCCGAAAAAGTGGAGATCATCACCAAATCCTACAAGGATGAACCGGCTGCACACTGGACGTGCGACGGCAGCCCGGAATTTACACTTGTTGCTGCAGACAAAACAACCCGCGGAACCGAAATTATTCTGCATGTTGCGGAAGATTCGTTAGAATTTCTTGAAGAGGGCAAAATCCGTGAACTGTTAACCAAATACAACAAATTCATGCCGGTTCCTATTAAATTCGGAACCAGAAGCGAAACTATCAAAACCGGAGAAGGTGACGATGCCCAGGAGGAAACCGTTGAAGTGGACAACATCATTAACAACCCGAATCCGGCCTGGACAAAACAGCCAAGCGATCTAACGGAGGAAGACTATAAAAACTTCTACCGCGAATTGTACCCGATGCAGTTTGAAGAGCCGTTATTCAACATTCACCTGAATGTGGATTATCCGTTTAACCTGACCGGTATTTTATATTTCCCGAAAATGTCCGGTGATTTACAAATTCAGAAAGATAAAATCCAGTTATACCAGAACCAGGTTTTTGTAACGGATAATGTGGAAGGTATTGTTCCGGAATTCTTGACTAT
Source organism: Flavobacterium sp. UBA4197 (assembly GCF_002379575.1). Classification (NCBI taxonomy): domain Bacteria; kingdom Pseudomonadati; phylum Bacteroidota; class Flavobacteriia; order Flavobacteriales; family Flavobacteriaceae; genus Flavobacterium; species Flavobacterium sp. UBA4197. The sequence continues at coordinate 29,728 of NZ_DFUB01000031.1, forward strand.
GCTGAAAGGGGTGATCGATTCGCCGGATATTCCGCTGAACGTTTCCCGTTCGTATTTACAGGCAGACGGTAACGTAAAGAAAATTTCCAATTATATTACCCGTAAGGTAGCCGATAAATTAAAATCGCTGTTTACCGAAAACCGTGAGGATTTTGAGCAAAAATGGAACGATATTAAAATCGTACTGGAATACGGCATGCTTTCCGAGCCTAAGTTCTATGAAAAAGCAGGTGCCTTTGCCTTATATCCAACGGTTGACAACAAATATTTCACACTGGAAGAACTAAAGGAAACTTTAAAAGAGAAACAAACGGATAAAGACGACAAACTGGTTATTCTGTATGCTTCAAACAAAGACAGCCAGCACAGTTATATTGATGCGGCTAAAGAAAAAGGCTATGAAGTCCTGCTAATGGACAGCCCGATTGTTTCGCATTTAATTCAGAAACTGGAAGCGGATAATGAGAAGCTGACGTTTACCCGTGTAGATTCGGATCACATTGACAACTTAATCAAAAAAGATGATACGCCTATTTCGAAATTATCGGATGAAGAGCAAAACAATCTGAAAACCGTTTTAGAGGAAATTGTTCCTAAGGCGAACTATACCGTTCAGCTGGAAGCGATGGACAGCAAAGCAGCTCCGTTTATCATTACACAACCGGAGTTTATGCGTCGTATGAAAGAAATGAGCCAGACCGGCGGCGGCATGTTTGGAATGGGGAACTTCCCGGAAATGTATAACCTGGTTATCAATACCAATTCTGACCTGGCAACTACCATTTTAAATACTACCGACAAACCGGCTCAGGAAAGTCTGGTAAAACAGGCTTTGGATTTAGCGAAACTTTCTCAAAACCTTTTAAAAGGAGAAGAGTTAACCGCTTTTGTAAAACGTAATTTTGAGCTTATCAAATAAGCTGCATCATTATATTCGATTTATAGTGAAAACGCTGTCAGTATTCCTGACAGCGTTTTTTTGTTTTAAAAATCCCCATTATTGGGGATTTTTTTACAGATTTAATCTTCTGAACTTTATTGGATCAACTTTAAAATCTAAAACTATGTACAAAGTCTATCAATCTTGCGGCCATCTGTCGATTAGTTCAGAACAAAAATCAGCAGTCATTGAAACGATGCTTCCCACAACCATTTCAAAAGATTTGTATGAATATATAAAGTTTTACAACATCTCTAAAACTGACTCGGGAATAACAAGTTATGGCATTTTAGGTGTTTTAATTGTAAAAGGTAGCTCCAGAAATAATATTGACTTACGAACGTTAAAAAAAACTCGTATGATTAATGTTCTTAAAAATGGTCGCTTAGACCTTAAAAACGGCATTGATAATTCTTTTAGCCAAGTTTGCCTGAGCAATATTACAGAAAAAGACAGGCTTTCTTTTGTTTGTTTCCACGATACTGATTTTGAAAAAAACAAAAAGATTGTTCTGGAACATTATCAAAACTACCTGTATAACATTTTTGAGGCTCCTATACCTACACTCCCGAAAATTATTATTCAACCTAAAGTAGGCAATGGCGGTATCTTAACTATAGAAGGATGCATAATGGAGCATCCGTAATTACCTATTTTTAGATACTTGGAAAATCCCCATTGTTGGGGATTTTTTTTTGACCGGATATCAGGAATTTAGTTCTATAAAATTCGTAAACTAAACAAAACGATATGAAACCAAATCTACTCTTTATCTGCTTTCTATTTTGCATAAATGGTATTTATGCCCAGAAAGAACACGATGTAAAATCCGGTTTAACGGAAGCATTGTCCGCTCAGTTTACCAAAGAAGGAAAAAGCCAGTTAATCGGAAAACTGGAATTGACAGATAGTTCAACCTTAAAATACACTGCAAACACTAATCCTGAAAACAAAACAAAAACCTCTGAACCTGAATCAATTAAAACAATTATCGACTCCGTTTTAATGGACATCGTTGACGGTTTTATTAAAAAAATTAATGTTCACGCCGAAGGAAATACTTACACAAACAAGTATCCGATATCATTAATTAATTTTGGAGACCGAACCAATGACAGACTGTACAATAAAGACCATAGACAAAAAAACTACATCATTTTAGGAGATTTTTTAAACTATCACGCTGCCATCGGGAATAATTACACCCCTGACAACATTATTGTGAAACTGGCACCCAAGCTGGATGAAAAGAATAAAAACAAGCTATCCGAATCCATTAGTAATGATGCAATACTAAAAATGTATTATTTAAAATACAATGACGGAATCAACAAGCTTATTGATTATCGGATATACTCTGACTTTTTAGGAATGATTAATGAAACGACCAATGGGATTATCAATTTTGAGGCAAAAGCAAAAATTCCCGTGATAACAACGAATATACCAAACAAAAACCTGTATGTATTTAAATCTGTTTATCCGATTGTACGCTACAGCCGTTTTGACAATAAAGACCGCCTTATTGAAATTGACACCAGCTCAGCCATCACCGCTACCGTATTAACCAACAGGCTGAACATCCTTCAAAAATCATTTTTAAGCTGCGGCTTAACAACCGATTTTTTATACTGGGTTCCAAAAAACAATTTTATTGAGTTCAATATCCCGGCCCATATCTGCTTTAATTTAGCCGAAAACAAAGCCAAAACGAATGGTGCCATACTGGATGCAAAAGAAAACCTGATGAGTTTAAATTATGGTGCAGGAATCAATTTAATTGTCAATCGCAGCAGAAACTTTATGTTGGATGTAGGGTTTACCCATTCCTGGATTAAACATTTAAACAGCTACAAATACCAGCTTGAAAAAATCCCGGTTTTTACGGTGTATCGCTTTTCATCGGAGGTTTCTTTTTTCGGGGACAATAGAAACAATGCTCTATTTCTACGTTTTAACTATACCAGCGAATACAGCAATGCCAATAACTTTTTCCAGTTCCAGGTGGGCTACAAATCCAGTTTAAACCTGTAATTACTGATTCGTTTTTCCTGACCAGTATTAAAGCGGTAACCATTTATTTTTGACGATTTGATTTTCAGTAAGATAATTGGAATACAAAGCAATCTGCCGGCCGGCTTATAGTGCCAACAACTGCTTTTATCACGATTCACACTCAAAACGCACCAATAATATTTTGTTAACGCAATAATAATATACCGTTTGTAATCATTTTAAGACGTTTTTCATACATTTGGCATACAAAACCTTAAATCTTTTTTATGAAAAAAATTACTTTTTATGCCCTGACATTATTTATGTCATTAACAGCTGGTACTGCTTTTGCGCAATCTACTGCGCAACAAAATCTTGACAATGCTATCGGAATGGCCGAAAACATTAAGCAGGATACGCCGGTTGCTAAAAATGCTGCCGTACAATTAGCCAAACAAATTGTGCTTTTAAATGCGCCAAATGCACAACAGTTTTATGATGCGATGTTTGTACAGGTTGCTTCCATCCAAAATAATGCTGACGATGTTGATTATTTTGTAAATGAAGCGCGGATTGCTTCTCAGAATGCTTTCGCTACTGTCGGTGTAAATGCGATTACTGCCGATCTGGTTAACTTAAACGATCAGTTAATTGGTTTAACCTATCAAATTAACGATGCCTTACAGGCTAACGACAACAATACTGCTTTAAACCTTATCCCTAATGTTAAAAATGTATTGGATTTACAAAACAGTACTACTGACAATTTAATCGCTGAGATTAACGCTATTGCCAGTGCTATCAAAACATACAATGTTTGTATTCAGTTAGTGGATCATTTGGGAAATCCTGTTTATTATACGGATTTACACGGGTATTATGCTCATAACGATGCTACCAATGCCTATATCACTCCGGAAAGAGACGAAAACTGTTTCTACAATTTAGCACCGGGTACTTACACTTTCGATTCTCACGACGGTTATTTCAGCGGAACTTCTCCGGCAACCGTAACTTTATCAGACAGTCTGGTAAACGCTAATGGTGTGATCATTGTGAACTTAGTATACTGGTCTGAATAATCAGGATATACATTATTATACAGAAAAGGACTAACTCAGGTTAGTCTTTTTTGTTTCCGCAAGGCAGCAAAAGATTGTTATTTTTCATCACAAATAAATGCCATTTTAGCAATTAACTTTTTTTTTCATCGCTTAATGGTTCTAAATAATAACTAAGCCATATCTTTGCAGGCTGTTTTAAAATGAATAAAAATGTCAGGAAATAACGTATTAAAAGGAGTTTTTTTAGTAGGATTAGGTGCAACAAGTTACGGGATGTTAGCAACATTCGTAAAACTGGCCTATCAGGAAAACTATACTACTGCAGAGGTTACCTCTTCTCAATTTATCTTAGGAATCATCGGGATTCTGATTATTAATGCCTTTCAGAAATCTAAAAATAAAGGTACCGTAATCAAAAAAGCGACCAAAAAGAATATTGCACAGCTGATGCTTGCCGGAACATCCCTGGGAATGACCAGTGTTTTTTATTATCTGGCGGTAAAATACATTCCGGTTTCGATTGGTATTGTACTGTTAATGCAAACGGTATGGATGGGTGTTTTGCTGGAAATGTTTATTGACAAAAAACTGCCATCGCTTCAAAAAGTGATTTCTGTTGTTATTGTATTGGCAGGAACGGCACTGGCGACCAATATACTTACCAGTGAAATAGAACTTGACTGGCGAGGTTTGATGTGGGGAATGCTGGCAGCAGCTTCTTTTACAACGACTATGTTTACGGCAAACAGTGTGGCAACCGAAATATCGTCGGCACAACGAAGCCTGTACATGCTGTTGGGTGGTGCGGTTATCGTTTTCGGGTTTGGTATTTTTACCCAAACCACTCCTTATAACTTTGATATCTTCTTAAAATGGGGAATTGTACTTTCCCTGTTCGGAACCATTATTCCACCAATGTTAATGAACTCCGGTTTCCCACACACCGGGATCGGACTGGGAAGTATTGTCTCTTCCTTAGAACTTCCGGTATCGGTAATGATGGCTTTTGTGATCTTAAATGAAGAGGTCGTTTTAACACAATGGTTAGGAATAGTACTGATAATTTTAGCGATTGTGATCATGAACATTTCTTTCAAAAAAAAGAAATAATATAGAATTTTCCTGTAAAAATGATTATATTCGTGTAACGGATATAATCATTTAATTACCTGAAAATGAGTTTACCTTGGCATTTATATCTCATGTCTTCGCTTTATATCATAGCAGGCATTAATCATTTCAGAGTTCCAAGGTTATACCTGAAAATTATCCCTCCCTACTTACCGAATCCCCGATTACTAAACTATATCAGCGGCATTGCAGAAATCGTTTTAGGCATACTGTTATGCTTTCCTGAAACCAAATCTTTTGCTGCCTGGGGAATAATAGTGCTTTTATTTGCCGTATTTCCGGCTAATCTATACATGTACCTGAATGATAAGGCTTCCTTAGGCTTATTAAAATGGGTGCGTTTTATCCGATTGCCCTTACAGATCATCCTTATTTACTGGTCTTACAATTATACCTGATTGCATTTATTACCCATTGTTTAACTAATCCCCTTTATTATGAAAAAATTTGTAGCAGAATTTATCGGAACTTTTTGGTTGGTTTTAGGAGGTTGCGGTAGCGCAGTTTTAGCCTGTAATTTCCCGGATGCGGGAATCGGATTCGTAGGAGTCGCACTGGCATTCGGACTTACAGTACTCACCATTGCTTATTCTTTGGGCCATATTTCCGGAGCACATCTTAATCCCGCAGTTTCCATAGGTTTATGGATGGGCGGCCGGTTTGAAGCAAAAGAACTTGTTCCTTACATCGTGGCACAAATACTTGGTGGTATCGCAGCTGCGGCTGTCCTTTATGTAATCGCAACCGGTAACGGAAGTGATATCGGAGGTTTCGCCTCCAATGGTTACGGAGAGCTCTCTCCCGGAAAATACAGTATGAATGCCGCCTTTCTAACCGAGGTGGTCATGACTTTTATTTTCCTGATTGTCATATTAGGCGCTACCGATGAACGGGCTCCGAAAGGCTTTGCCGGAATTGCGATTGGCCTTGCCTTAACACTAATTCACCTGATCAGTATTCCGGTTACGAATACTTCGGTAAATCCTGCCAGAAGTATCAGCCAGGCGGTTTTTGTGGGTGGTGAAGCCATCAGTCAGCTTTGGCTGTTTATTGTCGCCCCGGTATTAGGCGCTATTATCGCCGGAATTGTGTACAAATCCATTTTTAGCAAAGAATAATGATTCAAAAATACCTTACACTAAAAAGCACCACCAGTTGGTGCTTTTTTATTTCTTTTACAAAATGTACCAGCACATCAAGCAACAAAAACACATTATGCCTTTATTTTTAAGAACTGTTTTTATCCTGAAAACAACTTTAAACTTTATTTCCACTTCCAAAAGGCCGGTAAAAGCATTGCCTTTAAAATTTTAAAAAAAGCAAAAAACACGGCTCAAACCCGAACATATCTTATATTTCAAATATTTTTTGATACTTTTTTTCAAAAGCAAAAAGTATTTTGGTCTGATTTTTGAAAATTCAAAAAAAATAAAAAGTTGCTATTGCTCAATTATTTTTTTTAGTAATATTGAGTATAGAATTTAACCATTTAAAAAAAATTATCTGAATTAATTTTTCATCTGATGAAAAAAAGTAAAGTTTTAGAATTCGACAAGGAAACAATTGACAGAATTGTCGCTATGGCTCAGGAGGAAAGAAAACCTTTTGAAGTATTAAGAGAAGAGTTTGGAATTTCTGAAAGTGAAGTAACAGAAATGGTTCGTAAAAAGTTATCGAAAGATAATTTTGAGCTTTGGAAAAAAAAGGTTGCTGCTAATAAGCCTAAACCGAAACCTCAAAAATATAATGAACTGGAAGACGATGATTTAGACAGCAAATATTACTTTAAAAATAAATTTGACTAAATAGTAATGCCCGCAGCCGCGGGCATTTTTTTATACTTTTTCCCGATAAAACCGTCTGGAAACAGCCCTGCCGGAAAGCCTGAAAATCACCCTTTTAATTTTAGCTGTTTCCTTTCCGTTTCCCAACTTTTAGCCGTAAATTCACACTATAATTTAATTTTTTTTTACAGCCATGAAAAAAACAATAATCGCCGCTTTACTACTCTTATCCGGTTATGCCTATTCTCAGGACACTTTATGGATCAATCGGTATTATGAACCAACACAAAAAGAACTCGCGAAGTATTTCAGAATTGAGAGGAAAGCCAAAAACGGTACTTTTCTATCCACGGAATACTATCGGAACGGAACAAAAAAAGCCGAAAGATTTACAGCCGAAAAAAACAGCTCACTCTTTAACGGTCCTGCTAAATTTTACTCCAAAAACGGCCAATTGTCTTCAACCGCCAATTATATAGACGGCATTATTGAAGGTCCGGTAACCTATTATCTTAAAGACGGAAGCAAATCGGAAGCTGTTTTTAAAGACAACATGCTTTACAATGGGAAAATAACGTTTGAAGAAGATGATAATTCTTTCACTTTAGAAGCTAAGGACGGGCAGTTTCTTTATTCCGAAGTATACCCTGTTAAAAATCCGAAATTAAGACAGAAAAACTTTTATGAAGGCACACAATTAGTCCGTCAGATTTCACACAATAAAGACGGTAATCTTATCAGTGATGTTACCCTGACCGGCTATACGATTCAAAATGGGCTGGAAGCCATTTATAACTATTCTCCTTTCTTTTTAAGCACCGTAAGTAAATATGCCGACGGAAAAGTGACCGAAGTGACCGCTTTCTATAAAAACGGTTCGGTAAAATCCCATTCGGTAAAGGACAAGGCTTCCAAACGGTATACGATCTATTACCATCCCGATGGTTCCCAAGCGGGTGAACTCACCGAACAACTGGACGAATATGATTATTCCTCTCCCCAGGATGGTATACAGCTTCATTATTTTTATGACGATCAGGAAGAAGGTAAAGATCAGGATATCGTGGAAACCTATTCGGAATACAAAGACGGGGCTCTTGTAAAAACAAAAAAATACCGTCCGGACGGCAGCTTACTGAAAACAGATCTGTACAATGACGGCGGAATGATAATGACAACCGACAATTATGACCGTTTTGGCAAAATAAGCAGCAGTCTGAGTTATGCCCCTGATTCTTCCAATCCGTTAGACGGAACCGAAATAGCAGACAATATTATCCGTATTTACAAAGCCGGTATTATTATTTCGGAAACTATTTATTACAGCAATCAGAAACCTTTTAAAAAATTTGAAGGCAAAACGGCCGTCTTTTTTGATAAAAAAGGAAAAAATATCGGTACCCTGACCTATTCCGATTCCTATAGTCCGGGCAATTACGATACACCTGCAGACGGAATACTTTACACGATGTATAACGATGTTATCAACGATGCTTATGAGTATAAAGGCGGAACCTACGCCAAATCCATAGTGTACAATAAGACCATTTCCGATGAACTCCGTCCGGAAAAAGTGAGTTTTTACAAAAACGAAAGACTCTCAAAAGACATCAGCTACTATAAAAACGGAAAAATAAAATCCGACATCACCTATGGCACCTATGATCCCGAAATGGGCATCTTCTATAATGAGAAGGGTAAAAAAATAAGCGAATACGACTATGTAAAACAAAACGGAACCCTTTATACTTTCTTTGAGGGCAGCGATGACATTCAATCCATTCAGAAATATGCTAACGGAAAACTGCTTTATGAAAAGCTTTATACAGTTAATTTTTCTGCTACTGCAAACAGCAACAAGTACCAGTTAATCAGCGAAATCGACTATAACAAATCGGGAGTGTTTTATCAGGACGGAAAGCCATTATATACTACACAATACAAAGACGGAGCTCCTTATAACGGGAAAGTCATCACCACTGACGGTTACTATTCCTATCAGATTGACAATTATGCAAACGGAATCAAACAGGGCGAGCAACTCACACTGGATGCCTCAACGAAAGAACCGATCAGCAAATCCATTTATGAAAACGGCATGTTAGCGGAGACCACTACTTACAAAAACGGGATCATTGCTACGAAAGCGCAGTACGTCGATGATCTTATTAACGGGGATTATATTTTTTATAACAGCAAGGGAGAAGAAATTTCCAGAGTAACCTATAAGGATGATCTACCGTTTAACGGCCAGGCTATTATTGAAGAGAGTGAAAACAGCACATCCAAAACAACCTATCAGAACGGACAGCTCACAGAACAAAGTACTTTTTCCGGGAACATCCTGATCAGTAAGAAAACACTGCTGGATGCTGCGGCCCTGAGCTACCAGACAACGGTTTACTATGATAATGGCAAACTGAAAATGAGTTATTCCGAAAAGGACGGTATGCTACACGGTAAAGTGACGTATTTTAATCCGAAAGGCAAAAAAGAATATGAAGCCGATATTACTGATGGTAAATTAAGCAGCGGAACCGTATGGGTAACCACATATTTCCTGAACACCAGCTCAAAATACCTTAAAATGACCAAATCCAAAAACAACATGCACATTATCGGAATCGGAGAATCCGATAAACCTAATTTTGAAATGAACCTGACAATGATTAATCCGGAGGATACGGTATTCAGTGAAATCGAAAACATCTATTTATACACTCTTTATCCGGGCGAATATGACGGGCAAAATACCGATGAAGCAGCTCCTCCAATATCTATAAAAGACTAAAACATGATAAAAAACATAATTCTTACAGGTTTCCTTCTTATAGCCGGTTTAAAAAGTTATGCCCAGCAACAGCCTTTTGCTGTGGAAGAACTACAGGTTAACGAATTACTGAAAGGCGACCTATATTCACCGGCAAAAAGTCAGCCGCAAAAAACAACGCTGATCATTCTTATTGCCGGTTCCGGACCGACTAACCGGAACGGAAACCAGCTGAAAGGCAGGAACAATTCGCTAAAGTATCTTGCCGAAGATTTATGCAAAGACAACTATGCCGTTTTCACATACGACAAGCGAGTTATTGCCCAGATAATTGCCGGAACTGTCAACGAAAAAGAAATGCGTTTTGACGACATGATTACCGACGCCGTTACTGTATTTGACTATTTGAAAAACAAGTACCATTATTCAAAGATCCTTTTTGCCGGACACAGCGAAGGCTCCCTGATCGGGATGATCGCCGCCCAAAAAACAAAAGCGGATGCTTTCATTTCATTAGCCGGTCCCGGAAGACCGATTGATGAAATTCTTGTGGAACAGATAACCCGCCAGACACCCGCTTTAAAAGAGGAACTGGTTCAGAGTTTTGCCGCCCTGAAAAAAGGAGAAACCATCGAGATTAAAAAACCATTGCTGGCCTCGATTCTCCGGGAAAGCGTTCAGCCGTACATGAAATCCTGGATGCAATACAATCCGCAAACAGAGATCAGTAAATTAAAAGTTCCTGTACTGATCATAAACGGCGACAAAGACCTTCAGGTTCGCGTTCTGGATGCCGAATTATTGCAAAAATCAAAACCGGGCGCCACGCTAAACATCATTCCGAACATGAATCATGTCTTTAAAAACATCACCGGCGACGAAGCCGAAAACCTGGCTTCCTATTCCGATCCGGATACCCGGAATACACCGGAACTTTCGGAAAAAATTAATCTTTTCCTAAAAAAGAATAAACTGTAACAAAAATCGAATTCCAACTACAAATAGTAAACTAAAAATAAAACGATGAAGAAACTTATCTGTACATTGGCACTGGCAGTGATGGTTATGAGCTGTAAAACAACTCAGGAAAAAACATCCACTACCACTATAAACGAGGTAAAAGTTGCCATTGACCTTAAAAATGTAACGGATGACAAAGTAATGGTAACCATTACTCCTCCAACCTTTACTACAGAAACAGCAACATTCCATATTCCAAAAATTATCCCGGGTACTTATTCGGAAGACGATTATGGTAAGTTTATTGACAATTTCAAAGCACTTGATGCAAACGGAAATGCACTTGCCGTTTCTAAAACAGATGACAATACCTGGCAGATATCCAATGCAAAAGCCCTGGCAAAAGTAACGTATCTCGTTAACGATACTTATGATGTGGAAGGAACGCATGATATCTTTTCGCCAGCCGGTACCAATATTGCGGCTAACGAAAACTTCATGCTGAACACGCATGGTTTTGTAGGATACTTTCAGGGGAAAAACGAAATCCCGTACACGGTAACCGTTTCCCATCCGGCAACATTATGGGGTGCTACATCTTTAGTTGACAATGATCCGAGCAATGAAGTGGATGTTTTCCATACGCCAAGATATGCCGAACTGGTTGACAGCCCGATCATGTATTCCAAACCGGATTATACCACATTCAATGTGGACGGTATGGACATCCTGATCAGCGTATATTCACCAAACGGAACTTATACGGCAAAAGACATCACTCCGGAAATGGAAACAATGATACGTGCGCAGAAAAAATTCTTAGGTCCGGTAAACAGCACTAAAAAATACAGTGTATTGCTGTATTTATCCGATATGAAAAAACCGGATGCCAAAGGATTCGGAGCTTTGGAGCACACCACTTCCACAACCGTTGTTATGCCGGAAATGATGCCAAAAGCACAGCTTTTAGAGCAATTGAAAGATGTGGTTTCCCACGAATTTTTCCATATCGTTACACCATTAAGCATTCACTCCAAAGAAATCCAGTATTTCGATTACAATACTCCAAAAATGTCCGAGCACTTATGGATGTATGAAGGTGTTACCGAATATTTTGCAAACCTGTTCCAGGTAAACCAGGGCTTAATCACAGAAGACGAATTCTACAACAGAATGGCGGAAAAAATTGAAGCGTCAACCCGTTTCAACGACAAAATGCCGTTTACAAACATGAGTAAGAACATCCTGGACAAACAATATAAAGATTCGTATTATAATGTTTATCTGAAAGGAGCGCTGATCGCGATGTGCATTGACATTCAAATGAGAGAAAGCAGCAACGGAGCAAGAGGAATCTTAAGCTTAATGCAGGCACTATCGAACGAATACGGTAACAACAAACCGTTTAACGATGAAGATCTTTTTGCTAAAATTACCGCATTAACCTATCCGGAAATCGGTGCATTCCTAAACAAATATGTAGCCGGTGATACTCCGATTCCTTATAACGACTATTTTGCCAAAGTGGGTGTTATCAAAGGAAGCGTTAAAAAACCAGCCAATCCGTTCTTAAAAGGCGATATGCCTTATATCACGGTAAACCCTGCGACAAAAGAAATTATGATACCGCCGGGAATGGAACTAAACGGTTTCATGAAAAAAATTGGTCTTAAAAACGACGATACCCTCTTAGCGATTAACGGTACCGCTTATAATCTGGATAACATTTATGAGCTGATCATGTCCAGCATGGATTGGAAAGAAAACGACCCGATCACGATTAAAATAAAACGCAACAACAAGGAACAGACTTTAAAAGGAAAAGTAACCTTAACCATGGAAGATGTGGAAGGATTACACTTTACAGACAACAGTAAAGCAAAAATCAAAGAAGCCTGGTTAAAAGGATAATGCTTTATCCGGAATATTTTCAAAATCCCCAATAGCTATTGGGGATTTTTTATATCCGAAATTGCCGGATTAAACCATACTATTTCAACAACTTCCTTAGCATCTGAATATTTTTTTCTTTACTTTGCAAACTTTAAAATCGTAACCCTAATGAAAAAAACACTTATAGCCTTATTTTCGCTGGCCTTATTAACCGCTTGTAATAAAGAGAACGAATCAGCAAACAACCTTCATCTTACAGGAACAGTTAACGGATTAAAGCAGGGTAAACTATACTTAAAAAAAATCGTTGACACTTCATTTGTAACGATCGACAGTTTCCTGATTAAAGGAAATTCCAATTTTGAGAGCAACTTAAAAATTGATTCTCCGGAAATGTACTACCTGTTCCTGGATCGCGGTACTTCCAATTCTATCGACAACAGCCTTATGTTTTTTGCAGAACCGGGTGAAATGAAGATTACAACCGACTTAAAAGAGTTTTACGCAAAAGCAAAAGTTACAGGCTCAAAAAACAACGAACTATACGAAGACTACAAAAAAATAAAATCACGCTTTACAGACGAAGAAAACAAGGTTTTAAGCCTAAGTCTTTATGCGCAGAAGTTCAACAAAACAAAAATGATGGACAGCCTGAACGAGCGTAACGAAAAGCTAATCATCCGACGTTATCTGGATGCGGTGAATTTTGCGGTAAACAATGCCAAATATGAAGTAGCACCTTATATTGCCCTGACGGATATTTACGATACCAATCTGAAATATATGGATACCATTCAGAAATCGTTATCGCCTGAGGTGGCTCAATCCCATTATGGTAAAATGCTAAAAGAGTTTATTGCGAAAAGAAAACAGCAGGAACAAACTCCACAATAAAAATAAAAAGCGGCTTATTTTCATAAGCCGCTTTTTTTAAACCTTTATAAATAAAAAAACCACTTTCTTCAAGTGGCTTAAAGACGATTGAGCCGATGGAGGGACTCG
>NZ_DFUB01000031.1:43287-123656 GCF_002379575.1 Flavobacterium sp. UBA4197
TAGCCAGCTGAGCTACACCGGCGTCTCAATTCGGGTGCAAATATAAGGTTGTTTTTTAAACTTCCAAATATTTTTTTCACACTTTTTTATTGATTTTTCTGACTACAATGCGTTGATTTTATCAACCAATTGATTAGCAGCAATTTCAAGATCTTTATTAATTTGTTTGAAATGTAATTTTTTATTTTCAACATTTTTTTGGTTCACTTTAGTGATCAAACTGTCAAATGTTGTAATCGCTTCTTCTACTAATGCGTCTGAAGCCGCAGTTGGTTTTCCTGTAGTAGTCATTTCCCAAATGTAAACTGCTTCAATAATATCACCTAAAACGTAGTTGATGTCTTTTTTTAAGTTTTTAACGCTTGCCATTTTTCTTTGATTTTTAAATTTCGTTGGCAAAATTACAACTAATCTTTTGATTAAAGGTTATGAAATGAATATTTCTAACAGCGAAGCCTGTCCTGAAATTTCAAAATCGGTAATAACCGCAGGAATTAAAACAGTATCTCCTTTTTTAAAGTCGGTTTTTTCAGCCGTATCCGGAATATGAATCGAGAAATCACCTTCCGTACACACCAAAACGGTAAAAGAATCTCCGTTTTTAGCAAAGGACAGCACTCCATCCAAAGGAATATAATTTGTAGTAAAGTAAGGACAATCTATTACCAGATTGGACTTGTTGTTTTCTTTTGCATAAGCAATCTGTGCATTACCTGCCGAATAATCGATGGCTTCCAATGCCAGGTCAATATGCAGCTCTCTTGAATGCCCGTTTGCATCTACCCTGTCCCAGTCATAAACCCGGTAGGTAATATCGGAAGTCTGCTGAATTTCGGCAATGACAATTCCGGCGCCAATGGCATGGATCGTTCCGGTTTCCAGAAAGAATGCATCGCCTTTTTTAACCTTAATTTCTTTTAGTATTTTGGTCAGCGTTTTATTTTCCAGATGGTGTACATATTCTTCCGACGATGAAGGTTCTTCAAAACCGATTATGATCCGGGAATCTTCATCGGCCTGCATCACATACCACATTTCGGTTTTCCCGAAAGAATTATGCCTGATTTTCGCTAATGCATCATTGGGATGTACCTGAATGGACAAATCTTCCTTAGCATCCAGAAACTTGAATAATAACGGAAATTCATTACCGAATTTTCCGTACACTTTTCTACCCAGTAATGCCTCCGGCTGTAAGGCTAAAAGTTCATTAATGTTTTTTCCAGCTAAGGCTCCGTTTTTAACGGTACTGATATCTCCGGGAACAGTTGAGATCTCCCAGCTTTCGCCGGTAGTTTCGGAAATAATCTCTTTATGAAGTAACGAATATAATTTGGTTCCTCCCCAAATTCTGTCTTTCAAAATGGGGTTAAAAATAAGTGGATACCAATTTACCGTCATAGATTTATTTGTTCATTAGGTTCGCAAAAATGCAAAAAAGTTTTTGAAATAACCAATCTGAACCCAAATCATTTTTAGAAAGCAGTGTTAAATACAAACACAAAGACCGGATTGTTGCGTTCCCGGCTTATCCTTTCATTGCCTTTACCGCTTCCAAAGCTTTTGGCATGTGCTGCGTTGCATTCATACTGTTAAAGACAAAGCGGATTATTCCGTCACTATCCGCAACATACGTTACTCTTCCCGGCAGCAGTCCTAATAAATTAGTCGGCACTCCGAAAAGATTCCGGATATGTTTTCCTTTATCGGACAATAGTATAAACGGCAGCCGGTACTGGTCTGCAAATTTTTGATGAGAAGCACTGCTATCGCCGCTAATCCCGATTACTTCGGCACCCAAAGCCGTAAAATCTTCGTATAAATCCCGGAATCCGCAGGCTTCTTTGGTACAGCCGGGCGTATTGTCTTTTGGGTAAAAATAAATCACCAATGGTTTCTTCCCTAAAAGAGATGCCATATTAAAAACGGCACCCTGCGCATCTGTCGCCTGAAAGTCCGGTATTTTATCTCCTGTTTTTAAACGCATCACGATCCTTTATAGGTTACAAAATTTCTGGGTGTTTCATACAAAACAACCTCCAGTTCCTTGTCTGAAGTAATTTTTGCCCTGATCTTATTCCAGATAACAACCACAATATTTTCTGCCGTCGGGTTTAAATCCGCAAATTCCGGCACATCCATATTAAGGTTCTTATGATCGAATTTATCTTCTATCTCATTCCGGATAATCGCAGCTAAATCACCCAGATCCATCACATATCCGGTTTCCGGATCAATTTCTCCGGTCACACTCACAATCAGTTCATAGTTATGCCCGTGATAATTAGGATTGTTGCATTTCCCAAAAACTGCCTGATTTTTCTCAAAAGTCCAATCTTTGCGATACAGACGGTGCGCAGCATTAAAATGGGCTTTTCGGCTTACAGTAACTTTCATAGCAATTAAACTTTATGAGCTTCTAAATAGTGATAAAACTTGTCAAAAATTATTTTGAACCATACCGTATAGATATCCGGATGTACTTCCATATCTTCTTTTACCGCTTCAATGGACATCCATTTCCAGCTTTCCACTTCTTCCGGATTGATCTCGGGTGCTTCATTGTAGTAACCGATCATTACATGATCAAGCTCATGTTCCGTCAGTCCATTATCGAAAGGTGCCTTATAAATAAACGAAAACAATTCTTTTAACTCAGCGGTGAATCCCATTTCTTCACGCAGCCTTCTTACACCTGCCTGAATATTGGTCTCTCCTTCTCTCTGATGACTGCAACAGGTATTGGTCCACAGCAAAGGAGAATGGTATTTGTGCTGCGCCCGTTGCTGCAGCATGATTTCATTATCAGCATTCAATATAAAAACCGAAAAAGCACGGTGCAATACTGCCTTTTCATGTGCTTCCATTTTTGGCATTAAGCCAATTTGTTCATCCTTTTCGTTAACTAATATTACTCTTTCTTCTGTCATAATTCTTGATTACCTGTCAAAAGTACAAAAAAAGAAATGCATTCACTTTTGCCCTATTTTATAATTTTCACCAATTGTACCGCCAGAAAGCATAAAAACCAAAGGGTAATCCTCCGGGCAAACACCAAACAATCCAAAATATAACTATTTTTGCCACTACAGATTCCATCACAACACAGCATATTCGACCGTATTAGCAGACAGGCACGTAAAATAACCGGATGTACCGGAATAATTTAGCACTGCCTGCGTTATTACAAAATACCAAAACACCAAAAGTTCATGAAAAACATACTCTGCTCCTTTTTAATACTGACATTACTTATCGGGTGCGATAAAAAAGAACCGGCAGCTTCCCCGGAAGTACAGGCCTATATTAACGAGGTCGTTACTTTATTAAAAGCAAAATCCGTTAACCGGAAAAACATTGACTGGGATAAATTCAAAGCTTCCGTTTTAAAACATGCCGAAAAAGCCGTCAGCATACAGGATGCTTATCCGTCTGTTGAATATGCCGTTACCCAGCTGCATGACCATCACAGTTATTTTGCTGCGGCAAATAACAATGAGGACAGCGAAAAAGCGCCGCCCACTTTAACCGACGAAACCGTTCCGGCCGATATCGGCTATATCCGCATCCCTTACTGTATGGGTGATGAAGATCAGCTTGAAGCGTATCGCAACAAGGTACTGGAACAGCTGAAAGAGCGGGATAAAGCTAATTTAAAAGGCTGGATTGTTGACTTAAGAGGAAATTTCGGAGGCAATATGAGTCCGATGTTAACCGGAATTGCTCCGGTATTAGGCAACGGAATCGTTGGCTATTTCATTGATCCGGACAATAATGCAGAACCCTGGATCTGTAAAGACGGAAAAGTACTTTACGGCACAACGACAATTGAAGATATACACGAATTTTATTCCCTGAAAAAAGCAAACCCTTATGTAGCGGTATTAACCGATTCGCTAACCGCTAGCTCCGGAGAAGCAGTCGCGGTAGCCTTTAAAGGCAGACCAAAAACCAGAAGTTTTGGAACCAAAACTTTTGGTGTTTCCTCGTCAAATGAAGTGTACATTCTTTCCGATGGTGCCAGAATCAACCTTACGGTAAGCACCTTTGCCGACAGAAATAAGCAAAAATACGGCAGTTCAATAATTCCGGACCAAAAGTGCGCCCCGGAAAAAACACTGGAAGAAGCTGTAAAATGGCTTCAGAAAAACAATTAATTACTTCAGCTCCTGATTATTTACGGAAAGTAATCAGGAGCTGATGTATGCTAATGCAAACTTTCCGCTGCTTTCTGTGCGCATTTCTCGCCGTCGATAGCAGCCGAAATAATCCCGCCGGCATAACCCGCTCCTTCACCGCAGGGATACAACCCTTTAATCTGCACATGTTCCAGCGTATCATTGTCACGCGGAATACGAACCGGTGAGGACGTACGGCTTTCCGGCGCATGTAAAATTGCTTCGTTTGTCAGATAGCCCCGCATTGATTTTCCGAATGCGACAAAACCTTCCCGCATTGTCTGCGTTAGGAATCCCGGGAATACTTCTCCTAATTCTACCGATGTTGTTCCCGGTACGTAGGATGTTTTCGGAATGGAATCCGATATTTTATGCTGCGTAAAATCCACCATTCGCTGTGCCGGAACTTTTTGGGTACCGCCCGCCACCTGCCAGGCTTTTTGCTCAATTGCTTTTTGAAATTCCATTCCTGCCAAAGCGCCAAATTTGGCAAATGGCTGAAAGTCTTCCAATTTTAATTCTACTACAATACCGGAATTTGCCGTTTCCTGATCGCGTTTGGAAGGCGACCATCCGTTTGTAACCACTTCACCCGGACTTGTTGCACAGGGAGCGATTACACCTCCCGGACACATACAGAACGAATACATACCGCGTCCGTTAACCTGCTTCACAATAGAATAAGGTGCCGGCGGTAAAAATTCTCCTCTGAAATCGCAGGAGTACTGAATACTGTCGATTAATGTTTGCGGGTGTTCTGCCCGAACTCCTAAAGCAAACGGTTTGGCTTCTATAAAAACTTTTTTACGGTCTAACAGTTCAAAGATATCACGGGCCGAATGTCCGGTTGCCAATATTATTTTCTGAGCTAAAATCTGTGTTCCGGTATGGGTTTCCACACCATAAACCTCATTATTTTTAATCAGGATATCTTTTACCCGGGTTTCAAACAAAACCTGTCCGCCATGTTCAATAATTTTCTCGCGGATATCCTGAATGATCTGCGGCAGTTTGTTGGTTCCGATATGCGGATGTGCTTCAACCAAAATTTCCGGAGAAGCGCCATAGGCTACTAATAATTCCAGAATACGGTTTACGTCCCCTCTTTTTTTAGACCGGGTATACAGTTTCCCGTCAGAATAGGTTCCGGCACCGCCTTCTCCAAAACAATAATTCGAATCTTCATTTACAATGTGATCCCTGTTGATTGCTTTTAAGTCACGACGTCTGCCACGAACATCTTTTCCTCTTTCAATCAGGATCGGTTTTAAGCCCAACTCGATTAACTGCAAAGCTGCGAAAAGTCCGGCTGGTCCGGCTCCCACAACAATTACTTCCTGTGCATTGGTTACATTTTTATATTCCGGCAGCTGTATTTTTGTTTCACTAAAATTTTCGCCCTGAAAAAAAACAGCCACTTTTAAGTTAATCTTAATCGCTTTCTGGCGCGCATCGATGGAGCGTTTCAATACCGAAACATGTTGGATTTCCGCAACACCTGTGTGCATTAATTTCGCGATATGCTCGGTCAGTAAAGCGCTGTTTGCCGCTATTTCCGGCGTAACCTGTATTTGTAATTCTCTTGGCATTTTTATCGGGTTGATTTTAAATCAGAGTGCAAAAATAGTGATTTGCACCGGAATTGATGATCGGCCATCCATTTTTCAGGCAGCGATTTGAATTATCATTCGTAACTTTGTTCTTTAATTTCCTTTAAATATGTCAAGACAAATAAAACTCATTTGGGATTTCCGGGGTCCGGCTGCCGCAAAAACAGCCGAGCATCACGAGATCCATCTGAAAGAATATATTGCTATCGAAAAATTAGATTTAAACATTACCGGATTTGAAATCCTTAACGATATGTATGCAACGGCTTTTATGGTTGTTACCGACGATACGATGATCGCCGTCAGGGATGTCCTGAAACCACATCGGGGAGAATTGTATTCGGAATAAAAAAAGAGGCATTATATAATGCCTCTTTTTTTATTTAGTTTGCTACCTCACTGATAAACTTAATGCGCATCAGTCGTAATTCCTCGGTATCGTAATCGCCGTCAAATTCTTTTAAGGCATCTTTAATATTATCCGATTCGGATTCCATAAAATACTCGTGGATTTCTTCCTGCTGGTCGTCATCCAGTATTTCATCTACCCAGTATTTGATATTTAATTTCGTTCCCGAATAAACAATCTGTTCCATTTCTTTAAGCAGGGTATCCATATCCAGTCCTTTTGCCGCAGCAATATCGTTTAACGACAATTTCCGGTCAATATTCTGAATGATATACAGCTTTAAAGCCGAATTAGCCCCGGTAGATTTCACAACAAGATCATCCGGACGAACAATGTCGTTATCTTCAACATAACGGGCAATAAGTTCAACAAACTCTTTTCCGTATTTTTTAGCTTTGCCTTCACCTACACCATGGACATTTCCTAATTCTTCCAGATTAATAGGATATTTTAACGACATGTCTTCGAGTGACGGATCCTGAAAAACAACAAAAGGCGGAACCCCGATTTTCTTGGCTACTTTTTTTCGCAGGTCTTTAAGCATTGCCATCAAAGCTTCATCAGCCGTTCCGGTCGATTTTGCCGATGTAACAATTGCCTCATCCTCCGTTTCGTTATACTCATGGTCTTCCGACATCATAAACGAAACCGGTTTCTGAATAAATTCCTCTCCTTTTTTGGTGAGCTTTAAAACACCGTAGGTTTCAATATCTTTCGACAGCAATCCGTCAACCAATACCTGGCGGATCAAAGCCATCCAGTATTTTTCTTCAAAGTCTTTTCCTTTTCCGAAAAATTTCTGAGCATCCGTTTTGTGAGCTTTAATTGTCGCATTGATCTTACCAATCAACGTAAAGATCACTTCTTTGGATTTATACAGTTGCTTGGTATCGCGAACTACTTCCAGCAAAGTAACCACCTGATCCTGCGCTTCTACTTTTTTCTTCGGATTGCGGACATTATCATCCATATCGGCCCCTTCGCCATTTACTTCATCAAATTCCTCACCGAAATAATGCAGTAAAAATTTACGACGGGACATTGATGTTTCCGCATAAGCGACTACTTCCTGCAACAGCGCGAACCCGATTTCCTGTTCGGCCACAGGTTTACCGGACATAAATTTTTCCAGTTTCTCAATGTCTTTATACGAGTAATAGGCAAGGCAGTGTCCTTCTCCTCCGTCACGTCCGGCTCTACCGGTTTCCTGGTAGTAACTTTCCAGCGACTTCGGAATATCATGGTGAATAACATAACGCACATCCGGCTTGTCAATTCCCATTCCGAATGCGATGGTTGCGACCACCACTTCCACATCTTCCATCAGGAACATGTCCTGGTGTTTTGCCCTGGTTTTAGCATCCAATCCGGCATGGTAAGGAACGGCACTCACTCCGTTTACCTGTAGCACCTGTGCTATTTCTTCAACTTTTTTACGGCTTAAACAGTAAATTACACCGGATTTCCCTTTGTGCTGCTTGATGAAACGAATAATATCGGATTCGACATTTTTCGTTTTGGTGCGTACTTCATAGAATAAGTTCGGACGGTTAAACGATGCTTTAAAAGTATTGGCATCGGTCATGTCCAGATTCTTTAAAATATCTTCCTGTACTTTAGGCGTTGCCGTAGCAGTCAATCCGATAATCGGAATGTCACCCAATTGTTTGATGATATTTCGAAGGTTGCGGTATTCCGGACGGAAATCGTGTCCCCATTCGGAAATACAGTGTGCTTCATCGATAGCTACAAAAGAAAGCGGTACTTCACGTAAAAAGTTTACATATTCTTCTTTTGTTAAAGATTCCGGTGCAACATACAATAGTTTTGTCAGCCCGGAAGTAATGTCTTTTTTTACCTGATTAATTTCAGTTTTTGTTAATGAGGAGTTCAAAACGTGTGCAATTCCGGCTTCTGAGGATAAGCTTCGGATAGCATCAACCTGATTCTTCATTAATGCAATTAGAGGCGAAACTACAATAGCGGTTCCACCCAGTACTAATGCCGGCAGTTGGTAACATAGGGACTTCCCGCCACCGGTAGGCATAATAACAAAAGTGTTGTTACCCGTAATAATACTTCGAACAACATCTTCTTGTAAACCTTTGAATTGGTTAAAACCAAAATATTTTTTTAACTCTTTATGCAAGTCAATTTCGGTTAGTTTCATTATTTATTATACAGTATTTTACATAAATTTGCAGAATATAAAGATACAAAAATCTTTAATACATACAAATTTTATAAAACTTCTGATTTGAGTAACATTGAAAGCATTTTGGCTACTGCCAAAAAAACAATACAGTCTGAAAGTGAGAGCATTGCAAATCTTGTAAATTACCTTAACGATGATTTTGCAGCAGCCGTAAATACAATCTATCAAAGCAAAGGCCGCCTTGTTGTAACAGGGATAGGAAAAAGCGCTATTATCGCTACAAAAATCGTGGCAACGTTAAATTCCACCGGTACTCCTTCCTTATTTCTTCATGCTGCCGAAGCCATCCACGGTGACCTTGGAATGGTACAGCCTGACGATGTTATCATCTGTATTTCCAAAAGCGGCAACAGTCCCGAAATCAAGGTTTTGGTTCCGCTCTTAAAACGCTTCGGAAATATCCTTATCGGAATGACTGCCAGCGAAACCTCTTTTCTGGCAAAAGAATCCCATTATGTATTAAATGCTTATGTGGAAGCAGAAGCCTGCCCGAACAACCTTGCCCCTACAAACAGTACTACGGCACAGTTGGTTTTGGGTGACGCCTTAGCTGTTTGCCTGATGGAGCTTCGCAATTTCAAAAGTGAAGATTTCGCCAAATACCATCCCGGTGGTGCTTTGGGCAAAAAATTACTATTACGCGTTCAGGACATGCTGGACAATACCCATAAACCACAAGTGAGCCCGGATGCCAGCATTAAAACGGTTATCATGGAAATTTCCGAGAAACGCCTGGGTGTTACCGCAGTGGTGGAAAATGAAAAAATTACCGGAATTATCACTGACGGGGACATCAGAAGAATGCTGAACAACCGTGATACTTTCAGCGACCTGACCGCTAAGGATATTATGACTAAAAAACCTAAAACGGTTAAACCAACCGATATGGTTGTGGATGCTTTCAACATCATGGAAAACAATTCCATCACGCAGTTAGTCGTTGCCGATGAAGGCGCCTACATTGGCATTATCCACATTCATGACATTTTAAAAGAAGGAATTATATAATGGCTAAAAAAACCATGAAAGAAATGTCGTTTCTGGACCACCTGGAAGAATTCAGATGGGTTCTGATACGAAGCACACTGGCAATTGTTATTGGCGGATGTGTCGCTTACTATTACAGTGATTTTATTTTTGATACTATAATCTTCGGTCCAAAGGACGGTAACTTTGTAACCTATCGCTTCTTTTGCGAAATAGCACAGAAATATGATCTGGACAGAAGTTTCTGTATGACAGAGCTTCCTTTTGAGCTTCAGAACCGTACCATGGAAGGGCAATTTGCCATGCTTATCTGGACTTCTATTACCGCCGGATTTATACTGGCATTCCCTTTTATCCTTTGGGAATTATGGAAATTTATAAGTCCTGCGCTGTATGAAAAAGAGAAGAAAAATGCCCGTTATTTTATCTTTATCTCTTCGTTATTGTTTTTCATGGGTGTATTGTTCGGGTATTTTATCATTACCCCGATGTCCATCAATTTCCTTTCCAATCTTACGGTCAGTAAATATGTTATCAACTCCATTGATATACAGTCGTATATCGGTCTGGTAAAATCCACTTCGTTATCAACAGGACTGGTTTTTGAATTACCTATCGTTATTTACTTTTTATCCCGTTTGGGAATTGTATCACCGAGTTTCCTGAGAACGTACCGAAAATATGCTTACGTTATTATCCTGATCATCGCTGCAATTGTAACGCCGCCTGACGTTATCAGTCAGATTATCGTTACGATTCCACTGGTAATTCTATATGAAGTGAGTATTTTCATTTCCAAATTTGTAACCCGAAAAGAAGAACTAAAAAACACATAAGACATGGCTGATTTAGTACAGGAATTTAACGATTATCGTTCCAAGATGAATGATAAGCTTCTGAATGATAATAACAAAATCATCAAACGTATTTTCAACTTAGACACCAATGCCTATATGGAAGGCGCTCTGGATGTTAAAACCAAAGAGCTTTTAGGTTTGGTTGCTTCTGCTGTTTTACGTTGTGACGACTGTATCAAATACCATTTGGAAACATCCTATAAAAACGGCATTACCAAGGAAGAAATGATGGAAGCCATGGGAATTGCAACGCTTGTGGGCGGAACAATTGTGATTCCTCATTTGCGCAGAGCGTATGAATTCTGGGAAGCTTTAGAAAATAATTAATTGTTAATTTATACATCCGTTAATCCCTTTATTTGTTTATTTGCAGGGAGTTTCACAACAAATGCATGTTGCTGTATCCTTCCTCAACTTTGTAACGTTATCGAAAAATGAAATTAAGAGCTGAAAATTTAGTAAAAACCTATAAAGGAAGAAGTGTTGTAAAAGGCATTTCCGTTGAAGTAAATCAAGGGGAAATTGTCGGGCTTTTAGGACCGAACGGTGCCGGAAAAACCACTTCTTTTTATATGATTGTAGGCTTGGTAAAACCCAATAGCGGAAACATTTATCTGGATGACATGACCATTACCGATTTCCCGATGTACAAGCGGGCACAAAACGGTATCGGATACCTGGCCCAGGAGGCTTCGGTTTTCAGAAAGCTAAGTATCGAAGACAACATTCTGAGCGTACTGCAGCTGACAACGTTAACCAAAAAAGAACAGGAAGCTAAAATGGAATCTTTAATTGAAGAGTTCAGCCTACAGCATATCCGTACCAACAGAGGGGATTTACTTTCCGGAGGAGAAAGACGTAGAACGGAAATTGCCCGTGCACTGGCAACCGATCCTAAATTCATTCTTCTGGATGAGCCTTTTGCCGGAGTTGACCCGGTAGCGGTGGAGGATATTCAGCGTATTGTAGCGCAGTTAAAGAATAAAAACATCGGAATCCTGATTACTGACCACAACGTTCAGGAAACCCTTGCTATTACCGACAAAACCTACCTGATGTTTGAAGGTGGTATTCTTAAAGCCGGTATTCCGGAAGAACTGGCCGAAGACGAGATGGTACGTAAAGTATATCTGGGACAAAACTTTGAGCTGCGAAAGAAAAAATTAGAATTTTAAAACATACCAAAAAGGGATACATAAAGTATCCCTTTTTTATTTCCGTAGTGTGCTATTTTTCAGATCTTTTCTATTTCCGTTAAAGACATTAATATCGACCAGCCCTTTAATACCGGGGATTTCGGCCTTTTCGGTAAACTGCCAGATCAGCCACTCGTCTTTTATATTTTCTACAAAGAAATTATAGTTTGCAATCCAGAAGGTATAGCCTTTAAATTCTTCTTTTAAGAAGTCATTATAATAGCTTTCGCCGGAATAAATTATCGGTTTTACACCATAATGTCTTTCGACTTTTTTCAGCCAGCGTTTCAAACCGGTCTTCAAACTATCTACCGACTGGTTTTTAGGTAATTCTTCTATATCCAGAACCGGAGGGAAATCGCCTTTGTGGAGTTTAACCGTTTTAATAAACAGTTCTGCCTGTTCTAATGAATTTTCATTTGGACGGTAATAATGATACGCCCCTCTTACGAAATCGTGGTTTTTAGCGGCTTTCCAGTTTTCATCAAATCGGGAATCAACCCGGTCATTTCCTGCCGTAGCACGGATGAATACAAAACTAAGCGGAAATTCCCCGTCTATTTTGTCAATGGCCTTCCAGTCGATTTTTTCCTGATATTCCGAAACATCAAAACCAACCAACCGGGTATCGTGGCGGCTCAATACTTCAAAAATGCGTACATCGGCTATTTTCCGCTCTTCTGTACTTAGCTTGCCAACTGTTTTATCGGTTTTAAAGCCCAGGTAATACAAAAAGCCATTGCGATACTGATATGCCGCAGCCATAATGGTAATTACAACGGCAATAGCCGAACAGTACAGTATGATTTTTCCAACGGGAATTTTACCTTTCTGTTTTGATTTTGTTTTGTAATTCCGTGGAGTTGCCGTTTTTTTCTTTGGAGCCGGACGTCGCTTCATTGCTGTTTATGCTACTTTCTTTTCCATTTTGTTTGTAATCACAGAAAGCAATACATAAAACAGTATGATCATCGGAATTCCCAGGTATTGGAAGAATATCAGGAACAATGCCGAAATGATCATGAATAAGATCTGTGTTTTATTATTTACCCAGTTTAAGTATTTCACTTTTAGTGAAAACAACGGAATTTCAGCATTTAAGATATAAGCACTGAAAATACTGATTCCGACCAATACATAAGGATTGCTCAATAAATTAGACAATGCCTCAAATTGATTATCGAACAATATCATTGGCAAACTCATGATCAACAAGGCATTTGCCGGCGTTGGCAATCCGATAAAAGAATCCGTCTGACGGGTATCGATATTGAATTTTGCTAATCGGTAGCAAGATCCTAAGGTTATTAAAAATCCTAAATAGGGAACAATTCCCATATAAAAAGTTTCCTGCGTCAGGTTATAATCCGGTTGGTTCTCCTGGATATCTGCCAGCATTTTATACATTACCACACCCGGCACTACTCCGCTGGTCACCATATCGGCCAAAGAATCCAGCTGTAATCCCAGTGCACTTTGTACTTTTAGCAGACGGGCAAAAAATCCATCCCAAAAATCAAAAAATATCCCTACACAAACACACGAAAATGCTTCATTATAATTACCGTTAAAGGCATGTATTAAAGCAAAAATACCGGCAGAAAGATTTAAAAGGGTAATAACATTTGGAATGTGCTTCTTTATTGACATATACAATTACATTTTAAAGATGATCAGACGCCCTGCATGACTGGTGTCGCAAAAATCTAATTTACAAATTTTATGACAAAGGTAATACAATAAGTTAATACAAAATAGAGTTTAGTATTTGAGATTTTTATTTCATATTTGTATAAAATAAATGGCTTTGAAAAAAACCTTATTACTTTTCTTTTTTTCTTTTCATCTCCTTTCTTATAGTCAGGCCGTTAGAAAGTATTCGAATGAGTTTATGAATATTGGTGTTGACGCTGCAGCATTAGGAATGGCGAATGCCGTTGTAGGACATACGGCAGATGTTAACTCCGGCTACTGGAACCCGGCAGGTTTACTAAAAGTTGACGGCAAACAGATCAGCCTGATGCACGCGAATTATTTTGCCAACATTGCCCAATACGATTATGCCGGCTTTGCCATGAAAATTGACGAACGAAGTGCTTTGGGAGTTTCCTTAATCCGCTTTGGGGTTGATGACATTTTAAATACCACACAATTAATAGACAGCCAGGGAAATATTGACTACAATCGTATCAGCCTTTTTTCGGCTGCCGATTACGGCGTAACGTTTTCCTATGCCAGATCGCTTCCTTTAGACGGTTTTAATTATGGTGTGAATGCCAAAATTATCCGCCGTATTATTGGTGATTTTGCCAGTTCATGGGGTTTTGGATTTGATTTGGGGATTCAGTATGAAAAAAACGACTGGAAAATCGGGTTAATGGTTCGCGATATCACTACCACGTATAATGTGTGGACAATTGATGAAGACGAGTTTAACAAGATTAAAGATGCCGTGCCGGGAGAAAACCAGGAACCGCCGGAAACGACCGAGATAACATTACCCAAAATGCAGCTGGGACTTTCCAAGAAATTCATCATCCGTTATGATTACAGCATTCTGGCCGCCACGCAGCTAAACATGCGTTTCGCCAGAACCAATGATATTATTTCCACAAATGCCGTGAGTATCGATCCGGCAGCCGGTTTTGAATTCGGCTATACCGATCTGGTCTTTTTACGTGCCGGTGTTGGAAATTTCCAGAATGTAAAACAGATTGACAATTCCGAAAAACTAAATTTCCAGCCTAACTTAGGGTTGGGTTTTAAATATAAAGGTATTCAGGTTGATTATGCCTTAACAGACATTGGCGACCAGAGTGCCGCACTTTATTCGAATATTTTTTCTTTAAAAGTTGATTTAGGGATTTTTAGCAGATAACACAATACAGTAAACAACTCATGCGCTCTTTTATATTCTCCATCGTAACCGTTTTACTTCTTTTTTCACAAAAGGGTTCGGCTCAGACCAATTTACTGCTTCCGGAACAAACGGAAATCAGTTTACTAACCTGCGGTTCGGGTACGCAATTACACTCCCTTTTCGGGCATACTGCTCTTCGTATTCACAATACCGTAAATGGCGTTGATGTGGTTTTTAATTATGGTGCCTTCGATTTTGGCACTCCTAATTTTTACTGGAAGTTTGTAAAAGGTGATTTGCAGTATTTTGTAGCCACCGGCTCTTATGAGGAATTCGTACAGCAATACCAATATGAGAATCGTTCCATTTATGAGCAAAAGCTTTCCCTGACGCTGGCGCAAAAGCAGCAGCTGACCGCAAATCTGATAGCCGTACTTTCGTCCAATAAAAAATATTACACCTATAAGTTCATCGATCGCAATTGTACTTCTATGGTCGAGGATCTTCTCAATGGTGTTACAGAGCACAAAATCAACACTGCCGTTCCGGATACTCAAAAGGATTACAGAACGATCTTAAACAGCTATCTTGTCAATAATTTTTATGAAAAACTGGGCATTAACCTGATTTTCGGATACAAAGTCGACAAGCAGTCGGATCAGTTATTTCTTCCTTCCGAATTAATGGAAGGCGTAGCGAAAACCAAAAACTTCGGAAATCCGTTAGCGCAGGAAACGACAACCGTTTTCCAGCAGGAAGCAACCGGAAGTACCGCTTCCGTATGGAACAACATCTATACTTTTATCGCTGTAATGCTGCTTTTTGCTTACTTTTCAAACAAAAAACCGGTACTTATCTTCTATTTATTACTAATGGGGCTTTTAGGGCTATTTTTTGCTTTGGTAGGTTTCTATTCTTTCCATGAAGAGTTATTGCTGAATTACAACACGCTTCTGATAAATCCTTTATTACTTTTGGTATTGTTCTTCCAGATCAGAAAGAATACAAAATGGTTAAAGATCAGTATCTATACCTGTCTGGCTCTTATTGGCTGCTATACCGTTTTTATACTCAATAAAGCACATTTGACGATCATGCTGCCTATAATACTGACAACATCTTTTATTTTGATCCGGTTACTGAGAAAAGAGGTTAAATAATACTGCTTATTGCCCTCTGTAGAACAACACCGTGCTCAATGTTTTGATCACGATATTGACGTCTAAAAAGATGCTTCTGTGTTTGATGTAGTATAAGTCATACTGGAGTTTTACCAGACTGTCTTCAAGGCTTTCCCCATAGGAATAATTTACCTGTGCCCAACCGGTCAGTCCCGGTTTGATAACATGTCTTGTTTCATAAAAAGGCATGGTTTCTGAAATTTTCTTTACAAAAACCGGCCGCTCCGGTCTGGGACCGATTACCGCCATATCGCCTTTAAGGATATTGATAAACTGGGGAAATTCGTCAATACGGGATCTTCTTAAAAACTTCCCGAAAGGAGTAATCCGAACATCATTTGCCTTTGCAAAAACAGCTCCGTTTGATTCTGCATTCTGAATCATGGATCGGAATTTATAAATCAGGAAAGGAACCCCGTTTTTACCGACTCTTTCCTGCGTATAGAAAAGCGGTCCTCTGTTACCAATACTGTTTCCGATATAGACTATCGGGATTAGCACGATTCCAAATATTATACCGATCAGCGAGAACAGTATTTCAAATATCCTTACGATATATAAGTATAGTTTATTCTGATTGCTGCGGCTAAAAGGGAAAAACTTATAAAAGTCCTTGGTGTCCTGAAGTATTGGCAAGCGCTGGGTGGAGTGTTCGTAAACCTGTGTATATTCTCTTATAGTCACTCCTTTTTCCAGCAGGTACAAAAGTTCCTGGTACAAATCCGGGGCAATGGTTTCTGTCTCTCTGAAACCGATAACCACTTCGGCAACGGAATGCCTGTTTACAAAATTTTCCAGTTCGGGTAACGCGACTTCTTTATAGAAAACGGATTGTTTCTCACCGGAAACATCAGTAGGCACATAGCCTATTATCTGATAGTGCGGATCGGCTTTTCCCAGTTCCTGTGCTAGTTGTTCTATTTCATCACGGTTGCAGACAAATATTACATTCTTAACAAAGCGGTGTGAAGCGAGAAAGTGCAGGTAGAAAAAACGCCAGGCAAAAAGGCTGATCAGTACTGCCAGAAAGAAGTATACAATCTGCAAACGGTTAGACGGGAGAATGGGGGTAAAAATGGGCGTCAGCAGGTAAAAAAAGACGGTTATAAAGGTTGTCAGAATGATACTCTTTACCACCTGATACTGGTTACTTGCCACCTGTAAATTATACATTTCGAAAATTGTTCCGAAAAGGTTAATGTATATTGCCAGAAAAAGCATCGAACCTACCGATGGCCTTTCGAAAGAGAAATAATGGAATTCGAAAAAATACTCTGAAAGATATAGTGCCAGTAAAACAGCAACAACATCTATTAAACGCAGTAATACCTTACGCTCCGAAATTTCGAAATGTATTTTCTTTGCATTCATTCCTGTGTGTCCCTAAATAAACAGATTTTACTTAATTAAAAGTATTATCAGCCGATTTTTATATTTAATCCTAAATAAAACTAAGCAAACTTACGATAATATTAATGATTATTAAGCAAGTTATCCCATTGCTTTTTCACTTCTGTCCAATCAAATGCTATTATTTTCCGGTAGGCATTTTTAGTTTGCTCCCGGGCAAAATCAGGATTTTCGATCAGCTTAACAATTGCTTCGGTCATTTCAATCACCGCATTATCACCAACCAACTGAGCATCAATATCATGAGTTAACAAATATGATATTCCCCCAACATTCGTTGCAACAACCGGCATTCCTAAAGCCATTGCTTCCAGAACGCTAACCGGTGTGTTATCAAAATGTGTTGTTGAAATAAAAATATCAAAGTCCGGTGCCAAACCGGTCCATTCCTTTTTGGTAAGCCTGCCGGTAAACTGAACCGTTACTTTTTTTGCTTCCGCATATTGCTTTGTTGCTGCGAAACTTCCGTCTTTTTCCGGCCCAACCATACAAAGCGATGCTTCCGGATATTTTTTTTGCAGTTCACTAAGCACGGCTACAGCCATTTTAGGGTTATAGATATCCGCAAAAGCTCTTACCCATAGCAACCTGGGTTTCAAATTGGTTCGCTCCTTAAAATCATACTCCTTAAGTTCGATAACGTTAGGAACATAGCTTACATTGGGAACTTTAAAATCTTCAAATATTTGCTTTAAATATAGTGATGGCGCTACGTTTCTATAGGCATTATTGAAGATCATCCTGCTCCACCGGGGACTTTTACTTAGTCTTTCCGGCAGATTGCCGCCATGCAGAAACGGTATGTACCGGCATTTTAAAATTCTGCAGCACTGGCTCACCAGAAAAGCATACCAGAAGTTAGCAGTGCTATAGGTATCGATAATTACAAAATCGGTTGTTTTAGCATGCCTGAATAAGGTTGCCAGCATGTCCAGAATGCGCACTACTTTATTGCTCCGGGAGGATGCACTCACAACATGATAGCCTTCATTAGCAAAAAGTACCGAAAGGGTATCTACCGTTGTCGGATTATGTCCGTGAACCGCCAGTTTATTCCCTATGTACAACAGTTTTTTCATCCGGATAGACTTTTAATAACGTTAGTGCATAGACAAAAGCCGGTGCTGCCATTCGCATGGCCGCATGGTTAATGGTGAGCAGCCAGAAAGCGAAAAAGGACAACAACAAAAAGTGGTGTTTATTATCAAGATACAGCGTTAGAGGTGTTATAAAGAGTATTAGTAAACCAATAACTCCCAATAACCCGTGTTCGGCAAGCATTCTTGTTATTTCGTTGTGTGTTGCTAATTCAATTCCCGTTAACTCCTGTCTGTATTCTTTGTTTTTCCCGACACCAATTCCTAAGAAAGGATGGTCAACAAACATTTGAATCTCTGTTTTAATAAGGTCTTCTCTTCCCGACAGTTTACTTTGTTTTTGTCTTCCTAAAGCATCTTCATTAGCATATCGCTTATCAATTAGACCACTGGTCTGATAGGAGCTATAAGTCCAGACACCCAGCGTTGCCACTAATGAAAAAATAAAGATGACACTCATTTTACTTTTTCCATTTTTATTGAGCATAAAATAAACGATGATAATGAGTAAAAGAATCATCGCACAACCTGTAAACATCCCGCCTCTTGAAAACGTCACGATCCCGCGATAAGCCGCTAACAGCGTTAGCGAGATATTGATAATCTGGATTTTTCGGGTAGTCGAATTCAGTAGAAATTGTGCAAAAAACAGAAAAGTACCCAATCCTAAAATTGTGGATACCTGGTTAGGTCCAAATCCGCCTGAGGTTTCAAAATTAGACTGGGTTCCGGTTACCACATCCCGTATACTGGGCGTATATAAAAAAAGATAGGTTATTACTGTTACTATAGGCAATGAAAAAGCCGGCAGCAAATTCAGCAGTTGTTGCTTTGTTATTTGCCTTCTATAGCAATATACCGAAGCCACACCCAGACATACCGGTCCCGAAATATTAAAGGCTATTGCTTTTCTCAGATTTGCTTCGTAAGAAAGGGTGACGGTAGAAACGACAATTCCGGGTATCAGTAATACTATGAAAAGCCAGTAAATAATCGCATTTTTGGAAAAACCGCTATACACCATGCCGATTAACATGTATATCATTACACTGTATTTCCCGTATTCATTAAAAATCATTCCTCCGGTCATTCTCAAAAAAACCTCAACACCAACAATATATGCCGCCAAATAAAGTGCTTCATTGTTTTTGTTCCTGGTTTTTATCAATATTAAAACGGAGCATACAAAAATTAAAATTGTCAGTATTTTCGCCAGGAATGGAAGAAAATAAACAATACCTCCAATACCTATATGGATCAATACCAGTTTGAGATAGTTATTGTTATTAATTGTCATGCCTGATAAATTTTAAATATTTTTCCACAACTACCTTTTTAGAATAGTTCAAATGGATTTCCTGTTTCAAGTTGGTTCCAATTATTTTTCTTCGCTCTTCATCCTGAATGATCTTTGTCAGCTCTTTTTCAAAGGAAACTGCATCTTCTGAGTTTATCAAAATACCGTTATTCTCTTTGATTATTTTTGGAATCTCGCCTACAGCAGTTACAACTACCGGTAACCCTAAGTAACCATATTCCAAAAGTGAGACTGGCAGTCCTTCAGAAAGAGATGTCAAAACACCTATTGTCGATTGGTTTATAACCGACTCAATTGCATTTACGGAACCATAAGTATAAACATTTTGCTGTAAATTATTTGAAATAATTTTATCGTTAATAGCTGCCGAATATTCATCATGGAAATCTTTTCCTACCAGATGAAAAGTCCAATCGGGGAAAGAAATTACAATTTTTCTGGCGACTTCAAGTAACATTAAATGATTTTTTTGTTTCCGGAAATTTGCCAGACAAAGAATTCTTTTACCGCTTATTCCATGCAGGTTTATTTTTTCCGGACTCTTATTGATAGCAACAAAATTGGGCAGGTACAATACTTTATTACAGTATAGGTTTACTTTTGCCCATTTCTCTAAAATTTCATTAACGGCAATTATCCTATAGAAAAAAAGTGAGGCTATTTTTAGGGTGTTTATATTTTTCCTCTTGTGTAAAAATTCACTATTCCCAAAATGGTCATGCCAAATAATTTTGAGTGACGGATAAATACATTTGAGCAGAAACGCCAAAAAGAAGGAACTACTATGTGCCTGAACGAACGTTATCTTATTTTCCTTGACAAATTTCCGCAAGCGGAAAAGTGCCTTAATATCTAATATTGATTTCCTGTTTAGAGCGAGGTACTTTACTGCTACTGCTAACTCTTTTTTTAGTTCTCCTTCTTTACGGGTTGTAACCAAAGCCGAAAAAGAGTTAATATCCAAAAGTGCATTAGCATAGCTAACCGCCATTTTTTCTGCTCCTCCGGGTTCTAAACTATCTATTAATTGAAGTATTCGCATTGTTGCTGGTAAAACCAATTTTTTAAATCAACATAGTTCCACTTAATCGGCCCTCTGAAATTCAAATCTTTAACATCGCTTTCCAATCTGTTTCCATCGTAAACAAAATAATATTTCCCGTCTACTTTCTGGATATCCAGCTGGTGCATCCCGGCATTAAATTCTTTTATTTTTTCATTTCGTTTCAGAAAAAAGGGAAGTTCTCTTTTAACAGTGTAGTTATCTCCTTTAAAATTGAAACGATAGATGGACAATCCGTATCCGTAACCCTGTGTAGAATTCTGTACCGGCAACAATAGTCCTTTTTCATCAGCAAAAAAGCGTCCTCCAGCCCTGGCTTCGGTTCCCATCATCACTTTTGCTTTCTTATGAGCTCTCCATTTTCCATGTAAAGAATCTGCTTCAAACATATACATATTGAGGTGATCATCTGAGGCAACCATGACATTTAATGTATCCGACAAATAAATTGTAGGATCCTTCAATTCCCTGTTTTTAATTAATGTGTCACAAACTTTCCATCCGTAAGGAAAATTCGCTGCTTTGTATAACAATACATGCCCCGATCTTTTGGCTTCGGGCAGCATATAATAATCGTTTTTATATTTAAAAACCTGTGGATAAGACAAATGGAATTTCTCTTTTAACACTGTTCCTTTATATTGATAATTAACCCCGTCAACTGAGGTCAGCAGGGCGATATCTGCATTGGGAGCGTATTTTTTATGCTCAAAAAACAGATAAAAGGTGTCTTTTTCTTTTATAAAAAACGGATCAGCAAGGAAAGCGGTGCTGTCATTGTGCTGTTTTAATTTTTCTAAAGGATACAGGATATTTTTTTCGAACAGCATCTTATCGGGAAATTTTTCAGACAGCCCAAAACCAATAGACCAGGGTCCGCTTTGAGGTTGTAAAAAAGGTGTTCTGTAATTAATTACAATAGCTAAAAGTCCAATGCTAACAATACTAAATAAAATCACTTTTTTTTTCATCTTACCCTGCAACTATATTTTTTATTTCCGCTTCAAAATAATCAATGGTATACTGTCTGGACCAATTTACACCTTGGGTTATCATTTGCTGATACTCCTGATTATTTGTGATTACTGTCATTATATTTTTACTGTCGGTCTCCTTGTTCATTGTCAGGATCAGTCCTCTTTTACCATCATCCAGCATGTTCGCAACACATGAAACAGCTGTTGCTATCGGGACGCATCCCCAAAACATGGCTTCTGCAACAACTTTAGGCCATCCTTCACTTTGCGAAGGTAATATTAAAAAATGATTGTTTTGGTATGCTTTTTTAACCGTTTCCTGAGTTTGATTCCCCTGTAACGTTACGATATGCTGAAGTTTACCGGCAGCTAAATAGCTTTCAATTGCTGTTCTTTCTTTTCCTTCTCCATATATTTTCAAGGCAACATCCAGTCCTGAATGATACAGCGATTCTATTAATTGTACGGCATACAGTGCTCTTTTTCCTTCTGATAAGGTTCCGGCAAATAAAAACGTAATTGTTTTTGTCAAATCCCTTGGCTGTATTGCTTCTTTTTCATGCTCCCGATACGTTGCCGTAAAAAACGGGAGTATGTTTTTGCTTCTATGCTGCCATTCCCCATAAACC
The DNA here is from genome assembly GCF_002379575.1 of Flavobacterium sp. UBA4197. Taxonomy (NCBI): domain Bacteria; kingdom Pseudomonadati; phylum Bacteroidota; class Flavobacteriia; order Flavobacteriales; family Flavobacteriaceae; genus Flavobacterium; species Flavobacterium sp. UBA4197. The sequence goes on from NZ_DFUB01000031.1 coordinate 65,275, forward strand.
AGCACTTTCATATTCCGGGTTAAAAAGGTATTGCTTAAAATCCATTTTTGCAAGCGATAACTCCAGGGTTGTTTTGCTTTTGGATCCCAGTTCCCGGCATATTTTGCAGTTTTCTTCTTATTGGGAAACAGAATTTGAACCAAACATCCGATTAAGCCCATATTTCCGGGACAACGCAAATGAATATGGTCTGCCTTTTTCATTACTTTGAAGGTACTCCAAAATAGCTGAGGCAAATAAACCATTGTTTTTAAGATCTCTTTTACAGACAATAATGAAAATGCCGGAACCGGAAAAAAAGAAACAGTAGCATGGTTATAGGCCAAATCTACAGCCGATAACGGTGCTTCTGTCATGGGTGCCACGAGCAATACTTCATCAACATATTTAAACCATATATTCATTTCCTTAACATAGGGACCGTATGCAAAATACCGTTCATCCGTATGGATATGTGGAACATGTGTTATAAGGGCTAATTTCATTGGTTATTACTCTGATTTTAAATTCCGATTATTTATTTTTTGGTTTATTTACCAGCAGGCTCAACAATCCTGTTATTCTACCCAGCACCTCGGTAGTTGCTTCTTTTTTGTTATTCGTTGTAAATATATTACTAAATCGTATCGCAATTAGCAGCAGTGTTATTGCATTCCATTTGAATCTTGCCAACAGATCCGGTTTGGGGTTTGCTATCCGCCAAACGTACCATCCGTTTCTAACGACCATTTTACCGTACTGATACTGATTGGGACGCCCCGAAACATGATGATGATGCGACAGCCGTGCCTTTGTATTGATATATAATTTTCCAATCTTTGAAAGCCTTAAACTAAAATCGGCATCTTCATACAAGCCGTAACCTACAAAATAATCGGAAAATCTGATTTTCTGAAAGATCTCTTTTTTAAAAGAGGAAACTCCGCCCATAAGTTGTTCTGCCGGATAAACCTTACCTGAAGGCGGTAAGAAACTGACACTTCTTCCATGTGAAAACTCCGGAGAAAATCCAGGCGGAACATTACTGTCCAGTCCCATTTTTTTGCGCAGGATAAACCTACTGCTCTCTTTTCGTTTCCATCCGTCATAACAGAATTCATTATTTGCCGGTTTATAATTTTCCGGGACTTCAGACCAATTCACTTCATTGGTAATATAACCGCCAACGCCCAAAGCTTCGGGATATACCGCATATATACTGATTAATTCTTCAAAATAGTTTTCTTCCAGTATGGTATCGTCGTCCAGAAAACAAATTACCTGACTGTTTTCTGCTACTTTATTGATTCCAAAGTTACGTTGTTTCGTAAGTCCTCTATGCTCCGGCGGAACTTTATAGTAGTGCAGTTTTTCAAATTTATTTGCTGCAAGGATCTTTTCGGTCTCCTCATCCGGAGAACCGTCAATTATCAGAATCTCGTCAGGATAACGCGTTTGATGCGCTACTGATTTTAAGAGCTTCAGCAAAGGATTTGCTCTTTTATAGGTACAAACTATTAATGTAAAATTCATTTTCCCGCTCTTAAAATATTAGCCCAATAAATACTTCGCTCCCAGCTTTTTTTAAAGTTGTTATAGTATTTCACCGGATGCTTATGTTCCTGATGTTTATAAAACTTTAAGAACAGGGTTGTTTTATAGCTCCTTAACTGTTCTTTTGTATTGTAACGCAGCTTAAATAACATTACCGTTGGCGACGGTTTTGGTTTTATACGGTCGTTATTCCATTCCAGCATTACTTCCGTTCTAAATCCGCCAACGGGCGCTTTTAAATGTAATAGCTCGGGTGATGGTAAATACAGGATATCACAACCTTTATTTCTTAATTGCATTCCAAAGTCGGCATCTTCTCCAAAACCATGTTCATAGCGATCGTCAAAGCGTAAATCTGCAATGGCTTCACTTTTCACAATACTACAGCCGGATCCAAAGGTTGTCCATTGAAAGATATTGGTCGAAACCGGTTTATCTCCTTTACGCAAACAGCATATTGTAAAAGCGCTGTTTCCTGTTTTTTCAATTTGTTTAAAGGCCGTTTCTAAAAAATCTTTTTCAAACCGGATATCGTCATCTGCAAAAAAGACCCATTCCTGTTCAACATGTTGCAACGCCTGATTCCTGGCATTGCATGCACCGGTCCGGTGGGTAAACAGGTGTCTGATCTGAAAAGGCCATGATTCCTTTTCAAGGTAATCCAATTCACTCGTGCTACCTTCCTGCGGGTTTTGTTCTACAATTATTACTTTTTTCGGGATTATTGTCTGTTTTGACAAGTCCTTTAAAACATCGTATAAAAATACTTTTCGTCCAATAGTAGGAATAATAACATCTAAAGAATGTGACACCCTACTTTTTGTCTTTAATTCCATCTGGATTTTATCCAGCTGTTTTACATCCGGTTTTTTCCTTTTAAAGAACACGGTATACAGGCAGGCTAATACCGGGAATCTTCTTTCATAGATTAGCAGATTCACAAACAATAAAAGGATCCAACGCGCTCTGTAATGTTCTTTTACAAATTTGAACAGCGAGTAAATACCGGCCTCTCCACTACTCCTATTCGTTGTTGTTTTCAATAACTGAGGTTCATTGTAGCACAACAAACCGTGGGGCATTCCTATTTTTGCAAGGGAACACAAAAAATAATCAAAGTTCGTGTCTATAAGTTTATCGGCTTCCAAAGCGTTTAATGTTCCGCCATAAATTCCGCCAACAAGGCTGCTCATCTGCCAGGTTGGATATACACTTTCTTTATCGGGATTAACAAATAGGCTTTCATCAACATATCCTATTTCTGAAGGGATGTAATTGGTCGTTCCTCCATAGGAAAGCAGTATTTTTTTATGGTTAAACAGTTCGGGCAATGCCTCCCAATTTATGTCTTCCTGACAATCTTTATGATACCAAAATAATAAGTCATCCGGAAATAAACGGGCTAATCTGACAATATTCTGCGCAATACTTTCATTACAAACGTCAAGATACGCTGAACTTTCGTATGCGATTATACTTTCTACTTTATTGTTATGATGACAGATAATAATCACTTGGCAATTGTTTTTTGATAAAACGCAATATTCTGTTCCACAATAGTATCAATATTAAAAACAGTGCAGACTCTTTCTTCTGCTTTTAATCCTATTCTTTGTCTTAGCTGATCGTCTTCCAATAAGTCTGAAATTTTTGCCGAAAAGGTTTCATGTTCCCCCGGGTGTACCAGATAACCGCTTTCGCCATCTATTATGAGCTCCTGAGCCCAGCCTATATTGCTGTTCACCACCGCTTTTTTCATGGCCATGGATTCAATAGTTACCATTCCTAAGGTTTCCGCAAAAGTGGGAAACACACAAACCTGTGCTTTTTGGATATAATCCCGGACTTCCTGATAAGGTACTTTGCCCAGATACTCAATGCTGTTTTTCACATTATCATCCATCAATTCCTGCATCAGCTGCCAGGTTGACTGCGTTCCGGTGGCTGCATCATAAGAGTCGCCCCCAATCAGGATGAGCTTTGCTTCCGGCATTTTGGCAATTACCCTTTTCATAATATCCGGCAGTTCCAGCACTCCTTTTTTGCGAATAACCGTTCCTATATACAGCAGCAGTCCTTTTTCTTCATGTATGGCATTATCATTCCTGAATTTTTCTACTTCCAGTCCGTAATGGATGGTTGCTATCGTTTTATTCCTGATTTTAAAAAGCTGCTGCGTTAACGTTCCGGCAAAAGCAGTAGGTGCGATAAATGCTTTTGCTTTTTGTATTGCCAGTTTCTCAAACCAGAAGTTTTTACGTTTTTGTTTTCTGTTTTCCAGATGGCAGAAATATGTATCACTTCCGTGAAACCGGATTACTAACGGTGCTTTTAAGTTCATAAAAGCAGTGATGCCGGTCCAGTCCGGTGCTTCAACCAGGTCTGCTTTATTTTTAACGATCAATGCATTCAAATAGTCCTGAAGGTACTTTCTGTAAAAATACCATGTTGCCCATTTGTATTTTCTCTTTTTTACCAGATGTATTTCAACACTGTCTTCCTGAATTATTGTATCTTCAGATTGTCCATAGACAACCACAGACACCTTGATGTCCTTTTTCACTAATGCAGCAACAAGATTTTTGATACTCGTGCCTATTCCTGCACTGTGGAGCACTTTTGAATGTGGATATTCGGGTGTTAAAAAAGTAATGTGCATTACGATACCATTTTTTTTATGCTATTCCATATATTTTCAGAAGCTGAATCCGGTGGAAATTTATTGATAATCTGAAACCATTCCTTTGCTTTTATAGTATTTTGACGACTATCTTTTAACGCAAGCTGAATTTTCGTTTTAATTTCTTCCTTGTTATCAAGCCAGATAACCGATTCTTTAGCCGGCATTGATCGGAAGTGAATATAGTTGTATATTTTTTTTACGGACCAGTCTTCTATCCGTTTATGTTTAACATCATAATTAATGTAAGCGCACGGTTTTCCATGTGCCGCATAATCAAACACCATTGAAGAGCCCAGGTTAATAACCATATCCGTATGGGCGATGGTATTCATTTGCAGGTCTACATCTTCCGGAGTTGGCAGGATTGTATTCCACATACCGCCTTTTTTCTCCCATTTCGGATTGACCGGAACAATGATGTCTTTATATTGCGCCAGTACGCTGTCAAACCGATCGGAAAAATCGACCGGACACCTGCGGAATAAAATACCGATGGTATCTCCTTCTTCATTCATTTGTTTTACTGCCGCCGCCACATCGTCCAGATATTGCGGATCATCGGGACAGGTGGTCACATCGTCACCGGAATAACAGATGTAACGCCTGGTTATATCCAAGCCATTCTGTTTAAAAAAGGTTTCTTTTGCAACCAGTCTATCGGTTTCATAATGGGATTCAAATTGCGGTGTTCCGGTTATATGAATATTTTCTGCTTTTATATATGGATAATATTGCAACAGTTCTTCTTTCATGTGTTCACTCCACACAAAATAGGAATCGGTTTCCACCACCATCGTTGCTTTGGGTAAATTATCCCAGGAAAAAATAAAGGTTGCCGTAGGAATTCCTAATTCCTGAGCAGCCAAAAGCGGTGCAATTGCCAATAGCGGCCGCTGATTGGTACAAAAAACCATAGCCGGCTGTTCTCTTTTCAAAACGGCCAGGCATTCCTGAAAATAAGCTGTTTTCTTTTCCTGTTCCTTAATTTTATTCCGGACTTTCTGCAATCCTTTTTCCGACGTATGGCTAACAGCTAATAGTTGCGTCAGTATACTTTTTGCCGCTGTTTTTATATTTTTATAGGCATACGGAAAACGATAGGTATCGTAAACCGCATCCTGAAATTTCTTTTTATTGAGGTTCAGCTCGATTTGTTTCCGTGCATTTTTATATATTTCTGTCTGCTTGTTTGTTTTCGGATTTTTTATCGGAATGTCCTTAAAACCCAAATCCGATAACTGAAACGGGGTATTGTTCCAGAAAACCACGTCATATCCCTGCGTGATTCCCAGTTCATAAAATTTAGAATAGGCAAAATTACGCAATCCGATACCATCCGGCAGCAATATAAAAATCTTATTGTTTGGCATTTAGCTGAATCTTTTTTCAGTTATATATCTCTAAACTGTTTCTGATGATTTAATTCCCAAATATCACTATTCTCCAAGGATTCTAAAAATAATGTTGCACTATTTCCTGTTCCGAAATCAGTATAGCTGTTTTTTACTTCATGCTTTTCAATTTCCTGTAACGCATTTAGTATTGCTTCTTTGGTATAATCAACATTTATAATATCTGTATTGACGGATCTGTTCTTTTGGCGGCTGCCAATATTGATAATCGGCAATCCGTAGTAAGGTGCTTCCCTGATTCCGGCACTGCTGTTTCCTATAATAAAGCGGGCATTTTTTAATAAGGTTAAAAAATACTCAAAGCGAAGGGATGGGAAAACACGAAAACGGGGATTTCCTTCCAATTGTTTGTAGGCTTTCAATATGGCCGCACTACCCAGATCGTTATTGGGATAAATAACCACAAAATTGTGTTTGTCTGCTAATAAAGTTGCCACGAAATCATTGGCATACTCTTCCATGTTTTTAAATTCTGTTGTGATGGGATGAAACATGGCGACGGCATACGCATCAAAATCGATAGCATAGTATTGTTTTGCTGTTTCCAGGTCCGGAAGCTGGTCGGAGAACATTATGTCTACGTCCGGTGATCCGATTGTAAATACGGATTCCGATAATTCTCCCATCTGGATCAGTCTTTTTTTGGCTGTTTCATTGGATACAAAATGTACATGACTCATTTTACTAGTGGAATGCCGGATCAATTCATCAATCGTACCGGAAACTTCACCACCTTCAATATGCGCCACCAGAATATTGTTTAGTGAGCCCACAATGGCACCTGCCAGTGCTTCCACCCGGTCGCCGTGAATGATGATCATATCGGGCGTTACACTTTTCACATAGGCCGATAATCCTTCAATCGTTTTAGCGAGTGTGAGATCCATGGTTGTTTCATGCGTATGGTTTTCAAAGGCATGTATATTACGGAAACCACAGCGTTCAATTTCAATTAAGGTATATCCGTATTCCTGCTGCAGGTGCATACCGGTGACAAAAATGTAAGGTGTAAAATGTTCATGCTTTTCCAGTATCCGGATCAGTGATTTAATTTTACCAAAGTCGGCTCTTGTACCGGTCAGAAATACAATTTTCTTCATGATTCCGCTATATTATACGATATCTTCCCAAACCAGCTGTGCATCGTTTTCGATGTCACGACTTGCTTTTTTACCGATGATATTATCAAAATGTTCCGCTAATATATTACCTGTTCCGGGACGTTTTACCCATATATTGTCTTTTGTAAAGATTGTTCCTTTTTGTATAGGCGCAATACTGCATACGGTTGCAAAGGCAAAATCGATAGTGACCTGCTCTTCTGCTGCCGGTTTTTTTGTTCCTCCCCGCATCAACGCCATTTCTGCCGCATCAACAATCAGGTTATGGCAGTTTTGTTCGTCCATACTGCACACGATATCCGGTCCGGTCCGGTTCATGTGGTCTGTGAAGTGTCTTTCCAAAATGGACGCTCCCAGTGCAACTGCTCCCAGACAGGCATTGTTGTTTAAGGTATGGTCGCTTAATCCGAACACTTTATCCGGGAAAGCCTTGTGCATTTCCATCATCGCACCGAAACGTACTAAATGTATCGGAGTCGGGTATAAATTTGTGGTGTGCAGTAAAGCTACCGGCACGTTGTGTTTATCAAAAATGGCTACGGCTTTCTGAATGCTTTCTATCGTATTCATTCCGGTGCTTAGAATTACCGGTTTCCCAAAAGAAGCGATATGTTCCAGCAGCGGATAATTATTACATTCGCCCGATCCGATTTTATAGGCAGGTATGTCAAATTTCTTCAGTCTTTCGGCGGCAGCTCTTGAAAACGGTGTGGAAATAAAAATCATTCCTTTACTTTCCACATACTTTTTAAGCTCCAGCTCTTCTGCTTCATTTAAGGCGCAACGCTCCATAATTTCATAGATTGAAACATCGGCATTTCCGGGTATCACTTTTTTTGCCGCACCACTCATCTCGTCCGCAACAATATGGGTCTGGTGTTTTACCACTTCCACCCCTGCTCTGTGTGCCGCATCGACCATTTCTTTTGCCGTTTGTAAAGAACCTTCATGATTGATTCCTATTTCGGCTATTACTAAAGGCGGAAAATCCTGTCCTATTTTTCTACCTGCTATTTCTATATATGGGTTCATGCTATTGTTCTTTGTATTTTTGTTGTAAATATGATGCATATTCAAAATCATCCTGGGTATCGATATCGATAGCCGCAAAAGGATGCTCCACTATCATCGGATATGCCTTTTCACTAATAATCTTGTTTTCTTCTAAAATCAGTTGTGCCCTGGTTATATACAGCAATCCGTTTTCAAAATACAGCGGTTCCAGATCCTGGCTTCTTTGCCCTATTTCATAATTGAACGGTACAAATCTATGTGCATTGATCTTTCCCAGTTTCTGTTCGTTACGGGTAACTGTAAACAGGCTATCGCAGTTATTTTTGATAAAAATATCCAATGCTTTATCCAGCAGTTCTTTCGGCCGTAATGGATTTGTAGGTTGTAAAAGAATTACAATCTCCGGTTTTTCTTCAATACTTTCCAGCACATGTTTTAAAGCGGATACTGTGGGTTCAAAATCTCCGGACAGCGATTCCGGTCTGTTAATTACAATTACATTATTAGCTAAAGCTACCTGTTTTATTTTTTCATCATCGGTGGAGACAAAAATGCCGTCAATGCTATTGTTATGCGCTTTTGCATACGCAATTGAGTGTACAATCAGCGGTTTGCCATCAAGAAGTTTTATATTCTTTTCCGGTAATCTTTTTGAACCTCCCCTGGCTGGAATTATCACAATTGTCTTCATTAGGATATGCTTTTTTTAGCGGATGCAATTATTGAGTTCATTCCGGCATTCCAGCTTTTTGTCGTATATAATTCCGGATCAAACAAATTGTTCTTTTGAGAATCGTCTGTATATTCTAAAATCGCATTTTCCCATTCCGAAACAAAATTTGGTTTCGCAATCAGTTTTCCGAATTTACCGTATTGCAATACTTCCGGAACTCCTCCATTTGCCGAAGCAATACAGTAATTCCCGCAATGCAGGGCTTCTATAAGACTCAGTCCAAAACCTTCGTGCCATAATGTCGGGAATAAATAACAATCCGACAGCTGCAGGTATTTTGCCAATTCGTCATTGGGAATTCTCCCAAAATAACGAACGCCTTCCATGGCTTCTTTCGGTTCGGTTCCAATAACCCACAACGCGATATCTTTTCTTTTTTCGATTACTCTTTTCCAGGCATCCAGTACAATATGCAGTCCTTTTTTAGGACGGTCCTGGGAGCACCAGACAAATACTTTTTTACCGGCTACTCCAAATTGTTCTTTCCCAAGTTGTTTTTCTTCCTTTGAAAGTGTGTGAAATTTTCTTGTATCGACACCATTATGAAGTACCGAAAAACGGGTTGGCAAAATGGTGTAATATTCTTTATGGGCTTTATAGGAGTCTTCCGTTAGCAGTACCATTTCATCTATTGCTTCAAAAAACCAGCGTCCGGAAAAGTTTTCATAAAAAGGCGGAAAACCGTGATAGCAAAATTGAATATAGCAATTCTTCCAAATACCTAATTCCTGCAACAGGGCTATTAATGGTTTGATTATTCCAAAATTATCGACAACCTGCAGAATATATTTTTCATCGTTTTTCAGAATATTTTGCAAGGCATTGAGATAACCCACATACGGATTTTTCTTTCCTCTTTTAACAATCCTGGTTATCAAGTCATTGGACACCAAGCTGTATTGAATATCTTTAAATTTACCTTTCGGATTTTCGCATACGATATAATCAATCTGATGATGACTCTCTAAATAATTCCGATAGAGTGTTGTCCAGCTTCCTATACCCGAATATGGCAATGGCAATTGTGAAATAAGAATTACTTTGGGCATAACTTCAAAATATATTTATAACTTTAACCTTAGTTCTATGGCTTCCAAATCAGCTGTTATTTTATAGCTGTATGGGCAATCTCTATAAAATGAGATCAGATGTAACAATACCAAATCATTTACTTCTTTTAAAGTATAATATTCCGGTACTTTTTTACCTAAAATCTTTTTCACTTTATATTTCAGGGATTTTTCATAGCTATCCCTGGTAAACTTTACCGTAATTACTGTATTGGTTACATTAGGTAAAATTCCATAGATAAAATGGTCAATATTAACTTTCCTGTTCAGTATTACCTGATTAACCGTTACGTTATCCAATTCTTCAAGTACCGCATTTGCCGATACTTCTCCCCATTGTTTATAATTAATAGTTACACCATCCTGTTGATTGAAAAACAAGTGTTGGTGATTAATCTGTACTATTCCTTTTATCTGTAAATTCTTCGTCAGTTCCTTGCTTTCTGTTTTTCTATATGACGTATGCCATTGGTGCAGTAACAAGGTTTCTTCTTCATAAAAAACAGATTCGCAGCCTTTTCCGGAGAGTCTGAAATGAATATCGGCATCTTCAGCACCCCAAAAATGATAAAACTCGTCAAATCCTCTATTTTTGCGCACTATTTCCGTAGGGAATAATGTCATCCCTTTTGCATCAACCTTAGAATAAAACTCTACCTGATAATCTTCAAATGATTTTTGCAACAGGGTTTCTTTTTCGGACAGATAACCTACTTTATAAAAATGCATTTTATCCTTATCTTTCATATTATGAAGCAGGTTTATAAATTTCGGATGAAAAATAATATCTATGTCTGAGATGAAAAAAAAGGGTTCTTCTATTTTTTTAATGATATAGTTAAGGGCTCTGGATTTATTCCATGGCTGATTCTGGTATGCCAGATAATTATATTTTACAAATGAATAGTCACCAATCAATAGTTCCAATTCTTTTGTAAGTTCCGTTGAAGATCCATAATTCACAAATTCTACTCTAAAATTCTGATTGGACTGCAACACCAATGAGTCTAATGTTCTCTTTACTCTTGTTAGATCTCTATTTTTAAAAGCGTAAATTAATACGATGGGCGCTTCTAATTTCATAAACTATATCATTGATTTTATCAAAACTTTTACCTGTTCTTTTTTACTAAAAAAAGCGGTATACTTCCTGATGAATATAAAGCTTTCTGAGACACAAAATGATTTATTTCTCAGGAAATAGCTTCTTATTTTTTTTATTCTAATATCATCAAGGAGCGTTCTGAATAAAGGAACATTCAATGATTCATTTTTCGTTATTGCTGTCCTAATCAAATCAAGGTTATTAAGCTGTGATTCCAGGTCTTTCAAAGTTCCTTCATAATTAAATTCAAAGCATTTTTTGAATACTTCATAAGGCAACTTAAAATCCGGAATGTATTTTTTAAACAAATCATATCTTACCTCATACGATATTTCTTTTTGTTTTTGGGCTTTTATTTTGGAAATCTGCCCTGAATGTACTCTGTATTTAAGCAATATTTCCTGAATATTAAAAAACCTGGTTCTTGAAAGCAAACGACTCCAAAGCTCATAATCTTCAGCCGGTTCTTTTGTTTCATCATATTCCATTTCCTGATTGAAAAGCTCTTTTCGCATCATTACCGACGGATGCGCTACCACACATCTAAACAGCATACAGGTTAGAATATCGCTATGCTCTTCCGGCAGTTCAATACTGTTTTTTTGAGGGAATGTTTCGTAGGCCGTTCCGCAAACTCCTATTCCCGGATTTGCTTCAAGCAATTGTACCTGCTTTTCAAATCTTGTTTCTACCAGAACATCATCGCCGTCCATTCTGGCAATATATTTGCCTTTCGCCAATTTAAGTCCGATATTCAAACTATTGGCCAATCCGGAATTAGTGTCTTTTTTTATTATTTGTAATCGTGAATCCTGATATTTTTCGATAATGGAACAGGTATCATCCGTAGAGTTATCATCAATGATAAGGCATTCAAAATTGGAATATGTCTGATGGAGTATACTGTCTATTGCTTCTCTAATATAGCCTGCTACATTATAGACGGGTACAATAACTGTTATTAAAGGGGATTCCATTTTAAAAATAGTTTCTGTTCATACCTATCGTTAGTTCTCCGGATGGAAATAATATAAACCCATAACTTTTCAAAATTGTTTCAATTGTTGTTCTTACATTGAACTCATCATGAATTTCTATTGCTATTATTTTCACTTTTTCTAAAAACGCACAACTATCCTGAGATTCAAAAATAAATCGTTCAGCGCCTTCAATATCAATTTTTAAAAAGTCCACGATATCCAACATATTCTCTTTCATAATATGCTGAACGGTTATTGATTTCACGGCACTTTCTTCTGTTGTTATTTTTGTTGTAAAAGCCCAGTCTTTTTTATCTCTGAATTCATTTTCAATCACAACATTCAATCCATCCTGATTGTGTAATGCTTTATTATACAATTTTATACGGCTTCCATCAAATCCATTATGAAAAATATTCTTTTCTATAGTTTGATAATTCGTAAGCGAAGGTTCAACTGCATAAAGTTTTGCCTTTTTAAATTCTGATAAAAAGAATACAGACGTATAACCTACATTCGCACCGGCATCAATGATAACCGGCTGTTCTTCCTTATTGAATTTCAATATATCCCTGATAATCTCATATTCCCCGTCTCCAAATATCTGATTGAACACCAGATAGTCACTATGTTCCAGTGATCGGCAGTATATTTTTAAATTATTCTTGAGTTCAATTAAAAAAGAGTCGGAATCCACAATTGTGATCGCTCTGATTATTCCTTTTTTAACCAGTTTATCTTTTAATTTATTTTTTGTTTTATTTTCTTGAGTACTGATAAAATTAATCATTTGTTTCTCAAGTTTAAGCAACTTTGTTATCAGCATCTTTCTCAATGTTATTGGTTGTGTTACATTCTCTTACCAAAGATATAAAACTTAATAACGCTACTAAGTTTTAATCTACACTGCTCTTGCCCTGTATTTCCTTAACATTATGTCGCTTCAGAATATTTACAACCGGGATTTTACAGTTTTATTTATTATAAATCATCAATATTTCCCTGAAACATCTTTAGGCAGTCCTTTCATCCATAAAATCTTACTCAGAATCTTTTTAGCAAAAATAATTTTAGCGAAAAGTTTAATTTTCAAATAATATTCCAGACGTGATGCTTTCCGTTCAAGGAGTGCCGGTGCTTCAGATGGAGTAGCATTCTTTTTAACGCTTAATAATTTTTCTTTCATCCAGGGCTCAACTACATTTCCCAAATGACAGGCATAATTATCTTCTGTTGACAATCTCCAAAATCCTCTTTTGACTGATGGCAAATCTAAAACTTCCTGCTCACTGGTTCCTCCCAAACGATATCGTGTGAATTTGGGTAATTTACCGGCAAAGACTTCTTCCCGATACGTTGCTATGAAATGTCCGGCTCCGACAACAGCTTTAGTTCCCTCGTTAGAAGATACCGTTAAAAATTGTTTCAGATGATACTCTTTATAAAATTCTTCATTTCCTATACTATGGGCAAATGCTTCCAATGCTGCTCTGTTTTTGACAGGAGTAAACCGTAGTTTTTTTGACCAAAATAAATCCCAATAAATATTAGATGTAAAGGTCTTATACGATTTTGAAGAAGGCGTCGGACAAACCACCCCTGCTTTTGGAAAAGAACGAAAAACATTGTAGGTGGCTTCCTGCCAACCGATTAGAAACATCACATCGGCATCAGAAATGGTAATTAAAGGAACCCTGACTCCTGCCAAGCCTTTTAAAACGGCATTAATCTTCCCAATATTAGTTGTATTAATCAGTTCCTGAATTTTATTTTCGGATAATAACCTTTCCAGATAAACGGTAACTTCTTTACAGCTTCCATTATTTACGATGGTGATGTATGTTTTTTTATGGGATGATTGGAACAGCGATTCCAGGCAAAGCTTTAAAATTTCAAAACTATCTTTAAAATAACCTTCAAAAGATGGTATATAAACAGGCAGTATTACCTGATGAAAGTAATCACCGGTTTCTTGTATTTTGTCTTTGTGTGGATTAAATCCTACCCGCATAATTTTCTTTTTTAAAAGTCTCTAACCGTATAAAAGCTGTTACAATTAAGAAGCCTGAACTCTTTTATATGCTTCCATTATCTTTATTCTGTTGCTTTCATAATCCAGTTGCTGCTTAGCAATTTCTTTATTGATTTCATATACTTCTTCCATCATCTCCTTTTCTTTCAACGCTACTATTATTAATTCCCTGATATTTTCAATATCTTCCGGGTTTTCAATCAGTAATCCGTTTACACCATTGTTTATTATTTCTGCAGAAGCGCCGCCGGGATTTGACTGAATGGGATAGGCTCCCATAATTATCGCTTCTAACAAGGTGTTTGGCATCCCATCTGAAATATTGTTACCGATATAAATCAATGATTTCCCCATTAGTTCCAACGTTTGCTGGTGTTCTAAATCATGGCGTCCATATACCGAAAATGGCAATTTTTGTTGTGTTATATAGTCTGCAACAACAGGATGCGCTCCAAAAACAACAATTTCAAAACCTTCTGTTTCCTTTGGCATTCCCTCCAATGCTTTTACAACATTCAAAGCTCTGCCAAAAATATGCTGATAGCCTTTTACAAGGATTATTTTTCTTTGTGTAACCGGTTGTTTATATTTTTCCAATGCTGCAAGATGGAATCCGCCTCCGGTGGGAATAACCCCTAAATCTTTTCCTGCAAATCCCATTTGTGCTGCTAGGACAGCATCTCTTCCGCAATCGGCATGCATAAAGTTTACTCTGTTTAGCACTTCCCGGATTTTTTTATTGTGCTCTTTAAAATTACGATAGTAGTAAATATCATTTCCCCAACACGAATATATCCATTTTATCCGGGGATATTTATTCATTGTCTGAAGTATCGGATAGCTACATCCCTGCATTTCAAAACTGTGTACAACATCCGGATTAATCTCTTTAATGATCTTTTCCAACTGCTCATTAACCGTTGTCATCAGAAAAGGTGACAGCCATTCATAAACTGCAGGCATTTTTTTTGAGATGTAATACTCTCCTTTTATATAGGGAAGTTTTCTACGCTTCCAATCATAAAACTGTTTGATATTTCCAATACCTTTTAGTGCTCCACGATCTAAAACATCGAACCAATATAATTCAAAATCAGTGTTTTTTAAATTTTCTACCCATCTTATAAAGTGGATCGAAGGCATCGCTATAAAAAGTATTTTCATTTTGTAAATTATATAATTGCTAACCGTATCTCTTTATTGTTACAACAGATTGTTTAATTTTCAATAGCTTCAATCATATCGGTTTTTGCGCTTTTTAAAAAATTATATCCTTTGCCGGAAATCGCAACCAGGATATACCCGATATAAATTCTAATCTTACTTTTTAACGGATATTTCGTATGGTAAATATTTTTTAAGACTTTGAAACCACTCCCCTGAATTGTTTTACCCGAATTGTTTTTTATCAGATGAAACAAGCCGAGTTGTCTGTACAGTATATATTGTTTGAGTGGATTTTTATTCTGAATATCCGATTCTTCTACTACTTTAAATGCTTTCAGGAAAAATTTAAAACGGGAAATATGAGAGGTAAATTCATTCGATTTATCCTGTGTGATACTCTGATGTCCTCTTCTAATAGAAAACAGTACATCCTCTTTATAAACGTACTTTAAGTTATTTGACAGCATCCTGAAATGAAAGTCCGTTTCATGGCTATTCGATAATTCTTCATCAAATAATGCTTTGTTGAGTAAAACCGAACGTCTCCACAATGGACATGCTGTAAAAAAATAATGATTTTTGGTAAGATACGCCGTTAATACATCCTCTTCAGGAGTCCTGTTTGCTCTAAAAACAGTTTTATCATTTGTCCCTTCAGTAAAGCCTTGTGCCAGGCAAACACAAAAATCCAGTTCTTTTTCTGTTTCCAGCAGCTGAACCTGTTTTTCCAGAAAATCGGCATGCATCAGGTCATCACTATCAAACCACTTGATATATTCTCCCCGACTATTCTCAAAGCCATAATTCCTGCAGGCATTGGCTCCTTTAATTCTATCATCAGGTCTTCTGTAAAATCGGAACCGGTTATCCTTATCCTGGTATCGGGATATGATTTCTTCTGTGTTATCCGTTGAGCCATCATCAACTATAATACATTCCCAATGGCTATAGGTTTGAGAAATAATACTGTCTAAGGTCTGTCCAATTAGATTTGCTCTGTTATATGTAGGAACAATTACGGATACTAAAGCTTTCATTTTTTAAAAGTACTGATAAAAAAACGTCTTATAAATTTTAATAATGCTAACCCGTTAAAGTTAATCAGATAATAATATCCTAAAGTCAGCCATTCTTTCCCAATCGGGTTTCTTTGGTCTTTTATGGCCACTTCATAAGCCAGCAACAGTTCTAATCGCTGTTTCTTATTAAAATCACTTAATCTTTCTAGGATAAAATCTTTAAAAAATTGTTCTTTCGCCTTCATTTTTAAGGCAATATTATCTTTCTTTCCTGAAATATTTACTTCCGAAAGCCTGATCATAATAAGGCTTTCATTAATACAATAAATTTCTTTTTGTTCTGAGAAAGCTATCCAGGCACTGTCGTCACTATACCATGCTAACGGATAATCATAGAAACCATGTTCATCATATGCCTTTTTTGCAAAAATATACTCCGACAAAGAGCTTCTTGTAAGTGCTTTAAATTTTCTAAAATAGGAATCCGTTGCTTTTTCCCAAACAGGATGTAAATAGGGCTCGGAAGTTGTAGCGTTTTCCTGAAAAATTAGTTTTGTTGCGAACTTCACAACATTTGCCTTATCCTTAAATTGTTCGTAATTGCGATACCAGGATGCTACCATGTTATCTGTCAATACATCATCATCCCCAAGAATCATGATCCATTTTTCATCCTGAATCAGATCAATACAGCGTTGCCACTGTTTCACTAACGAAATACTCCCTAAGTTTTCATTGAAATGAGTATAGGTAAATGTTATTTTATCCCGGTATGCTTCTAACAATTCCTGAGGGTTCTCAGGACTGGCATCATCTCCAATATATACGTTGAATCGCTTATCTGTCTGGTTCGCTAAAGATTCTAACGTCTCTCTAAAAAAAACTAGTTTGTAATATGGAATTACGATTGCAAGCATTTTCTATATATCTTTTTTAAGAGCTTGATGGGCAATAATATACGATGTCCAACTTTATAAGAGTTGGAATTATAAACTTTTTGAAGTTGATTATCTATCTCTTTTTCTATTATTTCCGTTCCTTCAAAAACCGATAATCCTTGTTTTTCAAAAGCCGAATCAGAGGCTATTACGATTAAATATAATGGTGTGATTACCGTTTTGGTTATATCGAGATAATTGCCTGTAATAAAGGAAACATTATCCTGTTCATTATCATCCGTAATTAATGAGTTTCCATTTACATAACGCTGAGTGAGAAGCTGCTGGTTATTAAAATATCCTGAGACTAAATCACTAAATTCTTTTTTATACAGTTCTTTTATATGAAACTGATTTTTAAAATTTCTTTGGTCGGTATAATACAGTTTATCCGGAGTGGAGATCATGACGATCCCTCCCGGTTTTAAAACACGTTTGATCTCTTTAAGCATTTCATCATGCTGGTCATGATGTTCTATTGTTTCAAAACTGATGACAACGTCGACACTATTGTCTTCAAGCGGAATTGCACTTGTACTTCCTGTTGCGTATTGAATATTTTCTTTTTTATACTTTCGTTTAGCTGCTTCAATAGTATCCGGGTCAATATCTACACCATAAACAAACGATGCGCTATTTCCCATTAAATTCGTCCCGTAACCTTCACCGCATGCAATATCCAATACTGTTTTATCTTTTATAAACGATAACGCAATGCCATATCGGTGTAAATGATCGACAGCATCTCTACCGTATATGAATGTTTCCAGGCGTTCACCGGACCATTTTTTTTTCATTTTTTTTATTCCCATTTTAATAACGGCCTTACAATTCCAGGGAATCTTCCAGAATAATTTCCTCTGGCTGTATTTTCTCCCATTTCATCAATTATATTAAATCCAACAACATCCATTTCGTGAAATTCAACATGAAACGGACTGTAACGCATGATTGCAAAACTACAGGAATACCCTCCTTCTGCCAAAAAGTTACCGGGTATGATTATTGTTTTTGTATATATTCCTTTTGATAACGGTTTTGACAGGGTATCCGAATCTTTATCGTGTGAACTTAAAATATGTGTATTTTGATTATTAAACAGGTTAAAGCCATGCGTGAAAAGTTGGTTTTCCGCTAAAATTTCATAGGTAAACCGGATCATTACCGGATTTGAAATTATATGATTTAAGGAAACCTCTTCATTTGAATTAAGCACTTCTGCTTTGTGTAGTCGTATAAAATCAGAACCCGGATGTTCTTCATTCCATGTCTTGCTTGCGCTACTGTTTGATTCTTTCAAATATTCATCAATACAATCATCTACATTACCCTGAAAAACTACCCTTCCATGTTCCATCACGATTCCTTTAGTACAAAGACTTTTTACAGCCGCCATATTATGGCTCACAAACAGTACTGTTCTTCCCTCACCTTTGGAAATATCCTGCATCTTGCCAATTGCCTTTTTCTGAAATTCGGCATCACCCACAGCAAGTACTTCATCAACAACTAAGATTTCCGGTTCTAAATGAGCCGCAACAGCAAACGCTAATCGCACTGTCATCCCGCTACTATAGCGTTTTACCGGTGTATCGATATAACGCTCGCAACCGCTGAAAGCAATAATCTCATCAATTTTAGAGTTGATCTCTTTTTTTGTCATACCCAAAATTGAGCCGTTGAGATAAATATTTTCCCTACCGGTCATCTCAGGATGAAAACCTGTACCTACTTCCAGCAAGGAGGCAATTCTTCCTTTGGTTTTAATAATTCCAGTTGTTGGTGCAGTTACCCGGGATAAAATCTTTAGTAAAGTTGACTTTCCGGCACCATTCTTTCCAATAATCCCTAATACTTCACCCCGTTCTACTTCGAAACTAATGTCGTGCAATGCCCAGACATAATCGCTATCGCCTTTACTGGACCTGTCATTTATATCGCCAACTTTAAGATACGGATCCTCTTTCCCTCTCATTTTATGCCACCATCTGTTTAAATCATGGCTTATTGTTCCTGTGCCAACCGTTCCTAACCGGTATTGTTTGGAGATATGTTCGGCTTTTAGAATTATATCTTTCAAAAGATTATTATTGCTAATTATATTGTTAATTGCTTACAAACTTATCTATAAATTTAGACGCTGTCAAATATAGTAAAATTAAGAACCGGAAAACGATGTAACCATAGAATTAACGCTACTTATTCCCGTTCCGTTATCTCGTTTTTCTAACCTTAATAAATTTCTTTTTAATTTTAATTATCTTTGTCACATGTTATCATTTTTTAAATCAAAACCGCTTTTAAAAGAGCTTATTCCTCAAGGCTATACCGACATTCATTCCCACATCCTTTATGGTATTGATGATGGTGCAAAAACAATAGATGACACTTTGTTTTTATTAAATTCCTGTAAAGAATTCGGATTTAGCAACATGATTACAACTCCCCATACCTGCTCCGGTATATGGGATAATACCAAAGAGGGTATAACCGAAAAGCTTGCAGCTGTTAAAACGCAGCTCCCGGATCTAACCGGTGAACTAAATTTACGGGCTGCCTCGGAATACATGATAGACGATACATTTCTGAAATTATTCGTGAGAGAACCGCTACTAACCTTAAAAGACAATTATGTTTTAGTGGAAATGTCCTATATCAATCCGCCAATTCAATTGTTTGATATATTGTTTGAATTGCAGGTAGCGGGTTACAAACCTGTTTTAGCCCATCCGGAGCGTTATAATTTTTACCACAACAATTTTGATGCTTATAAAAAATTAAAAAAAGCCGGTTGTTATTTTCAGGCGAACCTGTTATCTACTGTAGGTTACTATGGAGAACCCGTTGCCAAAACAGTCGACAAGCTTTTTAAAAATGACATGATAGATTTTACCGGTTCTGACATTCACCATAAAAATCATATTGATTCCTTTTCAAGGAAAATAAAAATCAGCGAAGCGGAATCATTGATCGCCGCTATGAAACGAAATTCTTTCTTCCAATAAAAAAGCCCTTATTAATAAGGGCTTTTTTATTAAAATTCAGCAGGTCTATCTGCTTAACAGTCTTCTCCACCAAGGCCTATCGTCTTCAAAATCTGCACCATAACCATAGCCATAACCATAGCCTTTAGTTGTATCTGTATCATTTAACAACATACACATGTTTGGCAATTTCTTTTCTTTATAGATGATTTGCGGCACACGTAACATACGTTTATCCAGATAATTTGCTCTCACTACATATATAAATACATCTGCCAGATGAGCAACCAACATGGTATCCGTCACTAAACTAACCGGAGCAGTATCTACAATAATATAATCATATTCTTTCTTAAGTTCCTCAAAAAGAGAATTGACTTTTTTACTCATCAGTAACTCAGCAGGATTAGGAGGAATTACTCCTGAAGGCAGTACATAGAACTCTTCAAATCCGTTATGTTTAATTATATAGTCCTTGATGGAATCATCTTTTGTGGAAAGATAATTTGTTAGTCCTTTTGAAGGAATTGGAATATAGTCATCCAATCTTGGATTACGGATATCCATACCAATCAACAATACTTTTTTCCCTGATAGTGCAATTGTAGCCGCCATATTAGCCGTTACAAACGTTTTACCTTCTTTCGGAAAAGTGGAAGTCAGAAAAATAGTTTTGGCTTGTCCGTCCGGAACATGATTCAACATAAACTCCAGGTTTGTTTTGGCTATTCGTAAAGCCTCAGCTGCGCTACTTCTGCTGGTTGTATTAATCAACTCATTAGCAGAAAGTGATTGCGGAATATCTCCCAAAAACGGCGCTTTAATCCGTTCTTCAATATCTTGCCGCGTTTTTACTTTGGTATCTAATAAATCCATAAAATAGACAACTCCAAATGGCAGCAATAATCCAAGAATTAATGCTCCTAAATAGATAATGCCTTTTCTTGGCGAAACAGGGATATCGGATGCTTTTGCAGCATCAACAACTTTTGCATTGGGTGCTGTTACAGCCAGTGAAATAGCTGTTTCTTCTCTTTTTTGCAATAAATAAAGATACAGTGATTCCTTGATTTGCTGTTGGCGCTGTAAAATACGGAATTCTCTTTCCTGTCTCGGAATTTGCGAAATACGACCGCCCAGTAAACCTTCCTGTCTGTCCATATCTCGTTTTTTGATCATCAGAGCCGATTGCATTCTTGACAAACTTTCATCAACTCCAGCTTTCAGCGAAACAATTTTTTCATCTAATGAAATCACAACCGGGTTATTTGGTGTAGAGCTCTTTAAGATACGATTGCGCTCCAAAACCAATTTATTGTACTCATCAATAGAGGTGGAGGCATTCGCATCGGAGGTTATATTGCTCGGAAGTAAGTCTCCTTTCTTACTGTTTTTCAAAAATTCTTTCATGGAAGCCACAACCTTAAGCTGCGTTTCCGTTTCTACAACATTTTTTTCATACAAACTGGCATTCTCCAAAAACAATCCCGCTTCCGAAGTAATATCTGTAATTTTATTTTGCTTTTTATAGCCTTCCACATTTTTTTCAACACCATCTAACTCATCCGTAATCAAACTCAAACGCTGTGAAATAAATCGGGATGTGTTTTCAGAGATAAAGTTTTTATCTGCTATGGCATCTTCATTATATATTCTAACTAAAGCATTTAAAAAATCCTCCGCTCTTTCTTTTACAGGATCGGTTAGCGATAATTCGATAACACTGGTATTCTTACTTAACGGGTTTACCATCAATTTTGTTTTAAAATTTTCAGTAACTTTCGATAAGGAAACTATTTTAACATGGACAACGAAAGGATTATTACTATGGCTTTTACCTTCAGCATCTATCAGGTTTTCTAATTTTTTGTTAACAATTAATGTTCCATATTTGGTTCTTATTTCACTACCGTAAGAATATTCCCCTAATTTATTCTCTTTGTCATCATAGATAAAAAAACGATTATTGCTTTTATTTTCTATTCTGTAAGCAAAATTTTGTAAATAAAAATCTTTGCTTTTATTTGTAAACTCAATTTCAATTGGCGAATCTTTATATAAAAAAGAAGACTTAACTCTTCCTTCAGCGATATAGAATACGTTTAGGTCTAATCTTTGTATAACGTTTTCTACTAATGTTCTGGATTTTAAGATCTCCACTTCATTATCGACACTGCTTTTTGCTCCTGTCAACATTCCAATATCAGAAAAAGCAGCTAACTCAGAAGCGATACCCCCTTTTTTATCATCTTTTACAAGTATAGTTGAAACAGCTTTATAACTGGGCGATGTGTAATAACGCAAATACAAGAATGCCGTTACTAGTGAAAGAAATATCCCCAGTACAAACCAACGCCAATGGATTAAGTATTTATCAATCTGTTCACGAATAGAAAAGTTATTTTCGTTTTGCTCTTCAAAATTATTAAATTCCTGATTCATCTATATCTATCTTGTGGTTAAAGCAATTATGGTTATCAATAGGGAGATTGCTGAAATCGCAACCGTAATATTTGGTCCGATAACAGAAGAGTTTACTTTTGTTTTATTAGGCTCCACATATACTACATCATTTTGTTTCAGGTAATAAAACGGAGAGTTTATAAAATTTGAATTCGTTAAATCTACTCTAGTTGAAGTCACTTTTCCATCCATTTCTCTTAACACCAATATATTATTACGTTTTCCGTAAACTGTTAAATCACCGGCCATACTAACTGCTTCCAATAGTGTAATCCGTTCCGACTGTATTGGATATGTACCCGGTCTGGTTACTTCACCCTGAATCGTAATCTTATAGTTCAGGATTCTCATATTAACCGTTGGGTTTTTAATATACACTCCCAACAGCTCTTTTAATTTTACCATCGCCTCACTTCTTGTCAATCCTCCTAATTTTATATTACCGATAACCGGAAAAGAAATTTCTCCTTTAGAGTCTACCAAATACGTTTGTAAACGCGGTTGATTTCCTGCTGTCTCAAGATTACTCTGTATTGTTACAGCATACAAATTAAATGGAGCTGCTACTTCAGGGTTTTCAGCAGAAACAACAATCATTAACAAATCATCAGGCTGCAATTTTGGCTCAAAAGAAGCAGAAGCTGTTCCCGTTGCGAACTGGTCAATATTCTGATAATAAACAATGTCTTTTTTTTGCGCACATGACGACAAGAAAAGTACCGTTATTACTGATAGCAAACAGAAAAAGCGAGGAAAAATATTCATAATAATAAAATTTGCGCAAAGATATGCTTTTGATTTTTTAATTAACATCTAAGGTTGAAAACGCCGAATTCAAACTGATAAACTCCGGGACAATTGTTTTCATCTGCATTACAATTTTTGACATCTCATGTCCCTCTTCAGCTAATTGAATTAATATATTTATTGCCTGAGAAATATCTTCAAACGTATCGGTTACTTCAACTGCTACCATGATTTTTTCATGATGGGTTGGCAATGTCTTTGAAGAATCATTCAACAACTCTTCATATAATTTCTCACCGGGACGTAAACCTACAATTTCAATTTTGATGTCCTTGTCCGGCTGTAAACCTGCCATTCTGATCATTTTACGGGCCAGATCGATAATTTTTACCGGTTTTCCCATATCGAAAATATAAATCTCACCGCCACTACCCATTGCTCCGGCTTCCAATACTAATTGACAGGCTTCCGGAATGGTCATAAAATAACGGATGATTTTAGGATGTGTTATTGTTATTGGTCCGCCATTTGCTATTTGCTGTTTAAACAAAGGCACTACAGAACCATTAGATCCTAATACATTTCCAAATCGGGTTGTAATAAATTTAGTCTCCTGTATTCCATTATTATGCAAATGATAATTAAGCGTCTGCACATATTTCTCTGCAATACGCTTACTGGCTCCCATAACATTACTTGGATTTACAGCTTTATCTGTGGAAACCATCACAAACTTTGACGTTTTGTATGCTACCGACAAGTCTGCCAGATTCCGGGTTCCCATAACATTCGTATACACAGCCTGAATAGGATGATCTTCCATCATAGGAACGTGTTTATAGGCAGCCGCATGAAATACGATATCGGGATTATGTTTCGAAAATATGGTTTCTATTTCCTTTCTGTTCCGGATATCGGCCACATAAGGAAAAATATTGGTTGCCGTCGTTTTCTTATTCAGTTCAAGAGTCAGATGATATAAAGGTGTCTCTGCCTGATCGATCAGAATAACTTTTTTAGGAGAAAACGCAATAACCTGATTAACAATCTCACTACCGATTGATCCCGCTGCTCCGGTAATTAAAACGGTTTTATTACTCAATTCATTTCCAATTGAGGTATTGTCCAACTGAATCGGTTTTCTTTCCAAAAGGTCTTCAATCTGAATTGATTTTACTTTTTTAGAGATGTCTTTCGCGTCAGACCAGTCGGCAACTACAGGAATGGTATATACCTTAAATCCATATTCCAGACATTCATCGATAAGCTCCATCATCTGGTCTTCCTTCAAACTGTTTGTTGCAATTATTAAAGCATTCGCACCAACCGAACGCAGGAGCACCGGAATCTTTTTCTTAACGATAAAAATGGGTAAATCTAAAATCCTTTTCGTAGTATTGGATCGGTCAGAATCTATAAAACCTAACAGTTTAAATCTGGCCGGGCGCTCTGATCGTAACGCATTGGCTAATGCCGTTGCATTGAATCCATCACCATAAATCAGCGCTCTTTCCAGTTTATTGTTTTTAGATTCTGTAAGATAGTGTTCAAAGAATTGTTTTATCACAATACGGTATAAAAACAATCCCATAAATGAGATAATGATATTGATGAACAAACGGGTATTCAGGAATAATTTATCGCCTATTGCCTGTTCAAAATATACATTTATAAAAAACATTACCAGAAAAGTAGACGATTGCGCAAAAAACAAGCGAATACCGTCTATAAAAGTGGAGTGCCTTATAATTCCGGAATAAGTACGGAATAACCAAAAGAAGAAAATCGTAACCGAGAAGTAAACACTTACAACGTATATAAATTTGTCTTTATTTAATACTAACTTAAACTGAATACCAAGTCCGTCCAAAAGAAAGTAACTCATTATGGACGCAATAATCACTACAGAAATATCTATAAATAAGACAATCCATCTTGGCAAATAGCGCAAACTTTGCAAGGAAAAGTCATCTCTAAAGGTAGCTGAAGCCTGTTCCAAATTCGAATATAGCCTACGAAAAATACTATTTTTCAAGTTTAAATGTATTATTATTCATTATAAAAATAATTATCCTGATAAAACTAATATGTGAAAGAGTTTTTCAATTTTAACTGGAAGAACTTATCAAGAACCGTTCCAATTCTTTCCATTTCTACTCCTGTTAAATTTGATCCTGACGGCAAACACAATCCGTTTTTAAATAAATTCTCGGCAACCGTCTCTCCATAATATGGTGTTCCTTCAAAAACCGGTTGTAAATGCATTGGTTTCCAAAGCGGTCTGCTTTCAATATTGTTTTCTTCAAATAACAAACGTAAATCTTCAGCCGATTTTTCGCCGTGAATTTTCGGATCCAAATATATCGCGGTTAACCAATGATTCGAAAAATAATCCGAATTTGGCTCCTGTAATACGCTTACCCCTTCAATATTCCTGAAGTACGTCACATAGTATTGATTGACTTTTCTACGCAGTTGTACATGATCATCCAATACTTCCATCTGCCCTCTGCCAATTCCAGCACAAATATTACTCATTCTATAATTATATCCTATAACACTGTGCTGATAATGTGGTGCTTCATCTCTCGCCTGCGTTGCTAAAAATACGGCTTTCTTTTTTAGTTCGGCATTTTTAACGGCTAATGCTCCGCCACCTGAGGTTGTGATAATTTTATTTCCGTTAAAAGACAAGATACCAAACTCACCGAAAGTTCCGCAGGAAATGCCTTTATAAGTACTTCCCAATGCTTCTGCACTGTCTTCAATAACCGGAATATTATATTGCTGTGCTATTTTATTTATTTCATCAACTTTATACGGCATACCATATAAATGTACCGCAATAATCGCCTTAGGGGTTTTACCTAACGAGATTCTGTCGATAATTGCCTTTTCTAAAGCTACAGGGCACATATTCCAGGTATCCGGTTCGCTATCAATAAAAACGGGAGTCGCACCCTGATAAGCTATCGGGTTTGCTGATGCAGAAAAAGTCATTGACTGGCAAATCACTTCATCTCCCTGTCCTACTCCTAATAATATTAAAGACAAATGCAACGCTGCCGTACCGGAACTTAATGCCGCTACCTCAACATTGTTTGCTAAATAGGATTGTAATGAATTTTCAAAGCCTGTAACATTCGGTCCCAAAGGCGCTATCCAGTTACTTTCAAAAGCTTCATTTATATATTGTTGCTCTGTACCTCCCATGTGAGGTGAAGAAAGCCAAATCTTCGAATTCATTATCTAAAATTTTAATTTACAGCTTTTATTAAATGCAAAAGTAACTATTCTTTTTTCAATGTAAACAAATCGCAGCTATATATACAGAATAGTTTAGGGACTAAGTGGTATTTATCAGATACCAAATGATGTTGTAAATTTAACAAAAACGAAATAAAGTGTTAAATAATATTTTTACATCCCCAAAAAAGCTCCGTTTATAATAATACTCCAGATTCATTTTTACCTTATCCGGAAAAATTACCTCATCGTTATATTGTTTAGGGTTCTCCTTTTTCTTTAAAAGATTTTCCTCATCTGCATATTTAATACTTGCTTCACAGGTTACCCCCGGTTTTAATTGTAATATTTTTCGCTCTTCTCCTTCTAATTGATCATAATATCCCGGTAAATCGGGTCTCGGACCAACAAAACTCATTTCCCCAATTATTATATTAATCAATTGAGGTAATTCATCAAGCTTATATTTCCGAAGCGCAGCACATACCGGAGGAATAATTGCTCTATTTACATATTCGCCCGATACCGGATCTCTTAAGGCAATAGAACGCATCGTTCTGAATTTTATTATAGTAAAGGTTTTCCCGAACTGTCCGATTCTTTTTTGAAAAAAAAGTCCATTAGATTTAGTTTCAATTGCTGCTACAATCCAGATCATAACAATTAAACCTGAACAGACAATCAATAACAGAAAAGCTAAAAAGAAATCAAAAAGTCGCTTACTCACTACTCTATATTATTATAAAAACAAAGGGTTTGTTTTTCTGTTTATTAACATCACTCGCTACTGTATAAAACCAATTTCAATACAATCTAATAATCTTTATAATTCTTTCCCCGGATTTCCAACAACTACTGCACCTTCAGGAACATCTCTGATAATAACTGCTCCAGCACCAATAACTGCCCATTTACCTATATTTATTCCTTGAATAACAGCCGCCCCAATACCAATATGAACACCTTCCCCTACAACAACACCTCCAGCTAAAGCAGCATTTGGAGAAATATGAACAAAATCTCCTAATTCACAATCATGTTCAACTATAGCTCCCGAATTAACGATACAATGCTTTCCTATCGTTGCACCTGAATTAACAACAGCATTAGGCATTATTACTGTTCCCACTCCAATAACAGCATGCGGGGAAACTACCGCACTGGAATGAATAGCCTTAGCAAACTCAACATGTATTAAAGAAACGATTTTTTTCCTAATTACATTATCTCCAATGGATACTATAAAGATTTCATTTCCCAATTTTGTTAATTCCGAACTATTCAATACAGGTATCCCGCAAATTTGATCAGACTTCGGATTATCATCCAAAATCCCCTTTACTTTATATGCTTCTATAGAAGCAATAATATCTATAATGACTTTGCAATGTCCGCTACCACCGTATAAATACATATTAATTTCCTTTAAATGCTTCCATTGTCGCAACTCCTTCGGCAGAAATACCTTCTCTCACGACAACTTTTTTAACTGTTAAAAATATAATTTTCATATCGTTCATAAAGCTAATATTATTTACATAGAAAACATCATATTCAAATTTTTGCTGCCAACTGATTGCATTTCTACCATTAACCTGTGCCCAACCGGTTATTCCTGGCCGAACATCGTGACGTTGTTTTTGCATCTCGTTATACAATGGCAAATACGCCGGCAATAACGGTCGTGGCCCTATTAAGCTCATATCGCCTTTTAAAACATTGATCAGCTGAGGAATCTCATCGATAGATGTTTTACGCACAAAACTTCCAACTTTTGTTAAACGTTCCGAATCCGGTAATAAATTCCCATTAGCATCTTTCTTATCATTCATAGTCTTAAACTTAATGATTTTAAAAAATTTTTCCTTTTTCCCGGGTCTGACCTGAAAGAAAAAAGGTTTACCCTGATTAGCAAAATAGAGGCAAATCGTTACAACTACAAAAATGGGGAATAGTAGTATACAACCGAATAATGCAACGGTAAAATCAAAAAATCGTTTACAATAATTTTTATACATTATAATATCTTATTAAAAACCCCTATATACTTTTCAACTGCTATTTCTAATGAATAGTTATCTTTAGCAACTTCCAAAGCCCTGGTGGATTGCTTTAGAATCAGCGCAACATTTTGAGTATAACTTACGAAATCACGAGCTACAAATTTGTCAATTTTTTCCGGAAGTACATAACCAATATCCTCAGATTCGATCTTATCTTTCTGCCATCCGGGATGATTAATCAATATCGGTTTTCCTGCCGCCAAAGTATCAAAAAATTTATTGGCCGAATTGGCCCACAATTCTTTCACCGGTATCACAAAAGAACTTCCCATATTGCATTCATAATACAGTTGTGGCAACTCTTGTTTGGAAACCGGATCAAGTATAAAAACATTTTTATTCAAAACGCCCTCATCTAAAGCGAGCTGTGTGATCATTTCTTTTTCTGCCCCGGCACCAATTAATACAAAAACAACTGTCGGATCTATTGCTACTACTTCTTTGGCTAATTTCACAACATAACCTATTCCATTCACACGACCGAAAGTTCCGGCATATAAAACCGTAAATCGGGGTACAAACCCTATTTTTTCTTTCAATAATGATTTGTCCTGATTATAGCTGTTTTGAAAGCGTCTGATTTCAGAAATGTTCTCTATAATTTCAATAGGCTTCGTTTTAAATTGCGGATATCTATCGACAATGGATTTCTTCATATCAACCGATAGGGGAACAATTGCAGCTGCATTTTTATAAATTATTCTTTCCAGTTGGTACAATAGTTTCTGCAAATAAATATTTTTTATTGCTCCTATTGCAATAACAGCTTCCGGCCACACATCTCTTGCTTCAAAAACAAATGGTGTTTTAGTCATCCATTTTTTTATCAAAGCAGGAATACCTATAGACAAAGGTGTAGAAGTAGCTAAAACTAAATCGGTTTTTATTGCCAACAGCTTAAACGATGCAAACCAAAGAAATTGAAAAAAAACCAAAGCTCTTTTAAAATACGATAAGTGATTCCCATACGGCAAATAGATGTAATGTACTATTAAACCATCTTTTTGCAACTTTACCCAACGTTTTGCCTGATTATATTCCGGATCTGAAGTGGATGTCACTATTTCGATTTCATATCCCTTTTCTGCAAATCCAGTAGCCAGATCATAGGAACGTGTCCCTCCATTTTCACTTGGAAATTTAAAATATTGATGTAAGTATAAAATTTTCATGCTCTTTATGATTTCAATAAAAATTTCCGAATCCTTAAATAATTTGTCCCTAATAAATACTTAAACAGAATTAAACTTTTCCATTTCACAATCTGTCTTAAACGCGTTAACGAAATAGTTTTCAATAAATCTTCAACTTCCGTAACCTTTGTATTGTTATAAATTGCGAATCTTCCTATAGTGCGACAATTATCACTGATAAACTCTATTTTATTAGTAGGCTGTGATATGAATATCGATTCAATTCCTTTGTTAGCAAGTATATTTCCCATTTCCTTAGAAAAGGAACCGCCAGGAATCGATACATGTGTGGTTTTAGTCTTTAGCAAATCATTTAATATTTTAATTGAAACGGACCATTCCTCTTCCAATTCTACTAACGGCAATTTATTTAACATACCCGGATGTGTATGAGAATGCGCTCCTATAAAATGTCCTTCTTCATGCAGCGAAATCACCTGATCTGATGTTAAAAATCCTTTAGTATTAATAAATGCGGTGCTAATAAAGAAATATCCCTTAAAACCATATTCTTTTAAAATCGGTGCTATTATTGAATAAAAAGAAGACCCTCCATCATCAAAGGTGAGCATTATATTTTCTTTTAAAATATTTCTATCACTACAATATTTGGATATACTTTGAATTTGTTTTGCAAATTCCTCTTTTGAAATTTTATATTTATTGGCTGGTGATGTTTGAAAACCACTTTCCTGAACTGTATATTCATATACATCATGATACATTAAAGAAATCATTTTTCTCATCATTTAATATTATTATACACCTTCATTGACTCTTCTACCTTTAAGCAATGCTCCAATTTTTCTAACAGTATAAAATGCTGATTTGGCAAATGACTTGGCAGGAATAAGCCAGGGCAGGCTTGACGCAATAATTTTTGGTTTGACATAAGGCGTAGGACCGTACTTTTCTTTATAACGGCGCCCTCCACCGAATTCCATATATTTCACGCCCTTATCCTTCAACATTTCTATAGCACTCCACATGATTAATTCATTAGGACAGTAACTCTGTGCCGATTGGTAGCTTGCTCCTCCTGAAAAGAAACCATAATTACCAGCATAAGGAAAAAATGCTGAAGCCAAGCATTCTCCTTCAGGATTAACGGCATAAAGAGCAATCATATTCTCAGAAAAGGTATGCTGCAACATTGTCCTGGTTTGCTCCATAGAATGGGTAGGCGTTAAACCTTGTTTCTGAAAAACCTCTTTCAACTGTTTATAATATTCGTGAGCATATTCATTTACATCCGAAATTTCCTTTACTTCTACTCCCTTTTTTCTGGATTTATTAATTGAATAACGCACACTGCTGTAACTCATATTTTTATAAAGCTCTTCCTTATCTTTTGTAAGATCCAGCACATAACCTTTCTGCAATTCAATAGTAAAATTACGATGCAGGCACTCCGCAACTTCCAATTGCCAATCAGAAACCTGAAAATAACGACAGTGCTTGTTCTTAAACAACCATGCTATTAATTCTTCATAAATATCCAATCTTTGATTCACCGTTATCTCTTTCAACATTGATAAACCCTGATAAGATGTTGACCAACCCTCAAAAGGCGACGCCACTATCTGAACGCCTAACTTCTTTATTTTATGTCCATAAAAATAGCCGATCTCTTTATCTTTTTCGGATACAGAAACAACAAACGGAGCCACATTATAGAACTCCTTCAGAAAATTCGCCCAGTTTTTGGACTTAAATACAGTATGGTCATAGCATGAGGCCATTTTATCCCACAAAATATCGGGAGATGTAATAACTTCAAAAGTATATTTCATTATTTATTTGCTTTAAGTCGGTTATTATTAATGGATAAGGGTTTTAAAAATATATTGCATTTCAGCTAAAATTCTCGTTACATAAAACTTGAAACTGTACTGTCTCCAGTGCGTAAAATAAACCTGTGAGTACTTTTTACACAAGCCTAAGCTGCATAAAATACGGGGTACTTTTTTTTGTTTTTTTCTGCTTGCCGATAATGGCCGTAAACCTCTCAAATAAACAGCTTTTTCGTCTGCCAGGCTCATTTCATTTATGCTGCCGGATATTTCGAAACCAAATAAGGAATCTTCACCGATAGCAAAATGCGTATCAAATCTGGTTTTTCCGATAACAGATAACGGAATGAGTTTCGCGCATACTGTTGATAGAAAACTTCTGTAATTTATGATATTATATTTTTTACCCTGATTTTTTTTAAAACAACTGGAGAGATAATCATCTCCGAGCTTTTCATCTGTGTTTTCAACAAAGGTTTTGGTATTGGATACCACAATGACATCTGGTTGTGCCTTTTTTAAGCATTCTTCTACAAAAGACGGACTTAATCTGTCGTCATCATCCAAAAAGGCAACATACGATGTATTGCTGTTTGCGACATAATCAAGCGCTATATTTCTTGCATTTGATACCCCGGGGATATCTGTATAGAACAGCTTGTAATTAAAATTGTGCTTTTTCAGAGCTGACGCTATATTATCATAATAAGGCTCTCTTTCCCCATTTAAGACAACTACAACCTCAAATACAGAATTGCCGCAAGTCTGAACAGAAAGCGACTCGAAGCATTGATATATATAATCTCCGGGTTTATAGGTCGGAATAATAACAGAAACTAAATGCATCAGCTAAAAATTTGCTCGTAATTATAATTAACAATCTTGTTAGTAGTAGTCTTTTTCAAATGATCTATAGCCATAATTATCCCTTCCGATAAATCATTTACCGAATCTTTAGGAACAATGTATCCATTTACGCCATTATTGATGACCTCCGAAAAATCCACACAATTGGTTGCAACAACCGGGATTCCATAATATAATGCTTCTAAAACAACATTAGGAAAACCTTCTTTACGTGAAGACAATACAAACAAATCGGCATTTTTATAATACGGATAAGGATTCGATTGATGGCCTAATAAAAAAACATGATTTGTTAATTGATTATCTTTTATCATATCCAGCAATTGGGCTTTGTATCCCGTCTCATATCGCTCATCACCTAAAATATATAAACGGGTCGCTATATTGTGCTTTACCACTTCTTTCATAGCATGAATTAAAAGGTCAAATCCTTTTACAGAATATAAGGCTCCCGCAGCTACTACGTTATAATTCCCGCTAATAAATTCACCCGGAAAATACAGATCTCCACTTTCGTCTAATAACGATTGATCAACAATATTTCTGATTACTTTTATTTTTGTCAGTGGTACTTTGTAGTGTCTGGCAACATCTGTTTTCGAAAATTCGGTCTGAGCAATAATCAGGTCTGCATGCTTAAGAGTAAACGAATTAATCATACTGAGAACCGACGATTTTAATCCTCCATGTGACAACTCCGATGGTGGTACAGCAATACGAACAATCAACCTGGATTTAAGCCTGGACATCATACGTATGATCTGCAACAAATACGCAACAACAATGGATGTGGTAAAAATATAATGCGGATTAATATGCTTTAAATCTTTAGACAACAAACGATATGCATTTTTGGCATGGCTTTTATTGTATTGAATATATTTAATGTGTGGTTTCAAACTTTGAGGCTTAGGCTCAATGCTGGTATTCACAAAAAAGACATCGTATTTTTCAACAGAAAGAGAATGCATGATATTGATTTGCATTCTTTCGGCACCGCCACCCTGAGTAGAAGCCGCTACAAAAACGACTCTCTTTTTTTCCATAATAAGACCCTTTCTTTATTTTAATTTAATTTTTGATTTCGAGTATCAACCGCAAAAGCCCAGATAATCGTTATTAGATAAGTGCTTTCATTCGTATATCCCATAGAAAACAAACTGGTCACAAAAAACATGGCTGAAATGGTTGCCATCAATATTTTCTTGTCCTTGGGCAAAAGCGGATTTCTGATACATCTATAAGCCGCAAAAAATAAAAACAGATAGACAAAAAAACCGACTAATCCAAAATTAGAAAGTACCTCCAACCAATCATTATGGGCAAGGTGCCCGGAACCGCTCAGTTTCGTTGAACCTGCAAAGCCATAGCCAAACAGCACATTAAAAAAGTTTTCACTCTCATACCATCCATTGAAGATATTCATATAAATAATGTCTCTCCCGCTTGAATTTCCTTCTTTTATAGATTCCATTCGCTCCATAAAAAACTCATTGCTTTCAAACACTCCATATCCATAATACCCTATTACTGAAAGCCCTATAAACCCTAAAACAAATGCTCTGAGTCTTTTCTTTCTTTCCACAGCAAACAACTGGTAATAGATATAGAATAAAAGTCCGACAGCACCCACAATCATCGCTCCCCTTTTAGAACCGAGTATGACAAAATAAATGACCAACAGTATTGCGGCAAATGAGATTATTTTGCTCCTTTTAATAAGAAATACATACGGTATTAAACTAACAAAGGAATAGGCAATATTATTTACTACGTTTTCATCATCCATATTACTTTCTAAAAGGATTTTATATCTATTCGCATAAAACTGAGATATAATAATCGGTAAGATCAACAAAAAGAAATAGATCAGGTGTTTGGATTTCAGCGTACCGTTTTGTGCAAAATAATAAAAAGGATAAAAGGGTAGCATCGTGATAAGGATTCCTTTGAACATCCCAAAATGCAAGGAATAATCAGCTGTAAAAACAAAACCTACAATATTTAACCCCAACAATAACGTCCAAGCAGTATAAAATATATTTTTATTATCCCTTGAAAAAAGGCTTTTTATCAGATATGTTATACTAATAGCAAAAACTAATAACAAAACAAACTGAGATATAACACTCCCTGTTTCATACAAAGAACCTTGTGCGAAGTAAATTGCAAGAAGAAGGAACAATATATTTTGTATGTAAATCTGAACTTTCATGTTTTTATTTTTCCAATTGCTTGAATAAATCTTCTATCATCCATTGCTGCGGATTGAACGGAGATTGGTGCCAATTGAGTTCGCTATCCCAGTAGCCGGGACAAGGATCGTAACCTGCAGCTACAAAACCATAGCTGATTTCTACCACTAAAGGATTATTTTCTTCATCGAAAACAAAATCGTAACCAATAGACTGAGAATGTATCTTATCATTTATTTCAAAAGCTAATTTAACACATCGGATATCTATTTCATTCTGATCATAAATAATATGTCCGCTTCCTGATGCTCTGAAATCGTTTTCACGGGTCAGTCTTTTTATCGCAAAGGCTTTATCTCCAATAATAATTACCCGTATATCGGAATCATTATTGGGTATAAACTTCTGAAAATAGGCATATCCTTTTTCGTTACCAGTCATTCTGGCAAATTCAGTAGGGACAAAAAGACGACGAAAACCTTTCAACACCCCAAACAGGGTATCTCTTCCTGATTTATACCTATTGTATCGTTCCTTGAAATGTCCCCAACGGTTAAATTGTGAAAAGCCACGTCCAAACGCCTTGTTAATCAGCTTAACAGCCTCACTCCTATTCCTGACCAGTTTCACATTAGAAGAACCGGCACCGCCTCTGAGTTTAAATACTTTAGGATAATCAGTAGTCTCTGCCCATTTTAGAGCTTCCTTTTTATTATAGAACACATAACTTGGTACTAAAGGCGCTCCAATAGCTTCCAGCAAATATTTCTGCCCTACTTTGTCATCAAAATGCCATCCGGTATTGAAATCCGGAAACACTTTCTTTCCTGATAATTCTACTGAATACAACAATTGCTTTGCAAACAGCTTATCCCGATAATTACTCTGATCATGATGCCACATCAGAATATCACAATCTTCTATTTGCTTAATAATATCACTACTGTAGCAACTTACTATTTTATATGCAATACCGTTTTCTTTGCAATACCGGACCCATCTCTTGGAAAATCCGTCAGAATGTTCCTCATGATGTATAGCTATCTTGAACGTCATCATTTTTCTATTTTTTTTATAACTACAGCATAATTTCCACCAGCAACAGACATAGGCGGTATATCAGTATTTACAACACTATTGGCAGAAATAATACTTCCTTCACCAATTGTAACACCTGGTAAAATAATACAATTCGCTCCAATCCAGACATTGTTTTCAATTGTTATTGGTCTTCCTTCATCCTGTGTATTAATCCTGTTTTTAACATCCGAAAATGATGTTAAATGTCCATTCGCATCTATTATTTGTGTATTGGCAGCAATCAGGCAATTATTTCCGATCGTTATCTTTTTATAAGCATGGATACACGTTCCGTGAACCCGGGTATTATTCCCGATAATTATTACTGCTTCAGGTTTATCGGCAACCAGTTTACAAGGAGAATGCATGTTTAAATGGTATCCTTCATTCCTTGAATTTATAGTCACATTATCACCAATAATGATTTTAGCCGATTTCACTTTGGTAATAATGGGTTTATTAACAATCTGAGCGCTAACTCCTATTTCCACTCCTTTATTCTTAAGGTATTTTAAAAGATATATTTTCTTTAGAAAATAATACAGTCTGATTAATATCATTTTATTTTATTTTTATGACCTATATATTTATATAACAATCCTCCACCCATCAATCCTCTTGTAAAGGTTAGGTTTACTGACGCCCCGATTATTCCAAAATAAGAGATAAGCGGAAAACTCAGAACAAAGCCTAATAATGACGCAAAAACAGTATTTCTCATCACAATTTTATCCTCCCTCTTAATAATAAAATAGTTTACCCCAAAGATATCATACAGGCTGACAAAAAATATTCCCAAACACAGAATTACTAAGATTTCAAAGGAATCTTCCGATTTTATATTTAAGTAGAAAAAGATTAATTTAGAAAATATTATAGGGAGTAACGTAAGCGTTAAACCAGAAATCAACATCAGTTTTTTATAGCTCTCAAAGGCATTCTTATTTCTATTCAGGTAAGGAAAAAATACTCTGGATAAAATATTAATGAACATCACTCCTAAATCTATAATTCTCTTAATCGCATCATATAATCCCAGTGTCAAAGAATTTGCCATAATACCCAACATAAAAGTACTGGTATTATTATACAATGTTGGAAGAAATTGATTTGTAAAAACAGGATAGTTTACGATAAAAGCTTGCTTGATCATTTGCCTTTTAAGCATAAAAAACTTCAACTTATATTTTTTTACTAATATAAACTGCGCGATAATTCCTGAAACTATAAATCCTAAACTCTGCAATAAAGGATATACCCAGTAATCTTCTTTTTTTGTTATAAACAGAAAAACACCCAGTGTAAAAAACACCTTTATTCCTAAATTTAAAAAGGTAATATATTTCATCTTTTCAATGCCTTGAAAAAACCATTCCGGAAAAATAACATATCCAAAAAGCATTGGCATTGTCAAGAAAAATATTAATCTTTCCTTGTAAAAGGGTTCATATAGCAATACTATCAGACTTATAACAACAATGGATATCAGTAATAATATACCTTTAACAATTAGCACTTTGCTATAAATCAAATTTAATTTCTGAGGACTATTTTTAAAAACAGCCACATCTCTGGTTGCTGTAATTTTAAAACTATAATCTGTGATTGCTATAAAATAATTAATCAGCGAGGATGCTAATACAATGATTCCATAGTTTGAAAGTTCCAATACTCTTAAAACATACGGCAGCGTAATTAAAGGCAGGCACATTCCAATGATCTGCAAAGAAAACAATGAAATAAAGTTCTCCATCAGAACTTTCATTTCTTTATTTTTAGAAATCATTTTTATTTTTTCAATCATTTTATCCAATTCAAATATTCTTACTTTCGGCACTCTTTAAATTCATTTAATACTATCTAGCAATATTGAAAATCAAAAAAATCCGATTTTTCCAATCGATATATACTACAAATTCACTCTAACATAAAAAGAGTACCATGATTGCAGTAAATCTTTCAGGCTTCATTATTATTATCTTCCTGTCGAATCTACCTCCTTCAACTGTTTTTAATTACAGTTTTCCATCCACTTCACCTTCCAGAACTCCTTTCACATCATACAACAGGCTGTTTTCCTTTAGCAAAGTATTCAGATTAGAATTTAAGAATTCCTTATGCGCTACTCCTAAAACGACTGCATCAAATTGCTGCGATGGTAATTCATTGCTGGTAACCAATCCATATTCGTGCTTCACCTCAGCCGGATTCGCCCAAGGATCATATATACTCACTTCAATACCATAATCGGCTAAAGCTGCTATAACATCAACAATCTTAGTATTACGTACATCAGGACAGTTTTCCTTGAACGTAATACCCATCATTAACAGTTTGGCTCCGTTTACCTGTATTCCTTTTTTAATCATCAGTTTTACAACCTGTGAGGCTACATATTCGCCCATACTGTCGTTCAAACGGCGACCGGCAAGGATAATTTCCGGGTGGTATCCTTTTTCCTGTGCTTTTTGCGCTAAATAATAAGGGTCCACACCAATACAATGTCCGCCAACCAATCCCGGTCGGAAAGGTAAAAAGTTCCATTTTGTTCCGGCTGCTGTCAAAACTGCCTGGGTATCGATTTCCAGAATATTAAAAATCTTTGCCAGTTCGTTTACAAAAGCAATGTTGATATCACGCTGTGAGTTTTCAATTACTTTCGCTGCTTCTGCAACCTTTATAGTAGGTGCCAGATGCGTTCCGGCAATAATTACGTTTTTATATAGTTCATCTACTTTTTGTCCGATTTCCAAAGTAGATCCTGAGGTTATCTTTAAGATTTTCTCTACTGTATGTTCCTTATCTCCCGGGTTAATACGCTCCGGCGAATAGCCTGCAAAAAAATCCACATTGAATTTCAGTCCGGACACTTTTTCCAGTACCGGTACGCATTCTTCTTCCGTTACTCCGGGATATACGGTTGACTCATAGATAACAATATCTCCTTTTTTCAGCACTTTACCCACCGTTTCACTGGCTTTATACAAAGGAGTAAGATCCGGTCTGTTGTGTTTATCAACAGGCGTAGGCACTGTAACAATAAAGTAATTACAATCTTTAATATCTTCTAAATCCGAAGAACAATACAACCCTTTTGAGTTGTGATTTTTGGCTACCAATACTCCTTTAAGTGTTTCACTATCCACTTCAAGCGTACTGTCCTGCCCCGAATTTAATTCAGCGATTCGTGCCTTATTAATATCAAAACCAACAACTGCATACTTTGTTGCAAATAATCTTGCCAATGGCAAGCCTACATAACCTAAACCTATAACTGCAATTTTATTATCCATTATAACTGATATTTTATTATTTTAAATTACTCCAATACCAAGAAACTGCTTCCTTAAGCCCTTCTCTGATTGAAAATTTCGGATTATAATCTAATTTTGTTTTTGCTTTTTCAATACTGGCCAGAGAATGCGGAATATCTCCTGCTCTGTTCGGTCCGTATACCACCTCAACATTGGCTATTTCCGGGTCATACTCCGATAAAAATTCTTTCAGATACTGAATCAGCTGCTTTAAAGTCGTTCTGTCACCATAAGCCGTATTGTATACCGTATTAATCGCTTCGGGTGATTTTGTGGTCATTGCCAGCTCATTCATCTGGATCACATTATCGATATAGGTAAAGTCACGGGAATATTCTCCGTCACCATTTACAACAGGACTTTCATGCTGCATAAACTGCATTACAAATTTTGGAATCACAGCTGCATAGGCACCATTTGGATCCTGTCTTCTTCCGAACACATTAAAATAGCGTAATCCTATCGTTTCCAGACCATACGTTTTGCTGAAAATATCTGCATAAAGCTCGTTTACATATTTTGTAATGGCATAAGGAGATAATGGTTTCCCGATCTTATCTTCCACTTTTGGCAAAGCTTCCGAATCCCCGTAAGTAGAAGAGCTCGCCGCATAAACAAATCGCTTTACACCTGCATCTCTTGAAGCAACCAACATATTTAAAAATCCGGATACATTTACTGCATTACTGGTAACAGGATCGTTAATAGAACGCGGCACCGAGCCTAATGCTGCCTGATGCAGTACAAAATCCACATTTTCTACAGCTTTATGACAGGTCGCCAAATCCCTGATATCTCCTTCAATTAAATTAAAATCAGGATTTTCCAGAAAAGGTGCAATATTATGGCGATGCCCTGTTGCAAAATTATCCAGGCAGGTAACATGGTAGTTTTTACCTAAAAAGTACTCTACCAAATTTGAGCCTATAAATCCAGCCCCGCCAGTAATTAGTATTCTATCCATTATTTTTATTCGTTTAATTCCTATTAATTCAGTTCTACTTAACGCAATTTTACCCAAACAATTGCCTGTCCTGAAAACAAAATTTACAATTCGTTTCCAAACAGCAACAACCCTTCTTCTCTATAATCTTTGGAAAGTATAAATTTCACTTTTCGCTTTATTTCTCCTTCTATCTTAAATGCCAATTGCTCAACATATTCCTCATTCAGCACTTCACCCACAATAACTACTTCTATCGTTCCGGAATCCCTTCCTTCGGCATAATCGCCTACCAGATAAACTTTTTGAACTTCTCCCATCCGTTCCAGAATTGTAGCCACGATGGTATCCAGCCCAATGGTCTTCCGCACCACGCTTTGCAGTAATAAAAACAGCGGGTGTTTGATGTTGGCCCTGTAAGAAATAGTATTCCGGATCGCTTCCTTTTCCAGATAACCGGCCTCAGAAAGGTTATTCAGTTCTTTTCGTATCGCATTGGTCGATTCACTGAATTCTTCGGCCAAACCGCGTAAATGTCCCTGATTTGCTGCGTTAATAAAAAACTTAACAAGCAATCTTAACCGGGTTTTCGAAGTAATTAATGATTCTAACATAACAGCAATTGTGAGCAACAAAAGTACTCGTTATTTTTTAACAAAACCAATTTCTTAAAATTTTTATACTACTTTTCTATATATCAATAAAATACGCCAATATCATATCATCAAAAAAGCCTTTCTTTTAGTTAAAAGAAAGGCTTTTTTAATAGGTGTTATAGTATTTTAGGAACCTATTCCCTGATATATAAATCCTATCCGGGTTAATTTTTCCTTGTCAAGAAGGTTTCTTCCGTCAAAAACAAATGCCGGCTTTAACATATTATCATAAATGCGCTGCCAGTCATACGTGTTAAATTCATCCCATTCCGTTAATATCGCAATAGCATGAGCACCATTACAAACAGCATAAGGGTCATTGTCAACCGTTAATCCGGCTCTGTTCATTGCTTCCGATCTTGTTTCCAGATAATCCAGATCAGAGAAAATCTGGTCTTCCGATACCTTCGGATCGTAAACCGCAATTTCTGCGCGCTCGCTTAATAAATCATCAGCCACATATATTGCTGCAGATTCACGGGTATCATTCGTATCTTTTTTAAATGCCCAGCCCAGGAAAGCTATTTTTTTTCCGGAAACGGTGTTGTATAAGGTCTGGATAATATTTTTACCAAATCGGCGTTTCTGATGGTCATTCATGATGATAACCTGTTCCCAATAATCTGCTACTTCATTTAATCCATACGATTTAGCAATATAAACCAGATTCAGTATATCTTTCTGGAAGCAGGAACCTCCAAAACCAACAGATGATTTTAAGAACTTAGCCCCTATACGGCTGTCCATTCCAATTGCTCTTGCTACTTCATTTACATCAGCACCGGTTTTTTCACATAATTCCGACAAGGCATTAATAGAAGAAACCCGTTGTGCCAGAAAAGCATTAGCGGTTAGTTTTGACAATTCCGAAGACCATACATTAGTCGTCAAAATACGTTCTTCCGGAACCCAGTTAGCATAGATATCCACCAGCTGCTGAATTGCTTTTTGCCCTTCTGCTGTGGTATCACCACCAATCAGTACTCTGTCCGGAGATAATAAATCCACAACAGCTGTACCTTCTGCTAAAAATTCAGGATTGGATAAAATCTGGAATTGCACGCCATTTCCGGTGTGGTCTAAGATTTCTTTTATAGCACTTGCTGTACGAACCGGCAAGGTAGATTTTTCAACAACAATTTTATCATTCTTCGCAACTCTTGCAATTTGGCGGGCACACAATTCAATATATTTTAAATCGGCTGCCATTCCTTTTCCTACTCCATACGTTTTTGTAGGCGTGTTTACCGAAATAAAAATCATATCGGCTTCATCAATTGCTTTATCAACTTCTGTTGAGAAAAAAAGATTACGTCCTCTTGCCGAAGCTACGATTTCGCCTAAACCCGGTTCATAAATAGGAATATTATCAACATTCTCATCATTCCAGGCTGCAATTCTCTTTTCATTTAAATCCACAACAGTAACCTGGATATGAGGACATTTTTGAGCAATAACTGCCATCGTAGGTCCCCCTACATATCCTGCACCAATACAGCATATTTTTTTTATATTCATCTTAAAAAAT
The DNA here is from genome assembly GCF_002379575.1 of Flavobacterium sp. UBA4197. Taxonomy (NCBI): domain Bacteria; kingdom Pseudomonadati; phylum Bacteroidota; class Flavobacteriia; order Flavobacteriales; family Flavobacteriaceae; genus Flavobacterium; species Flavobacterium sp. UBA4197. The sequence goes on from NZ_DFUB01000031.1 coordinate 107,154, forward strand.
TGTCAAGTATGTTTTTATAGTAATCCTCTTATTTTCCTTTCCATTCATTTTATCTGATTCAAAAATCCGGGCTTCAATAAGAGTGTACAAATATAGTTGAATGTGTTTAATTTTTCCGGATATCGGTTTTCCAAATTATATGGTATCAATAAAGCTTTTTTCTGTTCTGTTGAATATGGTTAACCCGATTAGAAAAAGAAGTAATGTACTTCCTGCGGAATAAGCCAATCCCAGAATAGTAAAGGTTCCTTTTCCCAGAAAAGAGTATTTAAAAAACTCAAAAATACTCGTGAGCGGATTGACATATACCAACCAGTCATAACCTGCCGGTAATTCTTTTATAACCTGAGAAGTGGGATAGATAACCGGTGTGATATACATATATAGCGAAACACCGAAGGAAACCACAAAAGTAAGATCCCGGTATTTCGTGGTAAGTGACGAAATGATCATCCCCAGTCCTAATGACATCAGCGCCATTACAATTAACAACAAGGGGGTAAACAGTATGGTCCATTGTGGAGCAATTGCAAAGCCTTTAAAAATATAATAGCCCAGAACGGCAATAAAAAGCAGAAACTGAATTCCGAATTTGAGCAAATTGGATATCGTAGTCGAAAGCGGCATGATTATTCTGGGAAAATATACTTTCCCGAAAATATTCTGATTGGTCTTAAAAGTATCGGAAGTGGTTTTAAAACATTCCGAAAAATAAAACCAAAGTGTATTTCCTGCTAAGGCAAATAAAAAATAAGGTATTCCGTCCGATTCTAGTTTTGCGATCTTAAAAAAGACAATAAACTGGATAATTGAAGTAACCAAAGGCTGGATTAAAAACCAAAGCGGCCCCAAAATAGTTTGCTTATAATAGGTAACCACATCCCTTTTCACAAACATCATCAGCAAATCACGATATTGCCAGATCCCGGTAAAATCAAACGATAGTAATTTCGCTTTAGGAGTAATCTCATACAGCCATTTATCTTTCTCAGTATTTTCAGTTATCATTACTTCTTCTTAAAAATTTGTGTTTTGATTTTTTCCCAGAGTGTTTTTTCTTTTTCTGTTTCTACATAACCATTGGCATACGTTCCGTAACCATAGCCGTAACCGTAGCCGTAACCATATTTTGCCTTGCTTTCATAACCGTTCAGCACGATACTGATATTATTCAATTCGCCTCTTCGGTGTTTTTCATTTACAATGGCCAGCATACCTTTCTTCGTGATATTCTGTCTGACCACATAAATAGTAGCATCACAATACTGTGCCAGTTCCAGAGCATCCGATACCAATCCAACCGGAGAAGTATCCAGAATAATGTAATCGTATATCGTTTTTAACTCCTCGATCATTTCCTTCATCGCCTGACTGATAATGAGCTCCGCCGGGTTAGGCGGAATCGGCCCGGAAGTAATCACATCCAGATAAGGAACATGTGTGTGCTGAACGATTTCCCCGATTGTTTTTTGCCCGATCAGGTAGTTTACCACTCCTATATTATTTTCAATATTGAAATCTCCAAATATTCTTGGTTTTCTTAAATCAAGTCCGACAATAACCGTTTTCTTTTCACTTAAAGCAAAAACAGTCGCCATATTAATAGAACAGAATGTTTTTCCTTCGCCTCCAACAGAAGAAGTCACCATTAACGTTTTGGTACCGTCAACCTTTTGTTTTTTATATAAAAACTGAAGCGAAGAACGAATGGAACGGAAAGATTCCGACAACGGTGATTTTGGCCTTTCAAAAACAGCCATATTGGTTTCGGTATTCTTCTTCCCGACAACTCCGATTATCGGAATGGAGGTTAATTTTTCAATATCTTCCGTATTGTGAATAGAAGTATCCAGCAGGGTAATTGCAAATGCGATTAAAAGCGGAATCAATATTCCCAACAGCAATGCCAGAATATAATTCACACTGGTTTTAGGACCAAGCAGGCCTCCGCCAACATCCTTAGCTGCATCAATAAACTCGATGTCGGACACATTGGAAGCTTTTACAATATCTGCCTCACTTCTTTTCTGAAGAAAAGTACTGTAAATATTATCATTCAAATCGTACTTTCTGGTAATTTTAAGCAATTCCTGCTGTTCTTCCGGCAGTTGTTTGATGGTGCTTTCTGCTTCTCCTATCCTTCTGTTAATAACTCCCAGGTCAATCTTTATAGCATTCTTTGCCGAGTTTATGTTTTCCAGCAATACTCTCTTGGTAGCATCCATCTGATTATCGAACTCTTCAAATATCTTCTGGCTTTTAACGGAATATGCCATTTCCGAACGTTCCCGCGAAAACTGAATCAGCTTGGCCACGTTCATCACAATGTTGGGATCTTCAATCCCGGCAACCGTTGGAGCCGGCAATTTCGAATAATCGGTACTGCTCACCAGATAATTACTAAGGGAATTATAGTAATTCATCTTTCTGGCTATGGCATCTTTTTCGATATCAAAGTCCGTCAGTTTTTCCGTCAGTTTTTCACCGCCACCCTGTAGCTGAAAGACATTCTTATCTTTTCTGAAATCCTTCAGTTCCTTTTCGGAGTTCTTTAACTGTCCTTCCATGGCAATTAAAGTACTGTCAATAAAGGCAATCGTATTTTTAGCAAACTGGTTTTTACTATCCAGCTGTTTTTTTCTCAGTACTTCTACGGTAGCATTTAAATAATCTACTAATCTTTTTTTGTTTGTTCCCTGTAAAGAAAGCCGGATTATAGACGCCGCTTTTGTATCGACTTCCACATTTAGTCCTTTATAACCTCCTACAGTTGCATCAAAACTATTAAAACGGATATAATAATCGTTACCGGTATACATCCCCGGATTATTGGTGATGAATAATTTAAAATTTAAAAATGGCAGCTGAACCGTTTCTCCAACTTTGTATCGTTTCACAAAATTACCGGGAACTACGGCTACATTTTGAGTAGTATTTGCCGCATAATTAAATGTCGTTACCGAAGTTTCCCCAAAAGGGATCATTAACTCATATTCCTTTTCATTCAGAAACTTAATCTGAACCGGAATTCCTGCCAGTTGTCCTTTATTTTTATCAATCGCAATATAAAAAGGGACTTCTCCATAAACATCCTGAAAAGTGTATTCTCCTTGTTTAAGGTAATCAATGTAATACTGGAGTTTATCAACTACATACTCGTTATGGGTTCTTGATTTTAACGTATTGATAACCGTTTGTACCTTATCTGAAGTTCCGCCCCAATTAAAAACCAAACTAGTATTGGACGTAAAGAAAGGATTGTTTTCATCTTTTACCACTATGGAAGCTTCCATGCCATAGATTTTCTCCTTACGGATATTAACCTGATAGGCTATCGTAAAAGCAATGATTAAACTCACGATAAACCATTTCCAATAGCTGGCTATTTTTAAAAGAAAACCTTTAAAGTCAAAATTATTCTGATTTTCAAACAACGTGAAGTCCTTAGGATCCAGCATACGCTTTATAAATTTTTAAATAACAATAAAGTTGTTGTCACCAATGACAGCGCCGTGATGATGGTTGCCACAGATTGGACACCCGTTGTTCCGGTACCCCATGATTTTTGTTTGAGCGGCTTTACATAGATATAGTCATTTGGCTGAATATAATAAAAGGGCGACTGCATCGCTCTGGCATCCGTCAGATTGATCGTATGCATTTCCGTACCGTGCGGATACTGGCGTATCACAACAACTTCTTTTCGGTTACCGGTCATGGTAATATCTCCGGAGTTCGCAATGGCCTGCATAATGGTCACTTTATCCTGATAAAGTGTTTTGGTTCCCGGCACAGTAATCTCTCCATTAACGGTATAGCGCAAACCGGCCAGTTTGACATCAACAAAAATATTAGCTTCTTTTTTAAAGTATTCTTCTAAAAGCTGTTTTTCAATTTTCTGGCGAATTTCGTCCAGGGTATATCCCAAAACATTTACCTCACCCAGAACCGGCATCCGGATATTCCCGTGATCATTTACCGTAAAACCATTAAAATAGAGACTTTGGTCCGTTTCTGTCGTTTGCGTGGTAGATCCCAAAGCCGAAGGACTGAACATGTCTACTAATTTCTGATCCAGGGCTTTTATTTTTACACTCAGCACATCATTTGTCTGAACGCGGTAAGGTTTGGATATAACCGGATTAACAGCTACTGAAAGTGTATCCTTGCTATAATTCTGCAAATACAATAAGTCTTTATTAGAAACACACGAAACCGAAAGAATTCCGATTACTAATAACACCCAAAATGTTTTTCCCATTCCAATGATTTTTGAAGAAACAAATATAGTTTTTCAAACGATAATTTTACAGTAATAATATACGTTTACCTTAAAAAGTTAATTTTTTAAAGTTCCTATGCATTTTTAATAGCATTTTCAAAAGGAATACGATGCAAAATACTTCTTCCGAGTGTCACCTCATCGGCATATTCCAATTCATCACCAATTGCTATTCCCCGCGCAATTGCCGAAATAACAATATTATAATCCTTAAGCTGCTTGTAGATGTAGAAATTGGTTGTATCGCCTTCCATCGTTGAGCTTAATGCAAAAATGATTTCCTTTATGTTTCCGGATTTTACTTTTTCAACCAGGGTTGTAATATTCAACTGACTGGGTCCAACACCGTCTATAGGTGAAATTTTCCCGCCCAGTACATGGTACAATCCTTTAAAAAGACCGGTATTCTCCAGAGCCATTACGTCTCTTATGTCTTCAACAACACAAATAACGGACTGATCCCGCAACGGATTAGCACAAATATGGCAGACTTCTTCATCGGATATATTATGACATTGTGCACAAAAATTAATCTGCTCCCGCATTTGCAATAAAGCCGTTGTGAGTAATGCCGTCTGTTCCTTTGGTTGTTTCAGCAAATGCAGTACCAAACGCAAGGCTGTGCGTTTACCGATTCCCGGTAATTGCGACATTTCATTAACCGCTTTTTCCAATAATTTCGAAGAGAATTCCATAGGTACAAAAATACTCTTTTAATTTGATTTTTTTAAGTCGTTGCTAATTTGAAAAAGATGATTCCACAACAACATTTTTTTGTATTTTGGCTCACTCTAAAATTTAAGGAATGACACCATTTACCATACTTTCCATTATTATTGTTTATTTCGGTTTGTTGATTTTAATCTCCAATCTGGTAAGCAAAAAAGACCATAGTAATGATGCTTTCTTTAAAGCGAATAAAAACTCCAAATGGTATCTGGTAGCCTTTGGTATGATTGGAACGGCCCTTTCGGGAGTTACGTTTATATCGGTTCCGGGAGAAGTAGGTTCGCCAAACGGAGAGCAATTCAAATACTTTCAGTTTGTTTTAGGAAATGCCATCGGGTTTATTATCGTTGCAAAAGTACTGTTGCCGCTGTATTACCGAATGAATCTTACTTCGATTTACGGATATATTGAAAACCGGCTGGGGCATTACAGTTACAAGGCCGCTGCCTCGATTTTCCTGTTGAGCCGGACTATCGGATCGGCATTCCGGCTGTACCTGGTCGTGATTGTATTACAGCGTTTTGTATTCGATTTCTATAATGTGCCGTTTTCGTTTACCGTTTTGATCTCGTTAGCCTTAATTTTTGCGTACACCTATAAAGGCGGACTAAAAACGATTATCATCACCGATACTTTACAAACCTTATTCCTGGTATCCTCGGTATTTTTTACCATCTATTTTATTTGCGACAGTCTGGATTACAACGCTGTTCAGGCTTTTGAAGCCATCAAGGAGAGCAACTATTCCAAAATCTTTTTCTTTGACGACTTTATCGGCAGCAAATACCATTTTATCAAACAGATTTTAGGCGGGATCTTTGTGACCATTGCCATGGTTGGTCTGGATCAGGATTTAATGCAGAAGAACCTGAGCTGTAAAAATATTGGCGAAGCACAAAAAAACATGTTTACCTTCACCGGGATCTTTGTGATCATCAATTTGTTTTTCCTTAGTGTGGGTGCCCTTTTATACATTTATGCTTCTAAAAACGGTATTTCCGTTCCTCTGGATGCAATAACCGGGAAACCGAGAACAGATTTACTATTTCCGGAAATCGCGTTCAATCACTTAACACTTATCCCGTCGATTGTTTTCCTGTTAGGGCTTACCGCAGCTACATTTGCCACAACCGATTCGGCATTGACCGCCTTAACAACTTCTTTCTGTGTGGATTTCCTGGGAATGGACAAGGCCGAAAATGCCAATAAGCCGAATATTGTCAGAACCCGTCATTTGGTGCATATCTCTTTTTCCCTGCTGATGTTCCTTGTGATTATCATTTTCAATCAGATCAATGATGCTTCGGTAGTGAGTATGATTTTCAGGATAGCTTCCTATACTTACGGTCCGTTATTAGGACTATACAGCTTCGGGCTGTTTATGAAAAACAAGACCGTACACGACAAATTAGTTCCTTTTGTCTGCATCCTTTCACCGGCCTTAACCTTTTTATTAAGCCAGAATTCCAAATTGTTTTTCGGAGATTATGTTTTCGACAACGAATTGATCATTATAAACGGACTGATCACTTTTATCTTATTGTTGTGCATCAGCAAACCGGCTGCCGGTAAAACTGCTTAAAACTGATTTGTAGCCAGCAGTACCAAAGTACAGGCTACTTCCGTTTCGATATTATTCGCTTTCAGCAAACTGTAAAATTCCGGATTTTCTGTTCCCGGATTGAAGATAACACGCTTCGGATGCAGACTGATGATATACTCATAATATTCTTTCTGCCGTTGCGGATTGAGGTATAAGGTAACGGTATGTACCGCTTCGAACGGAACTTTTTCCGTTTCGATTGCCACACCGGCCACCACATCTTTTCTTTGCCCGATTGCCACTACTTCATGCTGGTGTTTCAGCAAACTATTTACTGCCATATAAGCATAACGCTCCGGATTTGAGGAAGCCCCTATTACCAATGTTTTCATACTGCTGCGATTTATTACCCTAAAATTACATAATTATCGCTGATTTTCTTACATTACCAATACAATATAACATTGATTTATCATAACTTTGAGATAACACTCACCTAAAGTAGTTTGAGATATTAACCTTTTATTTTGCAACAAAAACTATGGAATTATTTATTTACATTTTTGCAGCTGTATTTTCTGTATTGAATCCTTTGGGTGCCGTTCCTATCTTTGTGGGACTAACCCATAACGACACAAAAGCCGAACGTTCCAGAACGTCTTTATGGACTGCCGTAAATGTTTTTATAATCTTAATTATCTCGTTCTTTATCGGAGAATATGTATTGAAATTTTTCGGCATCAGTATCGATGCCTTACGAATAGCAGGAGGACTGATCATTGTAAACTCCGGATTTGCCCTGTTATCGGGAAAATTCAGTAAAACCAGAGGAGTTAATAAAAAAGTGGCTAACGATGCCCAAAAAAGAAGCGATATCGCTTTAACACCACTGGCAATACCCATGCTTGCCGGACCGGGCTCTATTTCTTTATTAATTGCCTTTTACCAGGACTTTCAGGAAGTATATGAAAAAGCTATTGTTTGCGCTGCAATCTTAGCTGTTGCGCTGTCTATCTTTATTATTCTGAGAAGTGCCCATTATTTATCCCGGATCCTGGGAGCATCCGGAATTGTTGCCATTTCAAGGATAATTGGTTTTATTGTTATCGCTATCGGAATACAATACATTAGCAGTTCCATTGTGAACATCCTGAAAACGGTTGCTTCATAAACGAAAGAAAGAGATTTCAAATAATTGAAATCTCTTTCTAAAAACAAAAACAAACATTTAAACTAACTACTCAATAGGGAAACTATTTAAGTATTACTTTTTTAGTAATAACATTATTTCCCGCCTCAAGATTCAATATATAAATACCGCTTCCTAAAGAAGATAAATTAATCTCTTTATTGTAGAAGCCTTGTGTATTATCGATTGCTGTTTCAAAAACTTTTGCTCCAGTCATCGAGTAAATACTCACTTTATTCTTGGTATCCATATTTTCTTTTAAATCGTAAATCAAGTTGATTTTTTTGTCTAATGACGGATTTGGATAAATTCCGAAAGATATTTTATCTTCAAATGATTCTGTTCCTAAAGAAGCAGTAACATCCTGATAGTTGAATGTAATAACACCTGTACTGGAACCTACAAAGCTTGTAAATACTACTCTGTAAACACTTCCGTTAGCCAGTTTCACATAATAGGCTTTATTCCCGTCAATAGTATAAGTACTTCCTGTGAATGTTTTCCAGTCGTACCCGATAGTATTGATTGCTGTAGCAAAATTCAGGTTAGCAGTATTCATTACTCCTCCCGGTTCATTATTTTTTGCAACTTTAACATCCGGATGGTGTAAAGCACCTGTTACCTGGTACTTTGTAGTACTTCCACCCATTGGATAATCTGTTGTGAATTTTGTAAAGATCAAATCCCAATCTGCACTTGCAGGCTCAGCAATAACCGGTGCATTTGTCTCTAAAGAGAAATAGTTAAAGATGTTATTCGGGTTTGAAGTATTGGATACCACCTGAGTCTGATCTGCACCCCAAGCCGTACCGTTCCATGTAGAATATGTAAAAGTATATCCAGCAAAGAAATCATCCATTTTGAACTTTTTGTATGTTCCATTAGGATATTTCAGAACAAAAATGATACTTCCTGTTACATGGTGATTCGCCGGGTTGTATTCTCCCCATCCGTAAGTAGCTGTACCTTGTTCTAAAGCTCCTTCTGTCCATACAGTATCACTGTTGTAAAGTCTTGTCCAGCTTGACTGAGCCGCTGTACTTACATCAACTGTAGCCCAGTTACTGATATTATTGGAAACCTGGTAGATCTCAATTCCTTTAGCATCATTTATTCTCGTAGCAAAAGAGAAAGAGCTTTTTCTGTAAAAAGCCAGATCCCAGGAACTGTGAGGGTAAACATTGTTTGCTGTAGGATTGGAGAACTTAAAAAATGCCTGATTAGCATAAGCAGGTCCCATTGTCACAGTACCCTGTTGAACAGCCTGAGCACTTGCAAATGAACTGACCAGTATTGCTGCTAAAAATAGTATTCTTTTTTTCATGGTAAAAAAATTTATGATTATTGTACAAGTTTATATTCAAATTTCGGATACCCTCTCACTCCGCTTTCATTTAAGAACTCCAGCATTCTGATTTTATAATAGTTTCCGTCAATATCTTTTATTACATAGAATCGGTCTGTAAAAGCACTTCCGTTGAATACATCTCTCCATTCCGCTCCGATTACACGCTGATCGTCAGAGAAATTGCTTTCAACGATATTGTTCATACCGAAATTGTTATAGTTAACGCTACCCGATACATTCACCCGGTAACCTTTTACACCACCTTTAAGGTTATTCACAACAAAATCAGAATAACCATAAGAACCGGAACCGGCAATCTCATTTGTAAATACGGTAAAGCTCAGATCCCATAATGCTTTTTGCGGCTCTACATTTACAATGTTTTGAGTTTTCAGGCTAAAAAACGTGAAGTTATAATCCTGGTTTTTAGCAATCGTTACCTGTTGGTGTGTTGTACTGTTCAAATCGGCATATTGCAATACATAGCTATCGCCGTCTCTAAGGATTTTAATTTTTTTCCAGCCTCTTGGATTTCCTGCAATAGCAACGCTTCCCGGTGCCGGAGCAGTTGTTCCAACTTCATATCCCATGTTTACCAAATACACATGGTTTTCGGCATTATTAGCCGAGATTGCAGCAATTGCCGTTTGGTTAATATCTCCGTTTGGTGCATCAACATAATTCATATTGGACTGCTCAAAAGTTCCCACAGCAACCAAAGGCTTAAAAGCACTTACACTGGCTTCCGTAACCGCATCAATATTTGTTTCCTCTAATTTTTTCACTGCCATATAGACCGATCCGTTTATGGTCACTCTAAATTGGTTCCCGGAATAAAATCCAAGATCCCAGCTGTCTCTTCTCGCTTTCGACATAAAGTCTTTGCTTAAATCCACAAAAACCTGATCGCCTTCATTTGGTCCTCCTACTTCCGGTAAAAGTGTCGCTCCTAATGATCTCTGGAAAGAAACCAATGATGTTGTATAACCCTGAATGGATGTTTCCCCTACATAGTTGATCGCGATAACTTCTAACAAAATAGATTTATCATCTGTATCAAAAGGGTAAATTAAGTTTTTGAATGTAAAGTTCAGTTCGCTTTGTCCTTTTGTAAAAGGTAGTTCCATCACACCGTTTCCAGCTGCCGGGACAGTACTGAAATCCACTCCGTAACTGGCATTCGTAGGCGATACTTTTACCGAAACTTTTCCATCATTTTTTGCCGGTTCTGAGAAAATCATTTTCATTTCTCTTTCGTCATGAATTAACGAGAAATCGATTGATTGTTTTTCAAAAGACACCACAAAAGGCTGTTGAGCCACCTGCTCGTTTTTCTCACAGGAACCTAGTATGAACAAAGAAAGAAAAAAGGCTATTTGATATATTTTTGATTTCATATTATTAGAAATTTAATTTATATAAAAGTTTTAAAAAGTATGATCTTCCGTATCCCATCAGGATATTCGTAGCAGCTCCGGTATGTGCTCCACCTTCGGCTGCGGTCGTATTGATCGTTGTGATGTCTAAAATATTTCTGGCTCCGATTGTCGCTTCCAACGATTTATTCAAAAACGATTTTTTAACCGTAGCATCCAGCCAGGTGAAAGGGTTTTGTTTTCCTCTTTCGGTCACCGTTTGATTTTGTTCATTGGTTCTTCCTACAAACTGATACTGAGGTCCGTTATATTTAACGTAAGCCGAGAAAACCGTTTCCCATTTTGGCACCAAATAAGAAGCATTGGCATTTAGCTGAACCGCATATAGAAAATCATCGTTAGAATCTGTTGAGCTGTCTAAAACTTTTGCTGTTCCGGCAAACGTTACCCCAAAGTTTCCGGTAAAGTTTTTATATTTTGCCGTATTGGTCAGGGAAAGTCCCCAGGTTTTATACACATCAATATTGTTATACTGGTAAACTAACGGTGAGTTTTGTATGATGATCATTTCAATTCTGTCCTTTACATCAAGATACCAGGCCGATAATTTATTCTGCATTGTAAACGATTCGTTTAGTTTTGAATCTTTTTTCAGGTGAAGGAAAACAGATTTCCCCTGTTCCGGATTAAGGTTCGGATTCCCCTGAATATTGTGGTTTACGTCAACCATATAGGTATACAACTCTTCGTATGTTGGCAATTTAGGAGCGGTTCCTACGATACCTCTCAATTCATAACCGTTATCAAAAACATATTTAGAACTTAAAGACAATGCTGCCTGCTGGTCAAACTGTGATGATAATAACAAACGGATACCCGGGCGGATAGAAAATCTTTTATTCAGGTTTATTTCAGATGACGTAAAAAAGTCATACGAATTCAATTCTCTTTTAATATTCTCTCCGTTAAAGAAACCTGCCAGGCTGGTAACATAACCGTTAATACTGTTTATTTCATACCCTAACTGAACATTATAGGTATCATTTTTCAGAAAATTTGAGAAATTCCCTTTAGAATAAAATGCTTTTCGGTATTCGTATTCTAAATTTTCCGTTCCGAAATGCTCCTGTGAACGGATTCTGTAATTGTATTTTTCTAAATCTCTGTTTTGTTGCTGGTACGAGAAAGACACATCATAGTTCAATCCGTTATCGCTCAGTTTTCCGGAAGCGTTTAAATGGTGGTAATAACGTGTTGATGTATAGATTTCATCTTTTGCAACCGGATTGTTCGTTTGCGTTGCCGGATTCTCATTCATTTGCACATCGGCACTAAAACGATCTGTAGTTTCCTGGAAAAATTCGAACTTATAGAAAAGTCTGTAGTTTTTAGTAGTGTAAGCTAATAATGATTTGGCATTGATCTGCTGTTTCGGTAACCATTCGTACCCTCTTAAACCATCATTAAACAAGTAGTTTTCACCCATTCTGTTGTTCCAGAATCCTTTAAAGTCATTACGGGTAAATAAGGCATTGGCATAAAACTTATCGGAAAAATTATGTCCGATTTTAATGGACTGAATATGTCTTCCTTTGTCTTTAAAGTTGTATTCTTTACCAACGGTTTCTTCCTGGATGTATGGGGTGACTTCCCATTTGTGTTCCGACGATTTCTTGGTAATAATGTTGATAATTCCCGATACGGCATTTGCACCATAATCAACCCCCATAGATCCTTCAACAATTTCGATCTGCTGAATATCATCTAAATTGATCTGGGTTAAATCGGTATTGTTACCCAAACCTTCGTCATTGATGACAGGAATATTATCGACAAGAATTTTAAAATATTGTGAATCCAAACCAAACAGCTGTACTCCTGATTTTCCGGTGGAAGCATTTGGGATAATATTGATATTTAACGTCTGATTCAACAAATCGGCTAAATTGTTTCCTGCCTGTCTGTCTATATCAGCACGGGTAATCACTTTAACTTCAAATACTGATTTTTTTACCGACTGAGGATTATACTGTCCCGTTACTACTACTTCCTCCAGATGGTTCACTTTACCCGGAATACTGTCTTTTTCCTGTGCTACACCAACAAAGGCATTAAATAAAAACAGACCGCCGTATATTTTTGATTTAAAATTCATTCTTTATTTTATTTTACTCTCTTTATAATTATTGTTATTCCAGCTGTTCCTGAATCCCTGGGTTTACCAACAGTTGTAATAAGATCATTTCTGTTTTTCCGGTTTTATTTGCCTCCGGAAAAACCGGAAAAAGAAATTATTGACCGTCTGCAGCAATCCCGCAAAGACGCTCAACATCCAAAAAAATCAATTTTTGAAACTTTCCAATCCCCCGGCAAACAAGCTTTTCTTTTTGAATTATTCCCCAAAAAACATTTAGTATTCTAAATTCCAGCTTATTGACAAAAACAGCATTAAAATCAATTTAGAATTAATCTTAATAATATATTTTTTTGCAAATGTATGTTTTATTTTTATTCGTTCTAAATAAATTTAATATTTTTGCACAAGAAATTTTAATCAATACATAATGAGAAATCTAAAACAAAAGGCAACTCTTGCTTTTTTATTTGCAGTAATGTTAGGTAATGCTCAGGGCAATAAAAAGAAACAGGACACGGATGCGATCAAATCAATGTGTGGCTGTTATGAAGTAGAATTCAACTTTGCAGAGACGTTTAAAACAACTAAAGACGAGAACTACAAGCCATCACCAACAAAGTATGACAAAGGATTGGAATGGGTAGAACTGGTTGAAGATAAATCAAACAAAATCGTAATGCAGCATTTATTGATTGTGGGCGATACGATGATTGTAAAGCACTGGAGACAGGATTGGGAATTTGAAAACACAAACCTGTACCTGTTTGACAAAGGAACTTCATGGAAATTTACAACATTACCAAAAGCTGCAGTAAAAGGACAATGGACGCAACGTGTATACCAGGTAGACGACAGCCCGAGATATGAAGGAACTGCTACATGGGTTCACGTAGATGGAACATCATATTGGAGAAATTTCGCTGATGCTCCACTTCCAAGAAGAGAGCACACTATCAGAAATGATTACAATGTTTTAAAAAGAAGAAATATTCATGAAATCACGAAATACGGCTGGTTACATGAACAAGACAACGAAAAAGTTTTAAGAGAAAACGGAAAAGACGTTGTACTTTCTCAGGAAAAAGGACTTGACCTTTACAAAAAAGTAGCCGATTCAAAATGTATTGCTGCTCAAAAATACTGGAAAGAGAACAAAGCTATGTGGAAAAACGTTCGCGACAAATGGCAATCTATTTTCGACAGAAACAAAGATCTTAATTTAGAAGACAAAGTAAACCGCAAATCATTATTCGGTTATTTGTTCGACCTGAAAGGGGACACTCCTAAAGCTGAAACTGATAAAATTATTGACAGTTTTGTAAAAAACTAAGCATTGATTAAACAATAAAAAAACCGCTTAATAAGCGGTTTTTTTTATTTTCTTTTTTAACGTACTACTCTGCTTTCGGCAAAAATACTTCCGCCATCATACAACGGGCACTTCCACCGCCGCAAGCTTCAATAGTATCCAGGCTCGAACTTAAGATCTCACAGTGTTTTTCCAGTTTTGTCAGCTGATCTTTCGTTAAACTCTGATGTGCAGCAGCACTCATAATCAAATAACGCTTATCCTCCGCTCCTCTTACCTGAAGCATATTTCCGGCAAAATTGTTAACCTGATCTTCTGTAATCAAGACAATCTCTTTGCCATCCGATTTTAAACAGTCTAAAACCATTTTGCGTTCTTTGGCATCATCAATACTATCTGCACAGATTACCGCAAAAGTTTCTCCCAGACACATCATAACATTGGTATGATAAATCGGTTTTCGCTCTCCGTCCACCGTTTGAAAAGCTTCAAAAATAACCGGGTTCATTTCGAAGTCTTCACAAAATTCAATCATCAGTTCTTCATTCGCTCTTGGTGATAACGCACAGTACGCTTTCCCGTTTTCACGGTCTAACAGCAAACTTCCCGTTCCTTCCAGGAACAATTCATCTTCTTCTGCAGAGGTATAGTCCACAATATTGTTAATTTCAAAACCGTGGTCTTCCAGGATGTCCAGTACATCCTCTCTTCTCTCCATACGTCTGTTTTCGGCAAACATCGGATACAAGGCCACATCACCGTTTTCATGGAAAGAAATCCAGTTATTCGGGAAAATACTGTCTGGAGTGTCCGGACTTACCGTATCTTCAACAACAATAACATTAACGCCTGCATTTTTTAGTTTTTCAACAAAATTATCAAACTCTTCCTGTGCTTTTGCGTTTACCGTAGCCGGCAATAAATTGTCCAATACTTTTTGGTAATAGTTATTTACTGCTGTCTGCTCATTCATCCTGAACGCAACAGGACGAATCATCAATATCGTGTTAGTAGTCTGTTTCATACTTTTTATTTTTTCCTTTTATTAGTCCCTGATTAAAGGCAATGTAGAGCATCTCAAAAGCCCTTCCTGTTTTGCAATTTCGGCATAAGGAACTTCTTCAACGGTAATTCCTTTACTTCTCAGCCAATTATTCAATCTTGTAAAATTTCTTTCCGAAACCACAACATCCGGCGCAATAGAAAACACATTTGAAAACATATAATACATTTCCTCCCGCTCAATGTGGAACAGGTTTTCTTTACCAAAAAGGTTCACTAAAAACATATAGTCCGCTTCTTCTCTGAATCCGCTTTTATAAATGATTCCTTTATCTGTTCCTACCGGCTGGAAACAACAATCCAGGTGCAGTGCATTGTCCCTTGGTTCGATCTTCGATTTCACCAGATCAAATTCTTTTACGATTTTATGCGGGAATAGTTTTTTAATATAGTCCACACCGGCCATATTGGTTCTTGCCGTGATATAGTCTTTATAATCGCTTCCTTTATAAGTTCCTATAAAAACATAGTCGTTCCAAACCATTACATCGCCACCTTCAATGTGTACTTCTTCCGGCGGGCGAACAACTTTTTTGGGATCAATCTGATCTATTACATACTGGATAGCATCCAATTCTCTTTCTCTGTCGGGTAAAATGTTTGCTTTTACAAAAACATCGTCAATAACGAACCCAATATCTCTGGAAAAAATCTGGTTGTAGTTTTCAATTATTTCCGGGCGGAAGACTTTTACTTCATATTTCTGAAAAACTTCATCAAGAGCCTGCATTTCTTTTACCATATCTGCTTCAACCGGATAGGTCCCTGCTTTTATATGCTCTAATGATTTCGGATCATACGCTTCCTCTATCGAGGGCGTTGGTCCATTGTTTACGGCTGTTCCTAAAACTACGGCTCTAAGCCGTGACGTTTCGTTTTTTACATTTAAATTCAACATAGCTTTTGGCTTTTGGCAAATATAAACAAAGGGCTTTGATAAACGAAAAACTCCCCTTGAAATCTAAGCATTACAGTGTTAATTTATCCTTAATTCGCTCTGTTTCAACACCAAATAATCGTCAAGTATACTTTTAAAAAGCTGACAAATATTATTTTTTTTAATACATTTACTTTTAAAAATATAAAATTATGGGATTATCGAGTTTTTTTAGTTCACTTTTCGGAAAAGCAAAGCAGAGTACGGAAGATTTAGGAGATAAGGTCAGCAGCACAGCCGATACCGCGGTTGACAAGGTAGAATCCTTCACGGAGGATGTAGTAGAAAAAGTTTCGGAAGTAGCCGACAGCGCTTCTCAAAAACTGGAGGAAATGGGTGTTTCGGAAAAAGTCAATGATTTTATCGATACTGCCAAAGAGAAAATAGCCGATGCCGGCGAGTGGATCGAAGACAAAGCTACGGATGCTAAAGAAGCTTTATCGGACGTGATCGAGAAGACGGAAAACAAAATTGAAGAGGTAACCGGTGATACCGCTGAAGAGGCAGAAAAACCGGCAGAATAAAGCAATAAAAAAGCCCTGAAGTACTTCAGGGCTTTTTTTATTCAATTGTCCCGTCCTGAAATAAGTT
>NZ_DFUB01000012.1:0-97797 GCF_002379575.1 Flavobacterium sp. UBA4197
AACTTATTTCAGGACGGGACAAATAAAAAAGAAAAAGTCCCGGAAATCCGGGACTTTTTTATTTAATCTACTTTTACCTCAAAAAGCGCCAGCGAAATAGCCGAATAGTGTTTGGGCAAAGCAGCCGTTTCTGTGGGTGTTGTATTTCCTAAATAATGAAAACCACATTTGCGGTAATACTGGATTAACTCTTCATTATCGCCCCAGGTATCCATGCGCACATAGTCCATACCTAATGTTTTAGCGTGTTCTTTTGCCCAGGCTAAAATTTGCACCACAAAATTATTCCCTTTAAAATCCGGATGGGTCACAATCCGATGCAGGTAAACCGCCGGTATCGCATTGGCTTCGCCCCAGATAAAAGGATCTTCATAGGTTGTGGCAAAAACGCAGGCTGTTTTTCCGTCAATCAAAATCTTCCATTGCCTGTTTTCCCGGATCTCTGTCTGCACCATTTCCTTATCAAAATCCTGCCAGTGTTTGTTAAACTTCGTTTTCTGATAGGCTACAGCGGCAGCATAAAATTCAAAAATTGTTGTCAGATCGTTTAGGGTACTATTTTCTATGGTCATGTGCTTCTATATTATTTAAGGGAATTCATAATGGTGATTGCCTGCAGCATTTCGGGAAGCTTAAAGCGGAAAGCGGGTCCGGAAACACCTAAAACAGCCACTACTCTATTGTTACTGTAATACGGAATGGCGGCACAGTTCAAATCCGGTTCAAACTGTTCCAGATCTAAAGCATAGCCGTTTTGCTGTATTTCGGCTATCTCTTTTTTCAGACTTTCGCAGTCTGCTTCCTCCATATTTTTCATTAACGTAGCCTGTAAATGTTCGGAATGCGCCATAAATACTTTCCCGATGGCTGTGCGCAGCATACCGTAATCTTTATTAAGCTCCAGCGATATTTTAACGGAACGGTCCGGTTCCGAAATAAGCTCATGTCGGAAATACGTGCCCATCTGTACAGACAAATAAGACGTTTCATTCGTCAGTGCGGTGATTTGTTCCAAAATGGGACGCAGCTGGCTTTTTAACAGGGAAACCGAAGCCGAAGGCGGATAAATGCATTGCAGCTTGGTCGTCACCCGGTAACGGGGCGTTAATTCGTCCTGTTCCACATAGCCCAGATCTTTCAGGGTGTTCAGAAAATTATGAACCGTTGTATTCTGTAAGTTCAACGCATTGGCAATATCATTGAGGCGAACCAGGTTTCCGTTTTGCGTGATATACTCCAGTATATCAAAAGCTCTTTTTACCGATTGTATCATAAAATTCAATAATGATGAATAAAACAGTTTTTCAAAAGAAAATCTATTTGTAATATTCAAAATTAGTAGAATTTTGCAAACTAAACAAGCGTTTTTATTATATGCAAAAAGGACTTATCGCTCTGGCAATCGGAGCTTTTACTATTGGAATGACCGAATTTGTAATGATGGGAATCCTTCCCGATCTGGCAAGTTCCCTGAAAGTGAGCATTCCCCAGGCCGGTCATTTCATATCGGCTTATGCACTCGGAGTAGTTGTGGGTGCCCCATTATTAACCATATTATTACAGAATAAACCACCCAAAACAGCTTTAATCGCATTAGCGGTCTGGATCACGGTTTTCAACAGTCTATCGGCTTTGGCAAACGATTATACCTCATTGCTGATCCTGCGCTTTTTATCCGGTTTACCGCACGGAACCTTTTTTGGTATTGGTGCTGTTGTTGCCGGAAAACTGGCCAAAGAAGGAAAAACGGCACAGGCTATTGCCATTATGTTCTCCGGACTTACGATCGCCAATGTGATTGGTGTTCCGCTGGGAACCTATATCGGGCATTACATCAACTGGCGCATTACCTTCTGTATCGTAGGCGTTATCGGTTTACTGACCATATTGAGTGTTATGTACTGGATGCCTGAATTTGAAGCCTCCGAAAAATCGAGCTTTAAAAAGGATCTGGCTATCTTTAAGCGACTGGATTTATGGCTGGTATTGTTAATTGCTATCATCGGTACAGGCGGATTTTTCAGCTGGTACAGTTATATCGCCCCTTTGTTTACGGAAGTTTCCAAATTCGATGCCGGAACGGTTACCTATTTAATGGTAATTGCCGGATTGGGCATGACCTTCGGTAATTTCCTGGGCGGAAAACTATCCGATACCTATTCTCCCCTTTTTGCCTCAATCGGGTTATTAGTAGGCATGTGCCTGGTTTTAATGTTACTGACTTTTGTAGCCGACAATAAGATAACGGTAACCATTATGACATTTGTTATTGGTGCGGTGGCTTTTGCGATCGTTGCCCCGGTTCAGATCATGATGATGCAGTCGGCAAAAGGAGCCGAAATATTAGGCTCTTCCATCAGTCCGGCTGCGATGAATGCCGGAAATGCCTTAGGAGCTTATCTGGCCGGAATACCGTTAACGATGGGCTATGATTATACATCACCGGACTGGGTTGGATTCGGATTGGCTTTTGTAGGTATTCTGATTGCAATAGCTTTATTTTACCATAGAAAACAAAAAGAAAATACGCTGATCGCGTGTAAAGCATAAATTATATATCAAATGGAACAATTAAAAGGAAAAACAGCTTTAATTACCGGAGCCGGAAAAGGTTTGGGTAAAGCCGTTGCGCTGGCATTAGCCGCAGAAGGTGTTCATCTTGCCTTACTATCAAGAACGGAAAAAGATCTGGTTGACGTTGCCGCTGCAGTAAAAAGCATCGACAGCAGCCTGAATGTGGCTTACGCAACTGCCGATATCTCCGATTTCAACTCGGTAACGGCCGCTATCACAAAACTAAAAGAACAGCTGGGTGCTATTGATATCCTGATCAACAATGCCGGTATCGGTAAATTTGCAAAATTCATGGATTTTGAAATCAGCGAGTGGGAAAACATTATCAAAGTAAACCTTTTGGGTGCTTATTATGTCATCCATGCCGTTTTACCGGAAATGCTGGAACGTCAGTCCGGCGATATCGTAAATGTTTCTTCAAGTGCCGGTGTACGCGCTTCGGCCCTGACAAGTGCTTACAGTGCTTCAAAATTCGGTTTGATCGGTTTGTCGGAATCCTTAATGCAGGAAGTCCGTAAATCGAATATCCGGGTGTTTACGATGAATCCGAGTACGATTGCTACCGATTTATCCGTTAGCCTGAATTTAACCGATGGCAATCCGGAAAGTGTATTGCAGCCGGAAGATTTTGCCGAATTATTAGTAGCGCATCTGAAACTAAACCGTAGAGCATTTGTAAAAGATGTAGGCCTTTGGTCCACCAATCCATAAGCATCTACAATACGGTATCTTATAAAATCCTATAAATCAGATTATAGGATTTTTTTGTATCAAATTGCGGCAATCGCTATTTTTGAAATTCATTATCGTTTACCTTTACAGGACTTTTCAAATAACAAAAATTCAAAATGCATTTCCTATTATTTAGTGTACTCTGTAGCGTTTCTGTTGGCATTTTATTCAAAATAGCCAAACGGTATTCCGTTTCTTTTCAGCAGGTAATCAACTGGAATTATGTTATTGCCATTACGTTGTGTTACCTGTTTTACCAACCCGATATCAGCGCTGTAAATGCAAATGCGCCATGGCCGGTTTATACTATTCTCGCCATCCTGCTGCCCACCATATTTCTGGTTCTCGCAGCCTCAGTGCGCCATATTGGTATTGTTAAAACCGATATTGCCCAGCGTTTTTCTCTTTTTATTCCGATCCTGATCGCCTATTTTGTTTTTAAGGAAGCCATAAGCCCGTTAAAATTCTGCGGACTGTTTATCGGTTTTACCGCCATATTCCTGACGTTATACAAAAAGGAAAGCCGGCAGGACAAGCAAAATAACTGGCTGTACCCGGCAATTGTTTTACTCGGATTTGGTACGATTGATGTTTTTTTCAAACAAATCGCTTCCTATAAAGAGATTCCGTATACAACTTCTTTATTTGTTGTTTTTTGCGGTGCTTTAGTCGTTTCTACGGCCATAACACTGTATAAAACAGTCATCAAAAAGGAACGGTTAAACCGTTTGAGCCTGCTGTTTGGCGTACTTTTAGGACTGCTTAACTTCGGGAATATCCTGTTTTATCTGAAAGCACACAAAGCCTTAGCCGATAACCCTTCAACCGTGTTTGCCACAATGAACTTTGGTGTGATCCTTTTGGGCAGCCTTGTCGGCATTATTGTCTTTAAAGAAAAAATCAGCCGTACCAATTATATCGGAATCATTTTGGCACTAATTGCCATTATTGTGATTACTTTTTCACAGTTGTATACTTTTTAAGTGAATTTTCTGTTTTGAAATTGTTTTAATTTTAGTATTTTTAGGAATTAAATCCCTGTTATGAAAAACCCAATTGCAGAGCGCATAGCCGATTTTTTAAAGCATTATCCTCCTTTTATCAGCCTTTCCTATCAGGAACTGGTGGATATTTCACAAACTATCAGTGTGATCTATTTAGAAAAGAATCAGGTATTGTTTAAAGTTGGCGACGCGACCCACCAAAATTTTTATGTGGTGGCAAACGGTGCGATTGGTCTTTCGGTAATTTCCGATGCCGAGGAATTCCTGATTGATAAATGTGATGAGGGCGATATTTTGGGACTGCGTCCGTTTTTTGCCAAAAACAATTACCTGATGACGGCAAAAGCCCGTGAAGAGAGTATTATTTATGCGATTCCGATTGCCGTATTTCAGCCGTATGTGGCTAAAAATGCCAACGTTCTAAGCTTCCTGCTGGAAAGTTTCGCTTCCAATACCCGGAATCCTTATGACAAAGACCACCGCGGGAAATTGATCTCGGAGAATATTATTTTTGACGAACAAAGTGCCGCGGATATCCAGTATTTCCAGCCGGTTAAATATACTAAGAACCCCATTACAGCCAGTTCCAGCGATATTATCAAACACATTGCACAAACAATGTCCAACAGCAGGATTGGCAGTGTTATTATTCACGATAACCAGTTACCCATCGGGATCATCACCGATAAAGATCTGCGCTCCAAAATTGCAACCGGAGCTTTCCCTATCGACACGGCAGCCGATAAGATCATGTCTTCTCCGGTAATTACCGTTCCGGAAAACATTTCAATTGCCGAAGCACAAATGATGATGCTCAAACACAATGTCGGGCATTTGTGTGTAACCAGGGACGGAACCGAGAAAAGTGCTGTTTCCGGAATTATAACAGAACACGATATCGTAGCGGCACAAGCCAGTAATCCAGGAATCCTTTTAAAATTAACCCGTCGTGCCACACGCTCCAAAGAGCTCAAAACGATACGAGAAAAACTGACCGACCTGATTCAGAATTCTATCGATAAAAATATCCCGATTTCGCACATCACCAATGTGGCGGCAGAAATCAATATTGCCATTACCAAAAGAGCCATCGATCTGGCTATTGAAAAAATGGAAACACCGCCTCCTACCCGATTTGCCTGGTTTAACCTGGGCAGCCAGGGCCGAAAAGAGCAATTGCTGTTAACGGATATCGACAATATTCTGGTATTTGAAGATGTTGAGGCAGAACGTTATGACGACGTAAAACAGTACTTTATGCAGCTGGCAGACAAGGTAATCGAAACACTTGAAAAAGTGGGTTACACACCTTGTCCGCAGGAATTAATGGCTAATAATGAACTATGGTGTAAATCACTGACAGACTGGATAAAACAATACAATACCTGGATTAACACTCCAGGTGAAAAAGGAATTAATCTGAGTACTATTTTCTTTGATTATGATCTGATTTACGGGGATATTTCTTTCGAAAATTCCCTGACGGAAAGCATTTTCAACAGTACCGATAACAACCAACTGTTCTATGCTTTCTTAGGAACAAATGCGATAAAAAAACCGGCACCATTAGGCTTTTTCCGCCAGTTCCTGTTAGAACAGGATGAAGAGCATAAAGATGCTTTCGATATTAAGAACCGTGCCATCATGCCATTGGTTGATGCCGCCCGTGTGCTGTGCATCAGCAGAAACATCAAAGGCATTACCAATACCTACCAGCGTTTTAAAAAACTGGCCGATTTAGAGCCGCAAAATGCCGATTTGTATCTGGAATGTGCCGAAGCTTTTAACACCCTGATCTGGTTCAGAACCGAAGAAGGCCTGCAGAATAGTTCCAACGGCAGTTACATTAACCTGCAGGAATTATCAAAAGTAGATAAAGTGAAGCTGAAAAATTGTTTTCAGCCGATAAATGACATACAGGATTTAATTAAAAATCGTTTTCAACTGACCTATTTTACATAGATTATGGTATTAGATTGGCTTACAGGTAAAGATATTCCCCAATTCTGGAAACAATACGCAGCTCATTTTGACAAAGAAGAACAAAACGGGACAAAGCGCTATGTTGTTTTCGATACAGAAACCACCGGACTGGACTGGAAGGACGATGTAATCCTTTCCATTGGTGCTATTGCTGTAATTGATAACGAAATTAAAGTTGGTGATTTTTTTGAAGTTTACCTGAAACAAGAAGTTTTTAATCCCGAAAACGCCATTCTTACCGGCATTTTAAAAGAAGGCAAAGAAGAGAAAATCATTGAAGCGGAAGCCATTATCCGTTTTCTGGATTTTATTAAAGACGCTACTTTAATCGGCCACAACATTAACTTTGATGTGGAAATGATCAATCAGGCATTAAAACGCCTGAATTTGGGAAAACTAAAAAATATGATACTGGATGTGGATGTCATGTATCAGAAATTTAAAAACCTGCCGGAAGACAAACACCAGAGCCTGGATGAATTGTGTGATATTTTTAAAATCAAAAAGAGCGACCGCCACACCGCTTCGGGCGATGCCTATATTATTGCTTTACTGTTTTTAAAGCTAAAGAAAAAGCTGAAATTATAGCGCAGGATTTCATTTAAAGGATAAAACCGGTAATGGTTTTGAACCGCTGCTATACGTTATTTTTCAGTCAAGGTTTTCGTTTATATCATCTAAATATTCCGAAACGGAAAGTTTCAAATCTTCTTCAGACAAATTTAATGACACCAGTAGCTTATCTATTTGAGTTTCGTAATGACTTCCATGTTCGATCACTTTAAAATATGACGGATTGTTTTTTATTGTTTCAAAAGCTTTTCCAACAATACTTTTTAAAACGTCTGGCACACTGTATTTCCTTTTAAACTTTTCTAACGCTCTGACGAATACCAATAAAGAACCTGTATTTATATCTTTAAATTCTTCATCCCAAATAGCATTGCGGCATTTTGAAATTTGACAATTCGATATAACAGAGAACAAATCAGCACCCCATTGATAATATTCATCAGGATCATTCTGACTGACCAGTTTCTCTAATACCGTAACGATTTCTTCCAGATAATCAACATCTAATCTGCTTAAACCCCTATTAGGATCTGTATTGTCACTGTCGCCAAAGTACACGCTGACTTCACGTTTGTGATTTGGAAATTTATTGGCAATTACTATACCTTCTGTAAAGTTCATTTTTACTTTTTAATGGGATTAAAAGATGTATAAGAAACGCCCCGTCAGCTTTAAGATGGTGGGGCTTTTATGGCTGATATTCACAAATATACCGAAAAGTCAGAAAGAAAAAACTTCACTTCGTAACATTGATAAACAAAAAACCACTTTCAAATTGAAAGTGGTTTTTTGTTATATAGAAATGAATAAACTACAATTTCTCGTTTTTGATTTCCTCTACAATTTCCGGATTCAATAAAGTGGAGATATCCCCAAAATTAGAAAAATCACCTTCGGCTATTTTACGCAGGATTCTACGCATAATTTTCCCGGAACGCGTTTTCGGTAATCCCGATACGAATTGTATCTTATCCAGTTTTGCAATCGGTCCGATATGACTCGCCACATGTTCGTTGATCTCCTTACGCAAATTGTCGCGGTCACGGTATTCCCCGATCTCTTTCAGGATAATAAATCCGTAAAGGGCATTTCCTTTAATATCGTGCGGGAAGCCAACAATAGCCGATTCTGCTACTGCCGGATGTTCGTTGATTGCATCTTCAATTGGCGCTGTTCCTAAGTTATGACCGGAAACAATCACCACATCATCTACCCTTCCGGTAATTCTGTAATAGCCTACTTCGTCCCGTAAAGCGCCGTCGCCGGTAAAATATTTACCCGGAAAAGCCGAAAAGTAGGTATCCTTATAACGCTGATGATCGCCCCAGATGGTTCTGGCAATGGACGGCCACGGAAACTTGACACACAAACTTCCCACAACCTGATTTCCTTCAATCTCGTTGCGCTTTTCGTCCATTAAAACCGGCTGGATACCCGGTAACGGCAACGTGGCATACGTTGGTTTTGTTGGTGTTACAAAAGGTACCGGTGAAATCATGATTCCTCCGGTTTCTGTTTGCCACCAGGTATCTACAATAGGGCATTTTTTCTTGCCCACATGGTCGTTATACCAGTGCCATGCCTCTTCGTTAATAGGCTCACCTACCGAACCGATAACCTTTAAGCTGGATAAATCATGTTTATCAACCCATTCGGTACTTTCTTTAGCTAACGAACGGATTGCTGTTGGCGCCGTATAGAACTGGGTAACCTTATGTTTGTCGATAACATCCCAGAAACGTCCGAAATCCGGATAAGACGGAACCCCTTCAAAAATAACCGTTGTCGCCCCGTTTAATAACGGTCCGTATAAAATATAAGAGTGTCCGGTAATCCAGCCGATATCGGCCGTACACCAGTAAATATCGTTTTCTTCATAATTGAAGATATTTTTAAACGTATAGGCTGTATATACCATATAGCCGGCAGTCGTGTGCAGCATTCCTTTCGGTTTCCCGGTAGAGCCGGAAGTATATAAAATAAACAACGGATCTTCCGCATCCATTATTTCCGCTACGTTGTTCGGAATCGCTTCGTCTAAAAGCGGCTGTAACCACAGGTCACGGCCTTCTTTCATTGTAACAGTTGTATTGGTTCTTTTCGCAACCAATACTTTGGTTACCGAAGGGCATTTTTCCAGGGCTTCATCCACAATGACTTTTAAGTCAATCGTTTTGTTTCCTCTGAAAGCACCATCGGAGGTGATAACCATTTTACATTCGCAGTCGATAATACGGGAAGCGATGGCAGAGGCTGAAAATCCGGCAAATACCACCGAATGTATCGCTCCGATTCTGGCGCAGGCTAAAACGGCAACGGCTAGTTCCGGGATCATCGGCAGATAAATACAAACCCTGTCCCCTTTTTTAATGCCTTGTTCCCGTAAAACGTTTGCCATTTTGGCCACACGGTCGTACAACTCGTTATAGGTAATGTGTTCTGCTGCTTCTTTCGGATCGTTCGGTTCAAAAATAATCGCGGTTTTATTCCCTCTTTTTGCCAGATGGCGGTCAATACAGTTTTTTGTGATATTGACCTTTCCATTCACAAACCATTTAATATCAGCTTCCGCCATATCAAATTCCATTACTTTATCCCACAACTGGTACCAGGTAAAATTCTCTTCTGCTACTTTTCCCCAAAATTTACGCGGTTCACGAATAGACTTTTTATAGTGTTTAAAATATTCTTCGAGATTGTTTATTTTATAATAACTCATGACTAATTTGTTTATTCTTTTGCATCTTTTTTAAATATTCCTATTCCGTAGTTTTTAAAAGCGTCGGTCACTTCTCCGATAATGGCTTCATCATCAATTGTAGACGGAACCTGATATTGTTCTCCGTCAACAATACTGCGCAACAATTTTCTGAGGATTTTACCGGAACGCGTTTTGGGCAGTCGCTGGACCACGACTACATTTCGCAGGGAGGCTACCGCACCAATCTGCTCCCTTACCAGCTGTACTATTTCATATTCCAGCTGAAAGTGCTCAATATCATGTCCTGATTTTACCACCGCCATCGCTAGCGGAACCTGCCCTTTTAAGGCATCGTTAATCCCGATTACCGCACATTCTGCTACTGAATCGTGTGCCGCTACAATTTCTTCCATTTCTGCGGTAGAAAGCCGGTGTCCGGCAACATTGATAACATCGTCAACACGCCCTGTTATGTAAATATAATCATCTTTGTCTTTATACCCGCCGTCGCCGGAAAAATAATAGCCCGGAAAACGGTTTAAATATCCGGCTTTAAAGCGCACTTCGTCTTCCCATAAACCCAGCATCATTCCCGGTGGCAAAGGTAGTTTTATTACCACATATCCTTCCTCATTTGCACCCAATTCTTTGCCGTTTTCATCAAAAATCCGGATATCATAACCCGAAACGGCTTTTCCGGCAGAACCGGGCCTGATCGGCAGGTATTCCACTCCCATCATATTGGCAATCATCGGCCAGCCGGACTCCGTTTGCCACCAGTGGTCAATGGTTGGAATCGGAATATGTTTCCGGTACCATTCCAGTGTGGCAACATCGCAGCGTTCTCCTGCCAGAAACTGGATACGCAGGCTGCTCAGATCGTATTTTTTTATAAATAATCCGTCCGGATCTTCTTTTTTAATCGCCCGGATCGCAGTGGGTGCCGTAAACATAACACTTACTTTATGTTCGGCTATCACACGCCAAAAGGTGCTCGCATCCGGAGTTTTGATCGGTTTCCCTTCAAAAATAACGGTCGTATTGCGGTTTAGCAGCGGACCATACAGGATATAACTGTGTCCTACCGCCCAGCCCATATCGGAAGCTGCCCAGAAAACTTCGCCTTCATTAACGTTATAAATATAGCGCATTGAAAATTTAAGTACCGTGGCATAACCACCTGTATCCCTGACAATTCCTTTTGGTTTGCCGGTTGTTCCGGATGTATACAAAACATACAGCGGATGGCTGGATTCTAACGGTACACAAGGTACTTCTTCCGATCTGGCAACCAGATCGGCATAATCCACATCATACGTCTGAAATGGAATCCTGGCGCCCAACTTCCTGTTAAAAATAACTACTTTTTCCGGCTTGTGGTTTGCCATTTCAATAGCTTCATCCACCAATGGTTTATAGGCAATCAGCCGGTCAATTTCAATTCCTGATGAAGCCGTGATGATCGCTTTGGGTTTGGAATCGTCTATCCGGATAGCCAGCTCATGCGGGGCAAATCCGCCGAAAACCACCGAATGCGTAACCCCGATACGGGCACAGGCAAGCATGGCAAAAGCTACCTGCGGGATCATGGGCATATAAATCACTGCCGTATCGCCTTTGGTCAACCCCAACGAAACCAATCCGCCGGCTAACTTCGCTACTTCGGTTTTCACTTCATTAAACGTATATTTCCTGACATTTTGCGTTACCGGCGAGTCATAAATAAAAGCAACCTGCTCGCCGTGACCGTCCTGAATATGCTTGTCTATCGCAAGATAACAGATATTCAGCTCGCCATCGGCAAACCAGCGCGCATAACCGTTTTCATCTTTGGAAAGTATCGCCTGCGGTTTGGAATACCATTCCAAAACATCGGCCTGTTCTTTCCAGAAATCTTCCGGAGTATCAATACTCCTGTTGTAGCATTCCTTGTAGTTCATAGTCAGTTTGTTTTTAACTGGTGAGCAGCTCGTTAGCCTGTTCCACCAGTTTCTTAATCGAAAATGGTTTGGTCATATACAGATCGGCTCCCAGGGAAAGCCCTTTTTCTATATCCTTTTCTTTATTTTTAGCCGACAGGAAAATCACTTTGCAGTGCTGCAGGCGTTCGTCTTTTTTAATCTGTTCTAAAGTGGCAAATCCGTCTACCATCGGCATCATCACATCGAGGATAATGATGTCCGGCAGCTGAATCTTTAAAATATCCAATGCTTCCTGTCCGTCACGGGCAATGAATACTTCATAATTATTTTTCTTAAACGTATATTCTAATGACATAACGATATTGGGTTCGTCATCTACAATTAAAATTTTCTTCATATTATTCCTTTTCCGTTGTATTATACCTTGGCAGCGTAAAATGAAACACGGTTCCGTCTTCCCTGTTCTCTGCCCATATTTTACCTTTATGGTGTTCAATAATCTGTTTGCAGATCGCTAATCCTAATCCGCTTCCCACCGGTTTTTTGATATTCTGGTTGGTGGACTGGTAAAACTTGTCAAAAATAGCATCCAGATCTTCAGGGTTGATTCCCTTACCATTATCTTTTATACTGGTTTGCACACTGTTTTCCGTTACGCTTAAAGTTATCGAAATATACCCGTTCTTTTCCGGACAGAACTTCACGGCATTTGAAATCAGGTTGTTGACCACCTGGATAATGCGTTCTTCCTCATAAAAAGCTTCCACTTCTTCTCTATCTTCAAACACTATGGTTATCGTCTTGTTGCGTATAAGTTGTTCTAACGGTTCCAAAGCCTTATCTATTGTACTGTTCAGGCTGTTTTTTGTAGCGTGGATCCGCTGTTTTCCGGTTTCAAATTTTTCCAGATCCAGTATCTTGTTAATCAAACGATTTAACCGATCGGATTCCGAGATAATATTCTTTAAAAACTGTTTGCGCAATTCTTCCGGAATATCATCGTCGTGAAATAATATCTCGCTGGAGGCTTTTATTGCTGTAATCGGCGTACGCAGTTCGTGCGTAACGGTATCCAGGAACTCATCTTTCTGCAAGTCCTTTTCGATCAGCTGTTCATTGGCTTGCTGCAACTGGGCGGTAATCTGTTTTAACTCGTTAGATGTTTCGGTAAGCTTTTTATTGATAATGATGTTTTCTTTGGATTCTTCCAGAATGTGCAGCACTTCCTGAAGGGATATTTTTTCTTCTTTAACCACACTGGAAATCAGGATCCTTGCCGATGCCGTTCCGATGTGTCCGGTTAGCAGGTTTTCCGCAAATTTAACCAGCCTTGCATCGGCCAGTTTCTGGTTTTTATCCACATTGTATTTAAGGTTAAAAATATTCAATGCTCTTTTGGTGCGTTCTTCTCCTAAAAAGCGTTTTAAAACTTTTTCAATATCACTGGTATAGGCTGTTCC
Organism: Flavobacterium sp. UBA4197; assembly: GCF_002379575.1. Classification (NCBI taxonomy): domain Bacteria; kingdom Pseudomonadati; phylum Bacteroidota; class Flavobacteriia; order Flavobacteriales; family Flavobacteriaceae; genus Flavobacterium; species Flavobacterium sp. UBA4197. The sequence continues at coordinate 12,950 of NZ_DFUB01000012.1, forward strand.
TTTCCATATAAAAGCATTTTCATGCATCGTAATATATTTGTCGATATCGATAAACATCTCGGCATAATTGCGTTCGCGGTAGTTTCCTTTAAAACTGACGGAAACGGCAAGATAAATAATTGTATTAAAGAACAAACTCCAGAACAGCGCATGCGGAATGGGCGTCAGATAATCCAGTCCAAACAACTGAAAGGGTTTTAAAAGGGAAATACCCAAAAATCCTTCGGTAATAAAGCTGTTATCGATATTCGTAATCCCGATGGAATACGGAATTAAAAGCGTGTACACACACACTAAAAATCCGGCAATCATTCCGGAAACAGCCCCTAACAGGGAACCTCTCCGCCACATCAATGCTCCGAAAAAGGCCGGAGCCAACTGTGCCATCACAACAAACGAAACCAGTCCGATGGAAAACAAATTGTAATCCAGTACGTAAAAGCGGTAAACCAGATACGAAACGATAATCAGTAAAAAAATACAAACCTTACGGATGTTTACGATACGCTTGCTGTTCTCGTCCTGAACTTCACTCTGTAAGGTTCCCAAAAAACCATACGGAATGAGCAGGTTGTTGCTCAGCATGATCGACAATCCGATTGAAGCCACGACTATCATCGAGATCGAAGCTGAAAATCCGCCTAAAAACACCAACACCGTGATAACGGAATTATCAAAAAACTGCGGAATCAATAACGAATAGGTATCGGCATTTACGCTGTTTCCCGAAAACAGGATATTCCCGCCCCATGCAATGGGATATACAAAAACATTAAAAAGCAGCAAATACAGCGGAAACAGCCAGATGGCCGTTTTGATATGGCTTTCCCTGTTGTTTTCAACCACTGCCATCTGGAACTGACGCGGCAGCAGAAAAATGGCAAAAAGGGACAACAAACACAGAAAAAACCAGTTTAAGGCCTGCGGAATACCGCCAATAGTGTTTTTTTCTTTAAATCCGGGCAACAGGCTTGCCTGCGCATAAATATCATCAAAACCGTCAAAAACAAAAAAGGTCACATATACACCAACCAGGATAAAAAAGAACAGTTTTAAAACCGATTCCATTGCAACGGCGGTGACAATTCCTTTTCTTTTTTCGGAGGCATCCACATAACGGGTACCGTAATAAGAGGCAAAAAGGGCTAAAGCGATAGCCACGTAGGTTGTGGTATCATTAAAAACATTGGAACTCAGTGATGTTTTGGTTACTATCGTAAAGGTTTCGGCTATGGCTTTTAGCTGTAACGAAATATACGGCAAAATGCCGACCACACTGATAAAGGTAACCAGCGCTCCTAAAAAACGGCTGTTCCCGTAACGCAGGGAAATAAAATCGGCAATACTGGAAATCTTGTTAACTCTTGAAATCCGGATGATCTTTCGCAGGATCAGGATCCATGCCGGAATGATAATCACCGGTCCCAGGTACACCGTAAGGTAACTCAGTCCCGATTTGGCCGCCACGCCAATACTTCCGTAATAGGTCCACGCCGAGCAATATACCGCCAGCGAAAACGTATATACATAAGGGTTATTGGTCCACTTGCTATGGGCTTTTTTCTCTGCCCAATGGGCCACAAAAAACAGTATGGCCAGATAGAGCAATAAAATGATCAGCAATCCTAAACTATTCATAATACCGCTTAATCACTAATAATGAAACCAATACTGAAAACACCCATAAGGAAAAAAAGTAAAAATAGATAATCGGAATTCCTCCAATCGCTTCAGCTTTATCGAAAAGTAAAACCAAAGGCAGGTTAAAAGCTAATAAAAGCAATAAGGATAAAACGATTAACTTCTGTTCGTGGCGATTTTTCATTTTAATATACGAAACCAAATGACTCCGGCGCTTGCAAACAAGGAAACCGGAGTACAATTAGCAACTAGGTAGTTATATACTTATTCTTTACTGTCATATTCTCCTATCAGGGCATAATAGCCAAACGTTCCCAAACCTAAAACGATTAACGGCGTTAAGATGAATAAAATGATGATTCCAAACACCAAATCGTCCTGTTTTCCGGTTGTAAACTTCGGCAGACCGAATATAAAGATACAAAAATAGGCTGCGGCTAAAGCTAATAAAAGCCAGACAATTCCGAGAATTCTTTTTATTTTGTTCATGATACTGCTTTTAGTCGTTAATATTTTTATCTTTTCCGTTAATATAGAACACTCCTATCACAAAACTGATCGCTGCAATGATAATCGGATACCATAATCCTTCCAGGTAAAACTCGGCATTGCCGTTATCTTTTGCCACAGTTACCAGATACGTGGAAATGGCTGGCAGCAAACCACCAAATATTCCGTTTCCAACGTGGTATGGCAGCGACATGGACGTATATCGGATTTTTACCGGGAACATTTCCACTAAAAAGGCTGCTATCGGTCCGTAAACCATCGTTACAAAAATCACCTGAACAAACACTAAGAAAATCAGCAGCCATTTGTCTGAAGCATTGATATGCACAGTGGTTTTAACATCCGATTTTGCTTTTCCGTCCACCATTACCGGTTTCCCGTCTTCTAAATGTACGGTTTTTATCTGTTCCCATTGGGTACCGTCTGAGAATTCTTTTGTTGTTGTGTACACGGAATCAATTGTCTGATGGGCATTTTCCTTCGTGATGGCAACCAGTTTTGTTTTTTCAACGATCTCCGTTTTTAACGCCACGTCTGTTGTGCTGTACATGGCCTTATATATGGGCCGGTATAAGAATATCGCCAGCAGCATTCCGGTCATCATAATGCTTTTTCTGCCGATCTTATCACTCAGCCAGCCGAAAACCACAAAGAAAGGAGTTCCCATCAGCAGGGCAATACCGAGTAAAGTATCCACCTGCGTGGAATCGACACTCATTACCGTTTTCATAAAGTTCATCGCATAAAACTGCCCGGTATACCAGACAACTCCCTGCCCCATTGCCGCTCCGAATAAAGCCAGCAGGACAAATTTTAGATTGTAACGGTTTCCGAAACTTTCTTTCAGCGGGTTTGTACTGGTTTTCCCTTCGGCTTTCGCTTTGGCAAAAACCGGTGATTCATGCATGTTTTTACGGATTAAATAGGATACCAGCACCATTAATATCGATACCCAGAACGGTACTCTCCATCCCCACTCGTCAAAAGCTTCCGAGGATAAGGAGGTTTTTGTTACCAGAATAACCATCAGGGAAACAAATAAACCTGCCGTTGCCGTTGTTTGAATCCAGGACGTCCAGTAACCTCTTTGTCCTATTGGTGCGTGTTCGGCCACATAGGTCGCCGCACCGCCATATTCTCCGCCTAATGCCAGTCCCTGTAAAAGTCTTAAAAGCAAAACCAGTAAGGGTGCCATAAAGCCTATCGTTTCATAACTGGGAATACAGCCTATTAAAAAAGTGGCACCACCCATTAAAAGCAGGGTAACCATAAACGTATATTTTCTTCCGATCAAATCGCCCAGACGTCCGAAAAATAAAGCTCCGAACGGACGAACCACGAATCCGGCCGCAAACGTTGCCAGTGTCGACAAAAATGCCGCAGTGGGATTGTCGGACGGGAAAAATTTGGTGGAAATAACTACTGCCAAACTTCCGAAAATATAGAAGTCATACCATTCGATAAGTGTTCCTACAGACGATGCTGTGATAACACTCCATATTCCTTTTGTTGATTTATTACTCATAAATGATTAGTCAAAGTTGTTTATAAATAGATTTGCAGTTGAATCAATAAATCCCCTTTCATGCCGTCAATATTGTCTTTTGCAATATAAACCGGGCGGGTGGAATACTGAGTGGTGATTTTAGCGTGGTGTCCGTCCAGAAAGAAATTGGCACCGATATCAAACTGAGAGCTTGATTTTTCCAATGCATCAAACTTTTTATAGGTATAGGCACTAAAAGGCTGAATGCGAACCGTTGGTTTTTCGGCTTTACACGGCAGCAGGAAACCTGCCTGGGTATACCAGATCGTTCCGGAACCAATCATGGGCTGTGTATTACCGGCTCCTGCCAAAGCTCTGTCGCCTGTAAAACCAGGATCGGAAGCTCCTACATTCATAATCCCGATATTTCTCAGGTAATTGGGTCCGAAATCATAATCGTATAGCACGGAATATGCTGTTAAAGCCATCTTTTTGTCCTTGGCTCCCAATGGCATATCCAAAAAGGCATCGGCTGCAAATAATTTCATGTCATGTTTTGAAACGATACCGTTTACCGAAGTACGGGTCGCTTCCGGTGCCGTATAAAATCCGGCTCCTAAATTGAACACTCTTTTAGTACCCAGGTAAGAACCTACTTTATAAGGAAGCAAATTCGATTCCTGATCTAAAAACTGGTATTCAAAATACCCGGCTTTCGACCATCGGGTATTTCCGCTGTTATCCACGGCAACGGCATTATCGGCAACCGCCACATCCACAGGAGTCGTACTGGTGGCAAAAGGTTTGTTGATGCTCATGCGGTATTCCAGTTTTCCGTATTTCCCTTTGGCGAATATTCCCACCTGTCGGGCAAACTGATCGGCATTATCAATTAACGGCCAGTTAAAAATCGGGGCATCAATTGTCAGAAAATTCAATGTGGAAGCCATCGTCATACGGGAAAGTCCCATATAGTAATGCAATCCGCCGCCTATCGATAAACTGAATTTCTTATCGGCTTCCGGCAATACAACTGCATATTCGTTCCAGGCATCGTGAAAAAACATACCCGGTTTTTTTGTAGAACCTGCCGGGCTGCTGAAGGTTTGATTGTTAATCCCGAAATGGGTCACAATCATGTATCTTTTTGAAATCTGTGCATACGCCAGCATTCGCAAACGTCTGTTGCCAATATCGGTATTCGTACTGGCCGGTTCATCACCAATCATTGTTCCCGGATTCATTTCGGAGGAACGAAACCAAATCTGATTCCATGCAATAAAGCGCATGTATTTGGATCCGTCTTCATTGAAATTTACTTTTAATCCTGAACCATAATCCGTGGAACCCTGAGAATAGCTTTCTACCGAGAGAAACAGTAAGCCGGCTAATAAAATGATCCGCTTCATAAGGTGTTAAAATTTGGTTGTTAATTTGTTTTTTGCTTTACCAAATTCTGAAAAGGAAACGGAAAAAAAATATTGCTGTATATATTTTTGTAAAGCAGTATAGCTAATCTTTAAAGCGCTCCCATTTTATCAGCATAAATTTGTCCCCAAGCTCCGTAATGATCATTCCGGCTCCCGATAATTGCTCTTTGTTTTTAAGATATTCTATCAGTTCTATATGGTTAAAAATCTTGTAGGTAGGATGATAATCGGCGTGTGAAGGCTTTTTGATCTTAAATTCCTTTATCCAGTTGCTCACCGTTACATGGGAAACTCCGATAATCCGTTCAATTTCGCGGTAACTCAGCCCTTCCAGGTACAGCTGCAATGCTTTTGTTACATAGTAATTATCGATCTTTTTACCCAGTTTATTAACGGTAAAGTAATATTGGCATTTTTTACACAAATACCGCTGACGCTGGTTGATCACACCGCTTTTAACGATCTTGTCGTTCTGGCATTTCGGGCAGGCTAAAATCTCCATGTATATAAATTTTGCATAAATATAGTATTTTAGCAACAATACATTCATCAATTTGCTATTTTTTTAAATAAAAAATTACACTTTACACATATTTAAAGCACTATATTTACGATTAAAACAGTAAATATGCTTTTTAAAAAATTGCACCGTTTTAATCTATATATCCGGTCATGTATATAAAATCCTTGCTTTTGTCAGCTGCCGTCTTATCATTCACGCTGTTATCCTGTAAACATCCCCTGCCAAATCATCAGTCCGAAACAACTGCAAATCATTATGATTTTCCGGTTGATTCCGTAGAAAGGGCTTTTTTAGACGGGAAACTGTTTTACAGCAGTTTTATCCGCCTGCATCCGAAAGATTATGCCTATATCTATATTGATGAAGAATACATCAATCAGCTCCATAACGAAACCACAAAACAGCTTTTTAATACTACCGAATACCTGACCGCAGAAAACAGGGAGGCATATTATCAAAAAATCATGAGTGCCATACCAAAAGAGGACCGCATCATTTTTGACAGGATCTGGGAATTAAAAGAAGTACGGGAACAAATATCCGGCGATGGCGGATTGCATACACTGGCAACCTGGATGACACAAAAACCTACAGCTGACGATCCGTTTTACTATATAGAAGTCCGGCGACTGTACCTGGAACGATTTGGAATCTGTACGGGTATCGGTTTTGTAAAGGTGCATTCCCAAAGCCATAAGATATTCGTTGCCAATCGCGATGGTGAATACCTGCCGCTAAAGGAATGGCGAAAAATCAAGGACGACTAAACCGGCAATCTATTCACAACCATCAGTCTTAAAAACACTTATAACCGGCATTCCGTTTAAAACAGGTTGAAACGCTCCGAAAACGCAATAAAATCACAAAAAATACACAATTCTTAAAAAATATAGAATAAAAATACATAGTGTATATTTTTATCATTTTAAAAATATTAATTGCAAAAAAAAACCTTTAATTTGCAATAAAACAAACAACACTATGCATCTTGATCCGTCTGTATTAGACCAATCGGCAATATACAAACTACTTACCGGCGCCGTGATTCCGCGCCCTATCGGCTGGATATCATCCGTGAATAATGAAGGCGTTTATAACCTGGCTCCTTTTTCTTTTTTCAATGCAGTTGGCGAAGATCCGCCGCATGTCATGTTTTCCACAGTGCGTCCCAACAACACCAATAAAGATACATTGAATAATGTACTGGAAACCAAACAATTTGTAGTCAATATGGTTACGGAAGAGCTGGTAGAAAAAATGAACATGACCTCGATGAATATTCCTTCCGACCAAAGTGAGTTTGAACTGGCCGGACTAACACCGCTCCCTTCCTTAAAAGTAAAAGCACCACGGGTAAAAGAATGCCAGATCACTATGGAGTGCGAACTGGTACACCACTATACACTGGAAAACCACAAGCATGGCGGCGCAACAATTGTTATTGGCAAAGTGGTCATGTTTCATGTTGCAGAAGATGTATTACTCGACAATTATAAAATTAATATGGAAACCTATAAGCCCGTAGCGCGTTTGGCCGGTTCCAATTATTCAAAATTAGGAGAGATATTCTCCATTAAAAGAGCATAAACAATGAAGATTTCAGTTATTGGCGGTGGTCCCGGCGGTTTATATTTTTCCATTTTAACCAAAAAGGCACAGCCCGATTGCCAGATAGACGTATACGAACGCAATAAAGCTGATGACAGCTTTGGCTTCGGAGTCGTTTTTTCAGATGAAACCCTGAGTGAATTCCTGACGAAAGATCCGGAATCCTATGAATTAATACGAAGCAAATTCGCTTACTGGGACGATCTCGATGTTGCCCGTGACGGTGAAGTTGTTCGCATTACCGGAAACGGATTTTGCGGCTGCTCCCGAAAAACACTTTTGGAACTATTACAGCAGCGCTGCCGCGAAGAAGGTGTTAACCTGCATTTTGAAACCAATATTGACGACCTGAGCCAACTGAGTGATAGCGACATCATTGTTGCTTCCGACGGTATCAACAGTGCGATCCGCGATCGGTTTGCTTCCGATTTCGGCACTAAAACCGAGTTAAAAAAGAATCGCTTTGTCTGGATGGGCTCTACAAGACCTCTGGACGCTTTTACATATTTTTTCAGAACAACACCATACGGAACTATTGTTGCCCATACCTATCAGTACCAGGAAGGTATGAGTACCTGGATTTTTGAATGTTCGGATGCCACCTGGCAAAAAGCCGGCTTTAGTGTAACTGATGAAAAAGATACGATACAAAAAATCGAATCCCTGTTTAAAGAAGAATTGCAGGGACACGGCCTGATCTCCAATCGTTCTCATTGGCGCCAGTTTCCGGCTATAACCAATGACAACTGGCACAAAGACAATATTGTTTTATTGGGTGATGCCAAAGCAACTGCCCACTACTCCATCGGTTCCGGAACCAAACTGGCTATGGAATGTGCCATTGCCCTGTCGGAAGCAGTAATCAGCAATCCCGGCAACGTAACGGCAGCTTTTCAGCAATATGAAAAAATGCGCAGAAACCGTGTTGAAATGATTCAATATGCTGCGAATGTTTCGCTGGACTGGTTTGAGCACATGGATCGCCATATCGAGCACGATTTTATGCAGTTTGCTTTTGGTGTGATGACGCGTTCCAAAAAAGTTACGTTTGAAAATATGGCATTGCGGGATACTACTTTTACACAAAAAGTACTTGCCGAATTTAACCATAAGAACAACAATACCGCCAATACACCTGCGGCATTTACACCTTTCCAACTACGGGAAATGGCATTAAAAAACCGGATTGTAATGAGCCCGATGGGACAATATTCGGCTGAAGACGGATTGGTTTCCGACTGGCATTTAATGCATTACGGTGCACGTGCTACCGGTGGTGTCGGCTTAATTTTAACCGAAATGACCGCCGTTTCCCAAACCGGACGCATTACTTTAGGTTGCGCCGGTATATATACTAAGGAACAAGTAGTTGCATGGAAAAAGGTAACAGATTTTATCCACCACAATACCGCTACTAAAATAGGGATTCAGCTCGGACATTCCGGGCGAAAAGGTGCCACAAAAAAACCGTGGGAAGGTGCTACCGAATCGATTGAAAAACCATGGGAACTGCTTTCTGCCTCACCCCTTGCTTTTAACGATAAAACAGCCGTTCCGAAAGAAATGACAGCACAGGATATGGAACAGGTTATTACTGAATTTGTCCAGGCTGCAAAAAATGCGGATGAAGCCGGGTTTGACATGATCGAACTACAGGCACATCACGGATTCCTGTTAGCTTCTTTCCTGTCGCCTTTAACCAATATCCGTCAGGACGAATTTGGCGGCAACATCGAAAACCGCCTGCGATTCCCGTTACAGGTTTTTGAAGCCATCCGTAAAGTATTCCCGGCTGCAAAACCAATGTCGGTTCGTATCTCTGCTTCCGACTGGGCTACAAACGGAATATCGGAAGACGATACAATCGCGATTGCTGAAGCCTTTAAAAATGCCGGAGCAGACATTATAAACGTTTCAACCGGAAATACTGTTTCCGGACAAAAACCACAGGTAGGCAGAATGTGGCAGACGCCTTTTTCGGACACGATCCGGAATACGGTTCACATCCCTACGATAACAACGGGTTATATCCAGGATATTGACCAGATCAACACCATATTGTTAAACGGCCGTGCCGATCTGGTAGCACTGGGAAGACCTTTGCTGATCGATCCTAATTTCGTGCGGAATGCACAGGCTTACGAACAGTATCAAACTGACGATATCCCCAAACAATATCAGGCGGGTATCTCGCATTTGTATCCGTTGAAAAGCGCCGAAAGAAAAGCTGCCGAAGGCATGAAAAAAGCGTTGAAACCGGAAAGCCATAAGAAGAATTCATAATTACGAATTATGAGTTACACCTGAATAAAGACACTATAAGCCATCTAAACAAAATTAAGGAAATGAGAAAAGATAACATTGTACAGTTAAAAAGCTATGCTTTTGCTGTTAGAATAATCAAAGTGTATCAATTCTTATGTAATGACAGGAAAGAATTTGTACTCAGCAAGCAATTGCTACTTCCGGCACCTCCATTGGTGCGAACATAGAAGAAGCAATCGGCGGGCAGTTGGGGAAAGATTTTTATGCCAAACGCTCTATTTCTTATAAAGAAGCCAGAGAAACACATTATTGAATCAGACTTTTAAAAGATACTGATTATTTAACCAAAGAATTATCGAAGAGTTTGCCGGATGATGTAGAAGAACTATTACGAATAATAGGCTCCATTCAAAAAACACTCCGTAATTCTTAATTCCTAATTTGTAATTAATAATGAAACATTATAGTGATAATTTCGCTCATAACAATCTGCCGGCAGACAAACACCAGCCGGACTATATTTTCAATCATACGGATTTTGAATTTCCGGAAGATCTGAATTGTGCCGAGCAATTACTGGACATTCACATTCAAGAAAACCGCGGCCATCATATTGCGATACGCACCTTTGAAACCACCTGGACGTTTCAGGAATTGTATGACAAGGCTAACCAGATTGCCAATGCACTTACTGACGACATGGATTTCGTTAGCGGCAACAGGGTTTTAATCCGTTCTGCCAACAATCCGATGTTTGTTGCCTGCTGGTTCGGCATCTTAAAAGCCGGCGGAATCGTAGTGGCCACTATGCCGCTTTTAAGAGAAAAAGAATTATCGGTAATGATCGAAAGTGCCGAAATCTCCCATGTGTTTTGCGATTACCGCCTGAAAGAGGAAATGGATCTGGTTCGTTCTCCCTTTTTAAAGAAAGTGGTACACTATGACGGTTCCGAAAAAACCAATTGTGAACTTGAAGACATGCTTCAGCACAAATCCAAAACATTTACCAATTATAAAACCAAATCCGATTCTGTTTCGCTGATCGGGTTTACTTCCGGTACAACCGGAAATCCTAAAATGACCGCACATTATCATCGCGATATTGTCCTGATTTGTGAAGCTTTCCCTAAATATTCCCTGCAACCCAAACCGGAAGATATTTTTACCGGAAGCCCGCCATTAGGCTTTACTTTCGGATTAGGCGGATTGGTATTATTTCCTTTTTATTATGGTGCTTCCACTTTTCTGATTGAAAAACCGTCACCGGAATTACTCCTGGAAGCCATTCAGAAACACAAAATAACGGTTTGCTTTACTGCTCCTACCGCATGGCGTGTTTTGGCAACAAAAGTTAAAGAATATGATATTTCTTCGCTTCGCAAGTGTATTTCTGCAGGAGAAACATTACCTTTAAAGGTCTGGGAAGATTGGTATGATGCCACCGGGTTAAAAATAATAGACGGAATCGGAGCTACCGAAATGCTGCATATTTTTATTTCGTCCAATGACGACAATATGAGAAAAGGCGCTACCGGTTTGCCTATTCACGGTTATGAAGCCAAAATAGTAGACAAAAAAGGAAACGATCTTGGGGTTAACGAACCGGGAAGATTAGCCGTTCGCGGAATTACCGGCTGTCGTTACCTGAACCGAACGGACAAACAAAAAGAATATGTACAAAACGGCTGGAACCTGACGGGTGACATCTTTAAAAAAGATGAAGACGGTTATTTCTGGTTTATCGCCCGCGGGGATGACATGATTATCTCTTCCGGCTATAATATCGCTGCCATTGAAGTAGAAAGCGTATTGCTCACTCATCCGGAAATTGCCGAATGTGCCGTTGTAGGATTACCGGATGACGAACGCGGTATGCTGGTTTGCTCGTATATTGTTCTGAAAGACAAATCCAAAGCGGGCAACGATTTTGGAAAATCGATTCAGAACTGGTTTAAAGATGTGGCTGCCCCGTATAAATATCCGAGAGAAATTCGTTTTTTAGATAGTCTTCCCAAAACGGAAACAGGAAAAATTCAACGATATAAACTAAAATAGTAACAGGATGAGAAAAGCATTTGTAGTTTTCAGTATAACCATTTTATCCATAACAGCGATTTTAATCTATGTAAATTGGAAATTCAGTTTTCTGCTATTAATATTCCTTCCGTTAATAGCGATGGGACTACATGACATGTACCAGTCCAAACAGAGTATCAAACGAAATTTCCCTTTACTGGGAAGAATGCGTTACCTGCTGGAATCGATCGGACCGGAAATGCGCCAGTATTTTATCGAAACCGACACGGCCGGAAAACCTTTTAACCGTTTGCAGCGCAGCCTGGTGTACCAGCGCAGTAAAAAAGAAACGGATTCCATGCCGTTCGGAACGCAGTTAAACGTTTACGAACCCGGCTACAAATGGATCAACCACAGTATTAAAGCCATTCCATTTTCGGAAGTGGATCCCGATCCGAAAATCAAGATCGGCTCCTCACAATGTGAAAAACCGTATATGGCCAGCTTATTCAACATCAGTGCGATGAGCTACGGTTCTTTGAGCAAAAATGCTATTCTGGCTTTAAATTCCGGTGCTAAGCAAGGTGGTTTTTACCACAATACCGGCGAAGGCGGACTTTCACCTTACCACCTTCAAAACGGCGGCGATATTGTCTGGAACATCGGAACCGGATATTTCAGCTGTCGCGATAAAGAAGGTAAATTCTCGTATGAAGAATTCTCCAAAAGAGCCGTTCTGGACAATGTGAAAATGATCGAGATCAAATTTTCACAGGGAGCCAAACCGGGACATGGCGGAATTTTACCGAAACAAAAGGTAACCGATGAAATTGCAGCCATTCGTCTGGTCGAAAAAGGGAACGATATTATTTCCCCGCCAAGACATTCCGCTTTTTCGACACCACTGGAATTGATAGACTTTATCAAAACCCTGCGCAAAGGCTCCGGAGGAAAACCGATCGGGATGAAAATCTGTATTGGTAACAAATCGGAATTCTTAGCCATTTGTAAAGCAATGGTACAAACCCGGACCTATTTTGACTTTATCACTGTCGATGGCGGCGAAGGCGGAACCGGGGCTGCACCTCAGGAATATTCCGATCATGTGGGTATGCCGTTACGGGAAGCTTTAGCCTTTGTATACGACTGTTTAAACGGTTTTGGTATTAAGGATGAGATCAAGATCATTGCCAGCGGAAAAGTAATTACCGGATTCGACATTATCAAATGCCTGTCGATTGGCGCTGACGTCTGCAATTCGGCACGCGGAATGATGTTTGCTTTGGGCTGTATTCAGGCATTGGAATGCCATGCCAATACCTGCCCGACCGGTGTTGCCACACAGGATCCCAAACTGGTAAAAGGACTGGTTCCGGAAGAAAAAAGCGTGCGTGTTGCCCGTTTTCAGCATGAAACCGTTAAAAGTGCCATGGAACTGATGGCTTCTGCCGGACTGGAACATCCGGACGATGTTGACCGGACTGTTATCAGTGCCCGCGTGAGCGGAACAAAAATAGAAACCTATTATGAAATGTATCCGGAAATCGAGCGTGGTTGTTTGTTAAACGAAACAACCGTTCCTAAAGAATTTGCCTTCTTTTGGAAAAAAGCCGTTGCGGAAAGTTTCTAAATTAATTATTACAATACCATGAACCAATATTTTATAAAAACTGAAAAAGTCCGCTTCCAGCATGTTGATTATGCCGGAATCGTATTTTATCCCCGCTTTCTGGAAATGCTGAACTGTCTGGTTGAAGACTGGTTTGAAGAAGCACTGGAACGTCCGTTTTCCAAAATGCACGAAACAAACGGCATCCCAACGGTAGATTTAAAAGTACAATTCAAAAAAGCGGCCCGTTTGGGAGAAACCCTGACCAAAAAACTATGGGTAAAACACCTGGGCGGTGCTTCCCTGTTGTGCGGATTTCAGTTTGAGGATGAAAAAGGAACAATATGTCTGGAAGGCGAAGTAACGCTTGTTAATGTTGCTTTTACCGAAAACCGGGACAATATCAAAGCCGAAGCTTTTTCTGAAGACATGAAACATAAAATTAATAAGTATTTGTTTGTAACGCTATAAGATCCGGTTGTCGTTCACATCCCAAATGGTATATCATACATCATATATCAAACATCCCAAATCATATATCATACCTCAAAAATCATATATCAAAAATTACAATGGATTTTTCAAAATTTAAAGCCGCCACCGTCCAGACAGCTCCGGTTTTTCTAAATGTGGAGAAAACGGTTGACAAGGCCATCGGTATAATTGCAGAAGCCGCCGCAAACGGCGCACAGCTCATCGCCTTTCCGGAGGTTTTTATTGCCGGTTATCCGTACTGGAACTGGATCATGACACCAGTTCAGGGAAGCAAATGGTATGAAGTATTATACCGCAATGCTGTAGCGGTGGATGATCCGGAAATGAAACGGATTTACCAGGCTGCCAAAACACATAACATCCATATTGTTATGGGTATTAACGAGCGCGGTACCAGCTATGGCGAAATTTACAACACCAATCTGATCATTGACAATCAGGGAAACTGCATTGGCAAACACCGGAAATTAGTCCCTACCTGGGCAGAAAAACTAACATGGACTTCCGGCGACGGTTCGTCCCTTAAAGTATATCCCACCGAAATTGGCCCTATCGGAACGCTGGCCTGTGGTGAAAACACCAATACGCTGGCACGGTTTACACTGCTGGCACAAGGCGAACTGATACACATTGCCAATTATATTTCCCTTCCGGTAGCACCACCGGATTACAATATGGCGGAAGCTATTAAAATCCGGGCAGCGGCACATTCTTTTGAAGGCAAACTGTTTACCATTGTTTCCTGCTCTACAATTTCACAGGAAATTATGGATGCACTAAAAGAAGATGTCCCGAATGTGGAAGAATTACTAACCCGAAAAAACTCGGCTTTCTCCGGGTTTATAGGACCAAACGGAGCCGTGATCGGCGAACCGCTGATTGATGAGGAAGGTATCGTATATGCCGATATTGATCTGGCAAAATGCATACAGCCCAAACAGATGCATGACATTTTAGGGCATTACAACCGATTCGATATTTTCGATTTGCGCGTAAACACGGCGCCAACCCGAAAAATAACTTTTATTAACAGTCACGAAGCATTTAATAAGGAATAATTATGAATGATCCATTTAATGATGATGTTATTGGCAGAGCCCGGGTAAAAGATACTCCGGAACTGGAAGCCTACTATAAAGAACTGGAAACATTAGGTGCCGGTGCCTTGTGGACCGTTGCCAACGATATTGAGCCCTGGGAACCGCGGACTTCTTCGGTTCCGATGCTATGGAAATATGAAAACTTACGCGAACTGGTGCTAAAATCATCCGAACTGGTTACGCCGGAACAAGCCGGCCGCCGTGTGGTTTATCTGGTAAATGACAAACGAAAAGACGTAAGTGCCGCCGTAGGCTGGCTATACACCGGTATTCAGGTTACCCGACCGGGCGAAAGTACTTCAGCCCACCGCCATAAGGCTTCTGCCCTGCGCTTTATCATGGAAGGTTCCGGCGGCTACACCGTAGTGGACGGGAATAAGATCATGCTGGAAGTTAATGACTTTGTGATCACTCCCAATTCCAGCTGGCACGAACACGGCGTTGAAGCCGATGGCAAAACCTGTATCTGGCAGGATGGTTTGGATATTCCGCTGGTCAATGCCCTGGAAGCTAATGATTATGCCGTTCACGAAGGCAAACAGCCTCTGGAAGCGCCTTTAAACCATTTGCCGTTAACTTATAGCGGCGCCGGGTTAATCCCTGCCGACAGGGTTTGGGATAAGCCGTACTCTCCATTGTTTAAATATTCCTGGAAAACTGTTTATCCTGCTTTATTGGAAGCGGCAAAAGTAAACGAAGGCTCTCCTTATGACGGCATCATCATGGATTACTCCAATCCGTTAACCGGCGGACCGGTTATGCAAACCATGGGTGCTTCGATGCAGTTACTGCGCGCCGGTGAACACACCAAAGCCCACAGACATACCGGTTCGTTCGTATACCAGTGTGCCAAAGGAAAAGGCTATTCCATCATTGGCGGAAAACGCTATGACTGGAAAGAGCGCGATATTTTCTGCGTACCGTCATGGGTATATCACGAGCATGTAAACCTTTCCGAAACAGAAGACGCCTGTCTTTTCTCGTTTAACGATTTACCGGTTATCAAATCGCTGGGATTGTATCAGGAACAGGCATATACGGAAAACAACGGCTTTCAAACCATTTAATTACACGAAGAATCAAAATACACAATGAAATTAGCTACTTACAGAATTAACCATGCTGCTCCGCGTTTAGGAGTTGTTCAGGACAATCACATGATCGATCTTGAAGATGTTGCCCGAATAAAAGAAGAAACGCTTCCGCTGACAATGCTGGATCTGATTGACCTCGGGCTGGATGAGGTTAAGCGAATACAAAGCCTGATTGACAGCCTGACAGAAGAACAAAAGAGCAATTGCTATTATCCGCTATCGAATGTAACGTTTCTGGCTCCTATCCCGAAACCCCGCAAAAATATTATCGGAATCGGATTAAACTATACCGAACACGTTGCCGAAAGTGCCAGAACACTGGACACATCCAAAGAATTGCCGCAACAGCCGGTAATTTTTTCAAAACCGCCAACAGCGGTTACCGGAACAGATACTGCTATCATTCACAATCCGAAACTAACACAGCAGCTGGACTGGGAAGTGGAACTGGCTGTTGTTATCGGTAAGGAAGGGAAATATGTAGCCAAAGAAAAAGCTTTGGATTATGTTTTCGGATATACGATAATCAACGACATCAGTGCCAGAGACTGCCGTCGTTCCGGGCAATGGATCGTTTCAAAAGGACAGGATACTTTTGCGCCGATGGGACCGGTTCTGGTTACCAAAGATGAAATCCCGGATCCGCATAACCTGAACCTTTCTTTAAAGCTGAATGGGGTTGAAAAACAAAATTCCAATACCCGGTTTATGTTGTTCAACATCAACGATCTGATTGAAGATCTGAGTACGGTATTTACCCTGGAACCGGGCGATATTATTGCTACCGGAACACCTGCCGGTGTGGGTGCCGGACGCAATCCGCAGGAATGGATGTGGGATGGCGACACGGTTGAAGCAACAGTTGAAGGAATTGGCACTATAACCAATACAATCAAAGAATTAAATAAAAATTAATATTCCGATTATACCCATGAAAAAATACAGAATCGGCCAGATCGTTCCCAGTTCCAACGTAACTATGGAAACCGAAATTCCGGCTGTTTTCCGTTCCCGTGAAACGATTTTACCGGAACGTTTTACCTTTCATTCCAGCCGTATGCGAATGAAAAAAGTGACCAAAGAAGAACTGGAAGCAATGGATGCCATGAGTTTGAAATGTGCTCAGGAATTATCCGATGCGCATGTCGATGTTATGGGCTATGCCTGTCTGGTAGCCATCATGAGTATGGGGCGCGGTTACCACTGCGTTTCGGAAGTGAACCTGCACCAGGAAACCATAAAAAATGACTTCCCTACTCCTATCGTTACCAGTGCCGGTGCGCTGATTAACGGTTTAAAGGTTTTGGGGGCTAAAAAAGTAGCGGTTATTACGCCTTATATGCGTCCGCTTACGGATTTGGTTGTTGATTATATCGAACATCAGGGATTTGAGGTTGTCGATTCGATTGCCCTGGAAATTCCGGATAATCTGGAAGTGGCTGCTCAGGATCCGATGAACCTGCTGGACATCTACAAAAGGCTGAACCTGGAAGGTGTTGATGTACTGGTAGCTTCTGCCTGTGTACAGATGCCGTCTTTGGAAGCGATTGACCTGATCCAGAAAGAAATCGGGATTCCGGTGACTTCTGCCGCCGTTTGTACGACCTATGAAATGATGAAAAAACTCGGACTGGAAGCAAAAGCGCCTATTGGCGGGGAATTGTTAAACGGAAAATATTAATCTTTTCCCTGTTTAAATTTTCTATTTTTGATATTAAAATCAATTTCTATGAAAAATATATTACGAAATAGCGCAAGCTTTGCTGCCCTGGCTTTATTATTAAGCTGTAATCAGACTAAAAAAGAAGAAAGTGCTTCGGAACCGGCCGCAGTTGAGCAGACAGCTCCTGCAGCAGAACCGGAAGCAGCTCCGCAGGTAACAGAAACGGTTTCCGGAAAAATTACCGCTATCCAGCCCGGTAAAGACGGTTATACCGCAACGTTGGAAACTGCTGATAAAAAAGTATTCTTTGCGACCATCAGCCATTCTAATTTAACCAAGCACGAACAATACAAAACAGTTGTTGTTGGTGATACAATTACCGTTAAAGGCGATCTGTGGCAAAGCGGTGAAGAATCACACATTACCGTTAGAGCGATTTTATAAAAAGATAAGGGGAAATTAGTTTAATTTCCCCTTACATTTTTTACAGAGTTTCATTTTTGCATTATCCACTGTTGCAATCTTTTCGACAGCATCGGTCATCACACAGTGCTTGTCTTCACAATGGGGCAAACCTAAATTATGCCCGAATTCATGGATAACGACCTTTTTAAATCTTGACAGCGTAATTTCAGTATCTTTATGTTGTATCCGGTAAGTCGATACGACCGAACTATTGCCGGGACAATATGCCAATCCCATAATCCCATAATCCCAAAATCACGATACCTCGATTCCGGTTTTCTAATATTTCCGTTTGTATCATATTTTGTTATGGATATATCACTGTTTGTTAATCCTAAAACATAGTCCAGCGTATCCAGATCTGCCCTTTTTTGAATCCTTATAATACTATCAGCCCTATATCTTGGTAATTTTACAGCTGTATAAGCTTCCTTATATAGTTTTCGCTCCGGTAAAACGACAATTTTCACATCATAAAAATTGGAAATAACTTTTGAAATTGTATCTACCTTATCCGGAGCCATTCCTTTGTATGGAACAATTCCTACCACCTTTTTTTGATGACAACCGATTAAAAATAAACTGAGAGTTAAAAACAATATGTAACGCATATAATTCTTTAAAATAAAACAAGTTTTAAACTTTCTTAAATCTGTTTAAACACTAATAAAACTATTTGTAAATTGTTGGTTTGTTGTCAGGTCTTCATGATTGAGCGTCACTTTTTGCTGCTGAATTATCGTTTGCGTAATACTGAGCGTTTTCAAGATATTGTCCCTGTTGATCACCAGTCCGTTTTCGCAGTCTTCATTTTCGGCATAATGATGAAACATCATCATCTCCGATTCGGTAATAACCGGATTTGATTTTACAAAACGGGCAAACCATTCAGCCCGTTGTTCCCTGACCGCTTTCGGATACAGGGTTGCGGAGGACCAGATATAGTTTTTTGCGGCATCCAGTTCCGTTTCACTTTTACTGACCTCGTTCCATTGCAGCTGGTATAATGTATCCGCTTCAAAGACAACCAATGTAAAAGATTCGATTTCGTTTAAATTGATGTTGCGCCAGCTTTGCAGTACTGATGCGGCGCTTATTAGTTCCAAAACGATCAGTCCCCTGCTCATTCTGTAGGCAGCTTTCCGGGCAAGCCTTTCCTCTGCTCCGTTTAAAAGCACAACAATACGGCCTTTTTCGCTCACTGCATACCAGGTTCCACCTGCTTTACTGTCTTTAGGATAAAAAACCTGCTGCCCGTTAACAAAATATTTTCGCGGCTCTAAAGCCGGTCTGGCAATCATTTCATCACGGTTTGAGGTAATGATGTATTTACCGTTGCTGTTTATAAAAGTTACTGTGCACATAATCTACTAAATTATAGAAATTTTCCCGAAAACAATCCGTTTACCGGTCTGTTATTTCCGGTAATTCCAATAGCCGTAAACTCACTTTTGACCAATAAAAAAAGCTTCGGAATTCCGAAGCTTTTACATCAAAAAACAATTATTGCTTTAAGCACCAATACAGGATCTTGGCAATATTTTTGGCATCGTCCACACCACGGTGATGGGTACCTTCCAGCGGAATATCCAGGATGCTTAAAGCGCCATTCATACCGGTAGGTTTTTGCAAACCTCTGGTTTCGGCAAAGAGTACTTTAACATTGATATGCTCCGCTCCCATAGGGTAATCCAGATTGAACCGGGCACATTGTTTCTTTAGCATGTTCAGGTCGTAGGCTCCATAACTCGCCCAGGTGTATTCTTTTGGATCATACTGTTCCGTAAGTTTTTCCAACGCTTCCGCAAACGGAATTCCTTTTTGTTCCAGCAAATCCTGGGTAATTGTTGTTAATTCCGTACAAAACGCACTTACAGCGGAATGTTGCGGCTTTATTAAAATCCCCTGATTCTTCGTTATTTCACTGGTATGACTATCCAGCACGCAAATCCCGATTTCAATAATTTCATTTTCCTGTCCGGCCGGAACCGGTCCCTGCCAGCATGTGGCTTCTAAATCTATAATGATAATTTTAGCTGTTGTTTTCATTTTTTATCTTTTTAAAAACTACGGATACCCTACCCGTAGTTTTGTTATTTTACAAAGATGTCTTTCAACTGACCAATGACGTTACCGCTGCCGGAAATGGTGATCTCCCCAATTTTATCCGCAATTTTTTCAACGTATTCCATCTCTTTCAATTTCCATAACATCTCATTTTCTTCCATTAATTTGGCAGTATTCAATAAACTGCGTGTTGCTGCCGTTTCTTCACGTCGCATGATGCTGTTTGCCTGTGCTTTTTTCTCGGCCACCAATACCTGGTTCATAATTTCCTTCATATCGCCCGGTAAGATCACATCGCGGATACCGGCATCGGAAACCGTTAAGCCCAACTCACTGATTCTGGCTGCTGTTTCCTGCAAGATAATTTCGGCAATGGTATCTTTTTTATTCAATAATTCATCCAGGGTCAAACTTCCCACAAAAGCACGCAATGCCAACTGCATCATAATATACAATTGTTTTTCGGTATCTTTATTAATAACCAATGCTTTAATAATATCGGTTATCTGATAACGTACAAAAAAATTAATGCGTAAGGCCGCTTTATCTCTCGTTAATAATTCCTGACCGGAGATCTCCATTTGTTGCTGGCGGACATCGATTGTCCGTACTTCTACAGTGGTATTATTCTTCCAGAAATAATGCATTCCAGCTGTCAATTCTTTGATGAACACACCGTTAATATACAACAATGCTTTTTCATGGCTCAAAACCAAAAAGCGGCGTACATAATTGCTGATGCGGATGTTGTCCAATAAAGTTATCGGAACAGCTTCTGTAATATCCACTTTGGATAAATCGACCGTAATAAATTCCCGTTTGATAAAACCTTTCCAAAAGGCATAACGGCCGGCTGTCATTACTTCTTTAAAGTTACCGTTTTCAAATTGCAATACAATCTGATCATCAGCTACTTCAACAACCGTTAACATAGCTGCCAATACTTCATTCTGCATGATATAATTTAATTCATACTGGGAATGAAAGGCAGTATTGTTATCGTAAATAACCACTTCCTTATTACCGAAAATCCAGTAAGAACCTTCCTGTAATACCTGAATCAATTTCTGATTCTGGAAAACCAAAGCGGTTTGTAAAGCTTTAATATGTATTTTTTTTAACATAACTGTATTTTTTAAATTTTTAAATCTTTTAATAAAAACGATGGCCGTTGTTTCCTGAAAAGGACGGAAAACAAGTGGTTTACAGATCCGCAGGAATGGTTTATGGCTATATTTCTTTTTCTAAAAAAAGAGCAAACAATAAAGCAAATCTGTTTTTCCATAAACAAAGCCTGATCTCAGGTCTTGTCAGGAATGTGATTATCGACATTGCAGGCAATAATCACCAACAAAGGCACAATCGTTTTCTGGTGCATTTTTTAGAGAAATGCCAACTCGGTCTCACAGACTTTTGGCCTGTAACAAAAACTACATTAGAAGTGTAGTACTCAACCAGACGAGCTAACGTATGTAAATACGCAGGGATTCGAACCCTTTTAAATGAAACAAGTCCCCTAAACTTGTGCGATTACCAATTTCGCAATTCCGTTTAACCGGAAGCAGGACTCGAACCTACAATTCATTGCTGCTTTTTTGGAAAACAGTAAAACCTTCAAATCAAGTTGCACAATAAAACTTAATACTGCTAAGCAAAGTATATTGCAATGGTGCTATACCGAAACACACAACAGGACTTGTCTGATATTTTTAAAATGTGTTTTAAACGTTGTCATGTATTACCAGACAAAGATTTCAACACAACTACGCAGTATATGTGCGTATATAAATATTTTTTCAAATTATTTTTTAATCCACGCAATAACAGTGTGTAAATATGTTAATCTGACGGATTCAAACCGGGTGATATTCGGAATATGGTTTACTTCCAGTAAATATTTTGTTCCGTTATCCCCGAGGATATAATCGTTTCCAATCATGTCCATCCGGAGTTTTTCCATCAGCTGTTTCGAATCTTCCAACAGTTCCGGATCGACCGGCATAAAGCAGGCTTCATCCGGATGTATCGATTTTAGCCAGGTTGCTCCTTCGAGCTTTATCTGCCAGGCTTCGGTACCGATAATCATGATCCGGACAGCCTCACCGCTAAAGAAAGGCTCAATCACGGAAGCTTCCTCACTTTTCCAGTATCCTGAAAAACGGTGTTTGTTTTCCCCGCAGTGCCAGTTGCCCCATTTTGCCACAGTATCCGTTTGAGTATCCATCTCGGTATCTTCCGAAATAAACCCTCTGGGTGAACTAAAACGGGAATACTGCATTGCTTTTACCAGGCACGGAATCTTTAGCCGGCAATCCATCATGCCGAGGGCATTTGGGAAACAATCGCCTCCCCATAGCGCCAGACCGGTTATAAAATCGAAATCGTTTTCATAAATTCCATAGTACACCACTTTGTCAATGGGCAGCATCCCTACTCCGGTTTGTTTTTCCATAAGCAGCGTTCCGTCTTTGATCAGTATTTTCGGTATGGCCTGATGCCAGACGATATGGCCCTGGTAATTCGCCTGTATAATGTCGTATTCTTCCGGTTCAACCCCCACTAAGGCTATCCGGTTGTATAACAGCTTATCCATGGTACATCCGTTTTAAGTGTTCCTGATCCCGTCTGCCTGCCTGTCCTAAAGAACTTCCGTTGCAATAGCCAATATTTACAAAATCGTTTTCTTCGGTAATGATCCATTCTTTCCGGGTAACGGCTCCGGTATATCCCGAACCGTAATTGCCGGTAATTTTTTTGGTAGCCGGATCCACATTACCCCATTCCGGCGTTTTTCCATTGTAAAGCGGCTCCACAAAATAGATGATTCCTGTTTTTCCTGATTTCATTAAAAATCTTCCTGTTTCATCAGTATTGGTTAAAAACCTTTTTAAAATGTCTGGTCTCATAGCGTACCTTTTTTAAATTAAACTTCATTTTATTGTGGAACGGATCCGAATTGAACGAATACCTTCTGCGCTTCAGGCAGACGTGCACACCGGGTACACCACCATTCCGGCTGACTTTATGAGATTTCCGAGAGACAGTCGGAAATCCCAATAAGTCCGGTTCCTTTCTAAGAACTCCTGCGATTCCGGAAGGATTCGAACCTTCAACCTATTGATTAACAGTCAAGCGCTCTGCCAATTGAGCTACAGAATCTTTTGTAAGGGCATAAAAAAAGCACCTTGTATAAGGTGCTCATCAATTGTATAAGATTATCATGATCTTATGCATTATGAATACACCCGTATTCGCTGAAAGTCAAATCCAGTAAGAGGATTGCTTCCGATAGTATTTTTTACTGAATTGAAATTCATTTGTAATAGTGTTTTATATGTTGCCTGTATTCTTGTCATTGTTGTGCTGCAATTTTCTGCTGCAAAGATAAAGTTGAATTTTTCAACCGTGCAAATATTTTTTAATTTATTTTTCTGATTACCAGATAGTTACACATAATTTTAGAGCAAAGAAATCCCTGTCCGCTAACGAAAGCGGTTTACTGTTATTCTCAAATGGCTGTCTCTCATCTGATTACTGTTCAAGGCTATTTGGGACTATTATGATAATTCATTAAACATTTTTTTTCATTTTTTTATTCGGAATTCCATTCCGTAACTGTTTTTAACTATTTTTTGCTGTTCGCAGCAACCTTTTTTGCATATCTGCAATAAAAAAAGCGCCCTGAAATCAGGACGCTTTGCTATATTTTTAAACGTTTCTTACAATTTTGCGGATTGTTTAAACATCAAAATAATACCCATACGCCCTACGTTTGGCCGGGAAATCCCCTCCTAAACGATTATTACTATCCTGTGATAGTACAGCGATATGTCTTTTTTGTGTTTTCATTCCGATGCAAATGTAGGAAAAATTTCTTAACAAAAAAGCTCCGGATTTCCGGAGCTTTTCAAATCAAAAAAACGAAAAACTATTTTTTAATAATTTTCCGGGTGGCGGATTTGCCATTTTCAAAAGTGATCTGTAAAATATACATCCCTTCTGAAACTGCTGATAAATCAAGTGTATTGTTTTTATCTTCTTTTACCAGCTGTCCTGAATGGTTGTAAACTTTAACGGATTTCACCGCTGCATCCGACTGGATATTTACCACAGAAGTTGTTGGATTTGGATAAACAACATAGTTTGTTTTATCAAAATCGCCACTACCCATGGTTTCCTCAACAAGTAGTGTATAATCTTCAGCCTGTCCGTAGCTTTCCGTATTACAAGGAGCGATACTTTGTGATGCGAATTTTTTAAGCACTCTCATTCGGGTTGTTCCCAAAAAGGCTGTCTGCGGCACAGGAATCGTACCGGTTAATTCTTTTACATCAATTCCCGTTGAGTTGCTAATATAACCCAGTTCATATCCTTCTTCCGTTTCGAACGTTCCGTTCTGATTCCAGTCGATATAAACTTTAAAATAGCTGCTCAAACTTCCGTCCGTATTTCCTTTTAATTTAATAGGATAGTTTTGTCCTTTAACAACCGTTCCGGTAATTGCTGTAAAATCTTCATAGGCCGGACTTGTCAGGGCATTTGAAGTAACATTATTAATTCCTGCAAAATTAACCAGTGTGATCGGTTCCACTCCCTGAGGGAAAGCCGGCGTACAATAAACCGGTAACTGGTTGGTGATGGTAATCTGGATTTCACCAAAAATAGCCGTATCGGCAGTAGCGGTTGCTCTTACGGTAACCACTCCGTTTGTAACGGCCGTTACCAATCCTGTAGCAGAAACCGTTGCCATGCCCATATTATTGGAAACAGACCAGCTTACCTGCTGATTGGCATTTGCCGGTAAAGCCGCAGCTACTAACTGTAACGTACCGTGATTTGTGGTTATCGCTGCCGGTACATTATTTTCTGTAGTAACCACCACGCTGGTTACCGGAACAGTATTATCCGGTGCGGCATCAATTTTAAAATTGTCGAAAGAAAGATCGTAATCTCCGGCTGTTCTGTTGGCCGTTACTCTTATAGAAACATACTGCGTTGCATAAGCCGCCAGAGAGTATACTTTACTGATATAATTACCGGTTCCCTGTTCATTCTCAATATTGGTGATATTGGTCCAGGTAGTGCCGAAATCCGTAGAAACTTCTACCGTATAATTACCCCATGTAGCCAAAGGAGAATAGGGTGTAGAAAAGGCAGATTGTTTATAATCAAAACTCAACTGGTAGTTCGCCGGAAGCGGTCCTACATTTATGGTTTTGAATGTTCCTGTCGGTGCCGTGTTGTATAAGTTTTTATAGATATTATTACCGGTATTTCCTGTCGCACCTCTCTCGGTTCCGATTGTCCATCCGGTAGTTGTCCATCCGTTCGGAGTTGTAGTTCCTGTAAAAGGCTCCAGCCAAGGTGCCGGAGTGGTCAATATGGTCGTAAAAGATGTTTTAGTCCAGTTACTTTTATCGTTAGCTCCACACACACTTCTCACAAATACATAATATGTTGTACCGGATTGTAACTGTCCGATAGTCGCGGTTGTTTGTGTTGTTTGCAATAAAAGATCCGTTAAACCAGGAGCCGTATTGGTGTCGGAAATAAAATATTCATATCCTCCGTTTGGCGCTCCTGCATTCGAATCAAAATTCCAGCTGATCGCCGCCTGATTCGGAGTAATTCCCGATACAGTAAGGGTAACCGGTGATAAACATGACGGAATTGCTTCCCATACCACATCGTCTACAAATACATTCGAATAGGTTGTACTTCCTTTTCTTTTTAATCCGATAAAAGAATCCGTACCGGTATAGCTTGTAAAATATACAGTAAACTCCTTGTATTCCGTTGTAAGTTCCGTAACACTTCCAAATGGGGTAAACACTGCTGTAGCACTATTGTTATCCAGCGTTCCGATCTGGATATTGTTTCCTGCCGTCGTAGAACTTCTTCTTGCCTTGAATCGCAATCTGTAGTTTCCGGCATTTAAATTGGTTAACTGCGGGCTTACCAATATAACGTCTACACCGGCATTATCAGTATTCGCACCGGAATTGTATAGATTCACGGCATTAGGCGTACTGCTGCCACTGGTACTGCTCGTCGCAACCGATGAAGAGCCTGTACCGGTTCCTCTGATTATTTTACTCCAGCAACCGGCTAAATCCGGTGTAACGGCATTGTCGAAGTTTTCATTAAACGCCGCAACAGGAAGACACAAAGTGGTTAGGTTTCCAACGCTTGAATAAGCACTGTTGCAACCGTTATTGGCCCTTACCCTGTAGTAATATTTTGTACTGTTGCTGATATTCTGAACTGCATACGTCAACGCTGCCTGTGCACTAAAAGGGGAACCGGCAATCTGACTGGTAAAATTAGCATCGGTAGCCACTTCAACAAAATAGGCAACTGCTGCTGCCGATCCGCCGGCAGAAGCAACCCAATTCAAGTCGAAAGAAGTTGCCGTAATGTTTGCATTTGTAACCGTTCCCGGTGCTGCCGGACAGGTGGTAATGTTTTGCGATACCGGATTGGCTGCATTATAAAGCGGTCCGCCGGAGCAGGCACTGTTATAAGCAAAAACGGTAAAGGTATAAGCTGTATTTCCGGTTAATGCTGAACTCACAAACGTTAGTGATGCGGTATTGGAAACAATATAACCGCCCAGTCCTGTTCCGGTGGCATAGGTCGTACCGTTAACCGGTGGCGTTGGAGCTGTTCCCAGCGGTGTTCTCACAACCAGGTATTTGTCAACTGCCGGTGATGCCGCTTCAAACACTCCGTTAACCGTAGTTCCGGCCACTGTTAGCACTAAATTGGATGGCTGTGCAACAGGTGCCACACATGGTGACGGTGGTGTCCATATAAAAGTATATCCGGATGTTGGCAATGAAGTTGAATTACAGGTAACACTTGACGAACTTGAGGTTCCCGCTGCGGTAGCCATCCAGTGGCTGTTTGCCGTTCCGCCTGCAGACCGGTTTGTATAATCTGCATCCGAAGCGCCTCTTAATCCAACCTGAACCAGTGCCGAAGTGGGCACTCCGGTGATTTTTAAATCATATACAATGGCGACAGTATTGTTTTCCCGCAAACGAATTTGAAAATTCCAGTCGAAATAACTGCTTACAGTAGCAGAAGACGAATACGGTCTGAAATGTTTCCACTCAATTACAAACTCACGGTTTGGAGCGGTTCCCACTACTTCATATCCTATGGATCCGGTTTTGCCCTCAATATTAAATAAGGCATTTAAATCGGAACCCACAGCACTGATTGCAGCAGTATATCCGGTACTGTTCGAGATCGGGCTTGTTAGCGACGAGCTCGGAGCGGTAGCTCCCAATGTAACAAAACCGTTTGTGCTTACTTTCGCACCGGAATAAGCAATATTGTTCAGCGTAAAAGCAAACGGTATGCTATTGTTCGGAATAGTGTAGATCACATCATCTAAAGAAGCCGAACCGGACAACGCTGTTGCTGTTGCCAGAACTACCGGATTGGCAAGTTCTGTATAAGTTCCCGGATTCTGGGAGAAAATGTAATTGGAAACCTGCGCAAAAGTGGCTATTGGCAGGAGAAAGAGTCCCAACAGAAAACATTTCATTTTCCATTGATACAACCTGAGGTTGCTTTGTTTTTTGTCATTTGAATACATAAATAAATAGTTTTACTGCATAGTTTTATTATTAATCCGGCAAAATTACTTATTTAGACTAAATAAAAATAAAAGAGATTTCTTAATGTCAAAAAATTATTTTTTTAGTTAATATTTATGTGGAATTTCCGGTTTTTAATAGATAAAATAATGCACCTGCTATTTTTATCCAAAATTTTAATGGTCGTCAAAAATGCTTTGCGGCTGCACTTTGCCCGGATTTTTAAAGAAAAAATAAAACAGGACTCCTGCAAGGCCGAATCACTGTTATTACAGGGTTCTTTTTTAAAACTTTTTGTAACTTTAAGAACAATCAAAACGGCAACTGTATGAAATCGTTTCGCTTCATTTTTTTGATCCTAATCACAACCCACATGACATTAAAAGCACAGGACTATAAAGAAGATATACTGGGAGCCGGTTTTGAGCAAACCGTTATCCGGCAGCCGGACGACTACGAAGGCAGCGTAATTACAACCCTGATCCGTAAAAAGGCAGTCCATACCACTAACAGGGCGGTACTGTACATTCACGGTTTTAACGATTATTTCTTCCAGAAGGAAATGGCGGAAGAATTTACCCGGCACAACTATAATTTTTATGCTGTTGACCTGCGCAAATACGGCCGCGCTCACCTGCCCCATCAAAAACTGAATAATGTCCGTGATCTGACCGAATATTATGCCGATATCGATTCGGCTTTGCAGATCATTCAAAAAGAAGGGAATCAAAAAGTACTGTTGAGCGGTCATTCAACCGGAGGCTTAGTAGCCGCACTTTATGCCGATTCGCATAACGGCAGTCCGTTTTTTAGTGCTGTGTTCCTAAACAGCCCGTTTTTTGATTTCAACATGAATGCCATTGTTAAAAAAATAGGGATTCCCTATATCGCTAAAAAAGGGTTGAAAAAACCGGATAAAACCATCAAAGGCGGTTTTACAGAACTCTACGGCAAAAGTCTGCATAAAAACGACTACGGCGAATGGGATTATAACCTGAACTGGAAACCGCATATCGCTCCCGAAGTCAATTATGGTTTTATCAGGGCGATTCATTCCGGTCATCAAAAAGTAAAAGACAGCCTGACCATTGATAAACCCGTTTTGGTACTGTTTTCTAAAAAATCCATAACCGAAAAAAAGTGGAGTGATGTCCTGTTTACCGGCGATGCAATTCTAAACGTTAAGGATATCGAATCGGGTGCCCGAAAAATAAAAGGATTAGTAACCCTTAAGCCCATTGATGGCGGGCTGCACGATTTGATTCTTTCTCCAAAACCGGTAAGGGAGAATGTCTATAAAGTGCTGTTTTATTGGCTTGATGACTTTATGAATTAATGTTATTCCGCTTTATTTTACTATTTTAGCCAAAATAAAACTGTTAATTTTTTTTAAATAATAACACTTAATCTGTAGCTTTTAAGAACTTTTTAACAAAAAACAAGTTTAGTCTTTAAAAAAATAAGAAAACACTAATTCTTACATTATGAGAACAATTTAATTCCTAAAACAAGCTGTTTATAGTATTTTTGTACTAATATTGTTATAGTGAACCATTACAATTTTAACATAATACTAATTCGTTAGATTTATATTATAGTATTATTAACTGATCAATGACTAATAAGCCATTAAGTACTTCCCTTTTATTAGTTTTGTTATTTTCCCAGCTTGGATACAGCCAGACAGGAAAAATAACCCAAAAAGAGATTTCTAAAATGATTACTGCTTCCAGTGATTACATGCTCAACCTGAAGTGTGAAGAATCGCTGAATCTCGCCAAAAAAGCACTGAATCAGGCCTATCAGATCAACGACAAAGCCCTTATTGCCAAAGCGTATAACATTATCGGACTGAACTATGAAGAGTTTTCCGATTTTAAAAAGGCGATTACCTACTATGAAAAAGGGCTTCACTATGCTAATCAGACAACAAACGATACCATTAAAGACTGGCTGCACAATAACCTGGGCAGCGCCTATTGTTTCCATAAACTTGATTTTGAAAAAGGGATTGACCATTATAAAAAAGGACTGTTCTATTCTAAGAAATTAAAGGATACCAACGAAATTATTTATACCCGGCTGAATATTGCCAGTGCCTATTTTGAGATTAAAGACTTTCAAAAAGGAATTTACTACCTGAAAGACATTGAAAATATTGTCATGGAAAGTGATGAACTGGAAGCTAAAATTTCCCTTAATTCTCTTTTAGGTTCCTATTATACGCATACCAACAATTTTAAAACTGCAGAAGCTTTCTATCAGAAAGCCCTGGAGCTTTGCGAAAAAAACAAGATCGAATTCCTGCAAACCAATGCCTGTGAGCTCTACAAAGATTTTGCGCAATACTACTTTAAAATTAAGGACTATAAAAATGCCTACCTGTATCTTGACAAATACACCACTACCAAAAACAAGATCTATAACGATCAGCGGATCAGTGAGGTTGAAAAAGCCGGAAATCAGATTGAACTGGATGAATACAAAAGACAGATCAGCCAGATTGAAAGTGAAAAGCAATTACAGGCAAGAAGCTTGCATCAATCGCGAATTATCGTTGTATTGTTTATCATCACATTACTGTTTTTACTGCTCTTCCTGTTCTCTTTATATAAGAACAATGAGATCCGTAAAAAGATCAACCGCGACCTGAAAACGGCCAATAAACAGCTTCAAAAAGCAAAAGAACAGGCCGAAGAAGTATCCCAGCTAAAATCCCAGTTCATTTCGACAATTAGTCACGAATTGCGAACACCGCTTTACGGTGTGGTGGGTATTACCGACATCATTGCCGATGAGCACAAAGAATTGTCCAACAGTTCCTATCTGAAATCGTTGAAGTTTTCGGCAAGATACCTGTTGTCTTTAGTGAACGATATTTTACAGGTTTATAAAATTGATGAAAAGAAAATAACCCTCGACAACACGGCTTTTAATGTTATTGAAGACCTGCACCAGGTAACGGACAGCCTGATGTTCCTGGCTGAGAAAAATCAAAACAAACTGACGCTTGAAGTGGACGAAGATATCCCGCAGCTGTTAATCGGCGACCGGGTGCGTTTGTCGCAGATCTTTATGAACCTGATTGGGAATGCGCTTAAATTCACTCATAACGGACAGGTAAAAATCAACGTACAGCTGCTCCGGACCGAAGGAACATTCGTTTACCTGCAATTTGAGGTAATCGACAACGGTATCGGAATTGCCGAAGCCGACCAGGAAAAGGTTTTTGAAAAATTCGTACAGATCGAACGCAAAGAAGACGACTATCAGGGAACCGGTCTGGGACTGCCTATCGTTAAACAGCTAATCGGGCTTTTTAATGGTGAAATACACATTGAAAGTGAAGAAAATGTAGGAACCAAAATGACCTTTATCATTGGTTTTGAATCCGATAAGGACAAAATAAAAGAATATACCAATGATCTGGAAGTGGATTTTGTACACCAGAAAAGCTATAAAATACTGGTGGTGGAAGACAACAAAATCAACCAGCTGGTTACCAAGAAAATACTGGACGACAGCAATTTTGAAAGTATTATTGTCGACAACGGCTACCATGCCATTGAACTGCTCGAAAAAGAACCGTTCGATATCGTATTAATGGACATTAACATGCCTATGATCAACGGTTTTGAAACCACCAGGCTCATCCGGGAAAAAGGCATCACGATTCCTGTTATTGCGCTTACGGCTTTCGACAAACAGGAAATATCCGAACAGGTATATGCTTCCGATATGAACGGCATTATCATAAAACCTTTCGAACCCAAACAGCTGTATCAGATGATTGTAAACCTGTGTCAGCCGGTTGCCTAACCGATAATCCGGTTATCTTTTAAAAAAAATACGGCAGTAATCCGCAGTACATGTTTCCGATAATCGTTTAACTTTCCTACTTTTACCATTCCTTAACCACCAATCGAATGATTAAAATCCTGCTGCTGGAAGACGATTTAGTACTCTCTAAAGAAATTCATGACTTTTTAAAATCAAAAGACATCGAATGCGACTGCGTTTTTGACGGAGAAGTTTTTTTCAGACAACTAAAAACCGATAAATACAATATCTATTTACTCGATATCAATGTACCAAAGCTGAACGGATTGGATGTTTGTACCAAAATCAGGGAAACAGACAAAACCACCCCTATTTTAATGATTAGTGCCTATGGTGATCTGACCGATAAAGTGGATGCCTTCCAGCTGGGAGCCGACGATTACCTGGTAAAACCGTTTCACCTGGAAGAACTGCTGATACGGGTACTGGCGTTACTGCGCAGAAGCAGCACCCCGCAAAATGAAGAAGAACTGATTGTTATAGACGACCTGGAAATCTCACCGTCTACCATGACCGTAAAACGCGCCAATACCGTTATCGAACTCACCCAGAAAGAATACCAGCTGTTGTTATTACTGGCACGGGCAAAAGGCAGAACGCTTTCCAAACAAAGTATTTCCGAACAAATCTGGGATGCCCATTTTGACACCAACCTGAATACCATAGAAGTGTATATCAATTTCCTGAGAAAGAAAATTGACCGGAATTATGAAACCAAACTGATTCACACCCGCCCCGGATTCGGATATTACCTAAAAGACGAATAATGACTTTAAAAAGACGAATAGCCGTAAACGTAAGTATTGCTTTCTCCGTAATTTACGGCATATCCGCTATTTTCATTTATATCTCTTTTTCTTCTTTCAGAAAAGAAGAATTCATGGAACGCCTGGAAGAAAAAGCGCTTACCACAACCAAATTATTACTTGAAGTAAAAGACATTGACAATCAGATTTTGAAGCTGATAGATCAAAATACAATCAATAAATTGTATAACGAAAAGACGCTTATTTTCGACAGCCGCTACAAACTGATCTACAGCAGTATTGACGATGCTTCCGTAAAATGGGACGTCAATTTTTTACAGAATATCAAGAAACACAAAAAAATATATTCTTTCGAAAAAGAAAAAGATGTTCTGGGGGTTTTCCACATTTACAACAATACCGACTATTATATCATCATTGCCGCCGAAGACAAATCGGGAATCAGCAAGCTCGAATATTTATACCAGATCCTGATCATTTCCTTCTTTATCGGAACCACTCTGGTTTGGCTGACAACCTATTTCTTTATCCGGAAACTGCTGGAACCGCTGGACAATTTCCAGAAGATCATTACCAGTATCTCCATTAACAAACTGAATACCCAGCTCATTGAATCCTCAAAAGCAGACGAAATTAACGTACTGTCCAAAGCCTTCAACCAGATGCTGCTGCGTATTGAAAAATCCTATCTGGCGCAAAAAGAGTTTACCTCCAATGCCTCACACGAGCTGCGAACACCCATAAGCCGGCTGACGCTGCAACTGGATAACCTGATCCAGCAGGGCGGCCATTCCGAAAACACACTCAATTACCTCAATAGCATGAGCAAAGACGTCAGCCAGATTTCCGACCTGATCAACTCCTTGCTATTGTTGGCCCAGATTAACGCTTCCAGCTTTAGCAGCGGTTTCCAGAAGGAACGTATTGATGAAATCATCTTCCAGGAATATGAAAAAACGGTAAAAAACTTTACCGATTTCCAGATGAACTTCGAAATCAGCAATAGCGAATCCGACCTCGAAATCAGAGGCATCAAATCGTTACTGGAAATCGTGTTTGGCAACCTTTTTAAAAATGCCTACCTCTACTCTTCCGACAAAAAGATCAACGTTGCCATTGAAGACAGCAACGACGGAACTGTGGTGATACAACTCAGCAATAAAGGCGAAAAACTGCCGCCGGAAGAAGAGAAAAAGATCTTCAACTCATTCGTAAGGGGAACCAAGAACCAGACCATTCAGGGTTCCGGTCTGGGATTGCGCATTGCCAAGCGAATCCTGGATCTCCACGAAGCAAAACTGGCGTATAC
This sequence comes from Flavobacterium sp. UBA4197, assembly GCF_002379575.1. NCBI lineage: Bacteria > Pseudomonadati > Bacteroidota > Flavobacteriia > Flavobacteriales > Flavobacteriaceae > Flavobacterium > Flavobacterium sp. UBA4197. The sequence continues at coordinate 46,445 of NZ_DFUB01000012.1, forward strand.
GTACATTGATCAAACCGGATTTCATCAGTTTACAATTATTTTTCCTACTTAATTCTTTCATAAAAACCACCTTAAATGCATTTTTAAGCTTTTTTTAAGGTCGGCTTTAAGGCTGTTTTAAGGTACGTGATAGCATCTTTGTAAAGAATTTAATTCTTTTACAGATGAGAGTACTACCTTTTATATGCACACTGCTATTTTTTCAGCTGACTTTTTCGCAGAAAGCGCTTACGCTAAAAGACTGCGAAGATGCCATGCAGCAAAATAACTACCAGCTACTGGCCGAACAATACAATATCACCGCTTCCAGAGCTGCCGTTATTCAGGCTAAAATCTGGGATCATCCCAATCTTTCCCTTGCCGTTAATGCTATTAACCCCGATGAAAAGAGATATTTTGATGCCGGTAAAAACGGGCAGAAAGCGATTGCTGTAGACCAGCTAATCCACATTGGCGGTAAAAAGAGAAATGAAATCAAACTGGCCAAATCCAATGTAGCTCTTGCCGAACTGCAATTTGAAGAATTAATGCAGGATTTAAAGCACGAATTAAGACAAAGCTTCTATGCGGTTTTCTTCGACCTGAAAAAAATTGCCAGCATCGAATCGCAGACCAAACAAATCGAAGACCTGCTGCAATCGTATGAAGTACAGGCAGACAAAGGAAACATTCCGTTAAAAGATGTGGTAAGGCTGCAATCCTTACTGTTAAACCTTAAAAATGACCGTATCGCTATCCAGAAAGAAATAACCGAGCAAAAAAAGAGCCTGGTTATCCTGACCGGAATAGATGAAGAAATTGTACCATCGGCCGACGAAAATGAACTGATCTTGACCTTTAACGCTCCAAAATATAACGAAAGCGAATTATTCAATATTGCCAAAGAAAAAAACCCGGAATACCTGAGCTCCCTAAAACAGGTGGAAAGTCAGGAACTGGCCGTAAAACTGCAAAAATCCCTTTCCGTACCGGATATCACTGCCGGACTTGCCTACGATCAGGTGGGTGGTGCGTTTAAAAACGAGGTAAACTTTACATTGGGTATCCCGCTTCCGCTTTGGAACAGAAACAAAGGAAACATTAAAGTGGCCGAAGCACAACTGGGTCAGGTAAAAGCAAACAAAGACTTTAAAACCTTAGAATTAAAAAATGAAGTCAACGGAGCGCTTTCTATCTGGAAAGAACAAAAAACACAATATACGTCCCTGTCCAAAACCATCAACCAGAACCTTGATCTGGTTTACCAGGGCATTCTGAAAAACTTTCAGCGACGCAATATCTCATTATTAGAGTTCACCGATTTTATGGAAAGCTATAACCAAAGCACATTACAGCTGAACGAAATGAGAAAACAACTGATACTATCCGGAGAACAAATCAATCATATTACCAATACAACTATTTTCTAAGATGAAATATACATTTATAACTTGCCTGTCCCTGCTTGCTTTACTTTCTTGTCAGGACAAAGAAAAAAAAGCAGAAATAAAAGAAACCTTCGTGCTAAGCAACAAAATGCTGCAAACAACCAAAACGGCACCGGTAACCCTACAGCCGCTGCGAAACGAGTTGAATTATTACGGTAAAATCACGACCGATAACAACAAAACCATTGAAGTATTCCCGGTTGTTGGCGGTAGTGTTGCAAAAGTATATGTACAATTGGGTGATTATGTAAACAAGGGCCAGCTGCTGGCAACCATCAGAAGTACCGAAGTAGCCGATTTTGAAAAACAACTGGACGATGCTAAAAACGATGTGATTGTGTCCAAAAACAACCTGAAAGTAGCCCAGGAACTATTTGAAGGAAAATTAAATTCCGACAGAGATGTTATTGAAGCCAAAAGCAATTACGACAAAGCCAAGTCCCAGTTGCAGCGCATCCAGGAAACGTATAAGATATACAATATCAAATCGGGTGCTATCTATGAAGTGCGTTCCCCGTTGAGCGGTTTTATCATCCAGAAAAACATCAACGAAAACATGCTGCTTCGCGACGACCGCAGCGATAATATTTTTGACATCGCCGAAATCAACGATGTATGGGCTATCGCCAATGTAACCGAAAGTGAGATCAACGAGATCAAACTGGGCGAAAATGCGGCCGTATCCACGTTGAGTTACCCTGATAAAATATTCAGCGGAAAAGTCGACAAGATTTTCAACATCATCGATCCGGATACGAAAGCCATGAAAGTGCTGATCAAACTGAATAATCCCGATTATGTCCTGAAACCGGAAATGAGAGCATCGATCAAGATCTCTTATGTGGAAAAAGACAAAGAAATGCTTTCTGTTCCCGCTTCCGCCGTGATATTTGACAAGAGTAAGAATTTTGTAATCATTTATAAAGACCGGAACAATATCGAAACCCGCCAGGTTGAAGTATTCCGCCAGGTTGGAGACACCGCCTATATTTCTTCCGGAATCAGTGCAGGAGAAAAAGTAATGACACACAATCAATTGCTAGTTTATGGCGCCTTAAATGATTAATTATGAATAAATTTATCAGAAACATAATTGCTTTTTCCCTAAAGAACAAAGCATTCACCTTTTTTTGGGTTGGAATTCTTGTCATATCAGGATTTGTAGCCTTTAAAAACATGCCCATCGAAGCCTTCCCGGACGTAACCAATACCCAGATTATTATCGTTACCGAATGGAATGGCCGAAGCGCCGAAGAAATTGAACGTTTTGTAACGACTCCTATCGAGATTTCGATGAACTCTGTTCAGAAAAAAACGAGTGTGCGAAGTATTACAATGTTTGGTCTGTCGGTTATCAAAATTATCTTTGAAGATGATGTCGACGACTTTTTTGCCCGCCAGCAGGTAAACAACCAGCTGCGTACCGTTTCCCTGCCCGATGGTGTGGATCCGGACGTACAGCCGCCTTACGGGCCAACCGGGGAAGTATTCCGCTATGTGCTGAAAAGTAAAGACCGGGACACCCGCGACCTGCTAACCTACCAGAACTGGGTAATAGACCGTCAGTTAAGAGCCGTTCCCGGTGTAGCCGATGTGGTTGCTTTTGGCGGACAGGAAAAAACCTATGAGATCAGTGTAGATCCGGGACGTTTGTCTAAATACAACATTACACCGCTGGAAGTATTTGATGCGGTAAACAAAAGTAACCTGAACGTAGGTGGTGACGTTATCGAGAAGAACGGCCAGGCCTATGTGGTTCGTGGTGTCGGGTTGTTAAGCTCCATTGAAGACATCCAGAACATTATTGTGGCCGATGCCGGCGGTAATCCCGTATTGGTAAAAAACCTTGCCGATGTGGCCGAAAGCTCCTATCCGCGTGTCGGACAGGTTGGTCTTGACAAAAACAACGATGTTGTGGAAGGAATTATCGTGATGCGAAAAGGCGAAAATCCGAAAGAAGTACTGACGAAAATCAAGGAAAAAGTAAACGAAATCAACGATAACGTATTGCCGAAAGACATCAAAATGGTTACTTTTTACGACCGTGATGACCTGATGAATTTCACAACGGCAACCGTAATGCACAACCTTTTTGAGGGAATCATTTTCGTAACCGTAATTGTATTCCTTTTTATGGCCGACTGGCGAACGACTTTAACCGTTGCCATCATCATACCGCTGTCGCTGCTTTTTGCCTTCCTGTGTTTGAAAATAAAGGGCATGAGTGCCAACCTGCTATCCTTAGGAGCCGTCGATTTCGGTATCATTATTGACGGAGCCGTCGTCATGGTCGAAGGGATATTTGTAACGCTGGACCATCTCGCCCATAAAAAGGGTATGAAAGCCTACAACAAGCTGGCTATTGGTAGCGTGATCAAAAAAACCGGTACAGAAATGGGGAAAGCTATTTTCTTCTCCAAACTGATCATCATTACCGCCCTGATCCCTATTTTCTCTTTCCAGAAAGTAGAAGGAAAAATGTTTGCACCATTAGCCTATACCCTTGGTTTTGCCTTGCTGGGAGCCTTGCTGTTCACGCTTACGCTGGTGCCGGTATTGTCCCATATATTACTGAATAAGAACGTTAAAGAAAAGAACAACCCGTTTGTGAACTTCTGGAACAGAATCGTAGAAAAAGGATTCCGCTTCACCTTTAAACACAAACAAAAAACACTGTTCGTTTCGATAGCCTTTATGATTTTAACCTTTATATCGGCCAAGTTTTTAGGAACGGAATTTTTACCGCAGCTTAATGAAGGAGCTTTATGGGTAACGGCCGAAATGCCTATCAGTACGTCGCTTCCGGAAAGTAATAAAATATCGGCCGAAATACGGACCATCCTGGGAAGCTTCCCGGAAGTGGAACAGGTATTGTCGCAAACCGGAAGAAGTAACGACGGAACCGACCCGAACGGATTTGGATTCGCCCAGTTCCAGGTTGACCTTTATCCGAAAAAAGAATGGAAAAGACACATATCGCAGGAACAGCTCATAGACCAGATGGATGCCAAACTGAAACAGATTCAGGGAATTACCTATAACTATTCGCAGCCGGTAATTGACAACGTGGCGGAAGCGGTAGCCGGATTTAAAGCGTCCAATGCCGTAAAAATTTACGGGGACGACCTGAACAAACTGGATGAACTGGCCACCAAAGTATTGGCACAGATCAGAAATATTGACGGTATTAAAGACGTGGGTATATTAAGAAACGTCGGACAACCGGAAGTAAGCGTTATCCTGGACAGGGAAAAAATGGCCGCTTACGGTGTTACCCTTGCCGATGCACAGGCAGTACTGGAAATGGCTTTTGGAGGAAAAACAGCTACCCAGAAATATGAAGGAGAGAAAAAATTTGATGTTCGTGTCCGTTATACAAAAGAATACCGAAAAGATGAAAAAGATCTGGCACAATTAAAGGTTCCGACCATTGACGGCGTAAAAATCCCGTTGAAAGAGATTGCCACGATTAAAAAGATCACCGGACCGGCTTTTATTTACCGCGATAACACCAAACGTTTTATTGCCGTTAAATTCTCTGTACGTGACCGTGATTTAGGAAGTACTATTGCCGAAGCACAATCGGTTATCAATAAAAAAGTAGAGCTTCCTTCCGGATACAGCTTCGGATGGACCGGTGAATTTGAAAACCAGGTAAGAGCGACACAACGTTTAAGTCAGGTCGTACCGATCAGTCTGGTTGGGATATTCGTCTTGCTCTTTATCATGTTTGGTAACATCAAAGATTCCCTGTTAGTACTGGCTAATGTACCGTTTGCCGTAATCGGTGGTATTATTGCGCTGCATGTAACCGGTATGAACTTCGGAATTTCGGCAGGTGTCGGATTCATTGCCCTGTTTGGTATCTGTATCCAGAACGGTGTGATCCTGATATCCGAATTCCATAAGAACCTCAAGGAAAAGCTCACGCTCAATGAGGCCATTATTGAAGCCGTAAAAATCAGAACCCGTCCGGTAGTAATGACTGCTTTAATGGCTTCCATCGGATTGTTACCGGCAGCGATTTCAACCGGAATCGGTTCCGAGTCACAAAAACCGCTTGCTATCGTAATTATTGGCGGACTGATAACCGCAACCATATTGACACTGTTGGTATTCCCGATTATCTTCTGGATATTCAACAAGAAAAAGCATCAGCCAATTGATTGATTGTAAACAATTTTTTTATTTGTTATTTTGGTTATTTGGAAAGGCCTCATCTCCGGATGAGGCTTTTTTTATACCGCTTTTATTACAACGGTAAAACTGGGTTCCTTTTTTAATGATTTCATAACATTATTTGGTCTCATTTTATATTAACGATAATAATCAGACATAATCATCGTTTTTGTTGCTTATAAACTACTGAAAGGGTAATTTTACCTTGTGCAAAAAATCTATATCTACATATTAGTTTTCCTGATCGGCTCCAGTAACAGCTTTTTTCAGCAGTTCTACAAACTGCCGGTGCTGTTTCAGCACTATATGGAACATCAGCAGCACGATGATATCGATTTTGTAAAATACCTTTCCATGCACTATTGGGGTCAGGATGATAACGATAATGATCAGGAACGCGACATGCAGCTTCCGTTCAAAAAAATCGACCTGCACACCGCCCAGCTTGTATTTGTTCCGCTCGACCGACCTGTTGAGTTCCCGTCCTGCCCTGTTATCTTAAAGGATCAGCGACCAATAATATACAAACCCACTTTTCATACCAATCCGGCATTAGCCTGCCTGTTCCGACCACCTTCAGCATAATTGCCTTATTAGAAAATACTTTCGGAAGTTAAAACAGCCTTGTTTTAGCCTCCCTGCTATTTATTCAAATACATCCAATTATGCTTAATAAGATCATTCAATTCTCAGTTAAAAATAAACTGGCAATTGGCATCTTCACTATACTGTGGATTCTCTACGGATGCTATGAAGTGAGCCGTTTGCCAATAGATGCTGTACCGGACATCACAAACAATCAGGTACAAATCATAACGACCGCACCGTCACTTGGTGCCGAAGATGTGGAACGGCTCATCACCTTCCCTATCGAACAGGCCGTCAGCAATATTCCCGGATTAAAGGAAAGCCGCAGTATTTCGCGGTTCGGACTCTCTCTGGTAACGATCGTACTGGAAGATGATGCCGACATATACTGGGCACGCCAGCAGGTAACGGAACGGTTGCAGCAGGTTAAAATAGACGAAAAGGCCAATGCGCCCGAACTGGCACCCGTGACTACCGGTTTGGGAGAAATCTATCAATATGTTTTAAAGCCGAAACCGGGTTATGAGGCTAAATATTCCCTGGCCGATTTGCGGACAACCCAGGATTGGGATGTACGCCGGCAGTTACTGGGAACCAAAGGTGTAGCCGATGTAGCCACTTTTGGCGGTAACCTCAAACAATATGAAGTGGCAGTAAGCCCGTCGCGTTTAAAATCGTTAAACCTTACCATAACCGATGTGTTTACGGCCTTAAGCCGGAACAACCAGAATACCGGAGGCTCTTATATCGAAAAAGGTCCTACGGTATTGTATATCCGCAGCGTTGGTCTGGCCAGAAGCATTGGCGATATCGAAAATATTGTTGTTAAAAACCTGCACAACGGTGCCCCGGTACTGATTAAAAATGTAGCCAACGTTAAAATAGGTTCCGCGGTGCGCTATGGTGCACTGACCACAGATGATAACGGCGAAGTCGTGGGCGGTATCGTTATGATGCTGAAAGGACAAAACTCTTCGGAAGTAATTAAAAATGTCAAAGCGCGGATAGCCGAAATACAGGGACGCTTACCGGATGGTCTGGTTATTGAGCCTTTCCTGGACAGAACCAAAATGGTGGACAATGCCATTGGAACCGTTGAAAAAAACCTGATTGAAGGCGCTTTAATTGTAGTGCTGATACTGGTGCTTTTCTTAGGCAACCTGAGAGCCGGGCTGATCGTGGCCTCCGTAATTCCGCTTTCGATGCTGTTTGCCATTATCATGATGAACACCTTTGGCGTAAGCGGCAACCTGATGAGTCTTGGCGCACTGGATTTCGGGCTCATCGTTGACGGTGCCGTCATTATAGTCGAAGCTATTTTACACCATCTTCACAGTGCCAAAAAATACAAAACGGTCAATACCATTTCGCAGGCAGAAATGAACGAAGAAGTTTCGGGTTCGGCTTCCCGCATGATGAATGCCGCCGTATTCGGCCAGATCATCATTCTGATCGTGTACCTGCCGATACTTTCCCTGCAAGGTATTGAAGGGAAAATGTTTAAACCCATGGCACAAACCGTTGCCTTTGCAATATTGGGTGCTTTTATTTTATCGCTCACGTATGTGCCAATGGTTAGTTCCCTGTTTATCAGTAAAAAAATAAGCCACAAGGCAAACCTTTCCGACAGGATCATGCAAAAACTGGAACGTGTTTATGAAAAGGCACTGGCAAAAGCACTCCGCTTTAAAAAAGGACTGGTCGGGGCTTCTTTTGCCCTTTTTGCGCTGGCTGTATTGGTATTTACACAGATGGGCGGTGAATTTATTCCGCAACTGGAAGAAGGCGACTTTGCCGTAGAAACCCGTTTGTTATTAGGAACTAACCTCTCGACCACTACCGCAACTATCGAAAAGATATCCAAAGAGCTGAAAGCAAAATATCCCGAAGTCCAAAAAGTTGTTTCCCGCATTGGCAGCGCCGAAATCCCTACCGACCCGATGCCTATTGAAGGCGGTGACATGATTATCGTGCTGAAAGACAAATCAGAATGGACCAGTGCCAAAACCTTTCCGGAAATGGCCGATAAAATGGCCGCAACAGTGCAACAGGTCGCACCCGGCGTATCGACCGGATTCCAGTTTCCCGTTCAGATGCGGTTTAACGAGCTGATGACCGGAGCCAAACAGGATATTGTCTGTAAGATTTACGGGGAAGATCTGGACAAACTGGCGGTATATGCCGAAAAATTGGGCAGCATCAGTAAAACGGTTTCCGGAACTGCCGACTGGTATATTGAAAAAGTAACCGGAATGCCGCAGATCGTCATCCATTACAATTGGGCAGAAATAGCCCGATACGGGTTGTATATCGACGATATTAACCGTACTGTAAATGCGGCTTTTGCCGGCGCGGTTGCCGGACAGCTCTATGAAGGCGAGAAAAAATTTGACATGGTTGTTCGTGTGGAAGATGCCGGAAGAAAGGATATAAACGATGTCCGCAATTTATTAATCGCTACTCCGTCCGGTGTTCAGATTCCGCTGTCGCAGGTAGCAGCGGTGGAAGAAATCGAAGGTCCCAACCAGATTCAGCGCGAAAATGCCAAAAGAAGGATTATCGTAGGCTTTAATGTCCGTGGCCGCGACGTACAGTCGATCGTTCAGGAATTACAGCAAAAAGTAAATGCCGAGATTAAATTTGATTCCGGTTATTACATTACTTACGGCGGTGCTTTTGAAAACCTGCAGCAGGCAAAACAACGCCTGGGAATAGCGGTTCCGGTAGCTTTGTTCCTGATTTTTGTAATGCTCTATTTTGCGTTTTCATCGCTAAAAGAAGGCGCTATCATCTACACGGCAATTCCTTTATCGGCTATTGGCGGTGTCTTTGCTTTAGCCTTGCGGGGCATGCCTTTTAGTATCTCTGCCGGCGTTGGTTTTATTGCGCTGTTTGGTGTTGCCGTGTTAAACGGTATCGTACTGATCTCGGAGTTTAACCGTATCAAAAAAGCCGGTACAATAACCGATCCGCTGCAGCAGGTCATGACCGGTACCAAAAACCGGCTGCGTCCGGTACTCATGACGGCTGCCGTAGCCTCACTGGGATTCTTACCGATGGCGCTCAGCAACGGTGCCGGCGCAGAAGTACAGCGCCCGCTGGCTACTGTAGTGATTGGCGGTCTGATTACCGCTACCCTGCTCACCTTGTTTGTACTACCTGCCTTATATCTTATGTTTTATAACACAATTGATTTTTCAAAAATGAAAACAAAATTGAAATTCAAAAATAAGCTGCCTTTATTATTTTTGGGGCTGCTTTCCTCCTATATCGTACAGGCACAGCAGCCAAAAGAAATCACACTGAAACAATCGGTTGCCCTGGCCCTGCAAAACAATTACCAGGTACAGGGAGCCCGGTTAAGCGAGCAATCTGCTAAACTGCTTCAAAAAACGGCTTTTGAACTTCCCAAAACCCAATTGGATATGGACTACGGACAGTTTAACAGCCGGCTGAACGATACCCGTTTCGGTGCCAGCCAGTCCTTTAGTTTTCCAACGGTTTACACCAACCAGAAAAAGCTGCTGCAAGAAAACTATGCTGCTGCACAAGCCAGGACCCAACTGACCCAGCAACAGTTAAAAAGCCATGTCAGCAGTCTTTTTTATGAATTGTTATGGCTGCAACAGAAGAAAACCTTACTGGTATATGCCGACAGTATTTATCGTTTGCTGGAAAACAAAGCCAACCTGCGGTTTACCAAAGGCGCTACAGACGTACTGGAAAAAGCAACCGCACAATCCAACCGGCAGAAATATACCAATCAGCTACAGCTGCTTGCCAAAGACATCAGCATACGCCAGCAGCAGTTTAACCTGCTGTTACAGGACAGCATACTGTATGTTCCGAAGCACGACAGTTTAAAAATAGAAATACCGGCTTCGCTATTCCAAACCGCCGATGTCGCACAGCTGCCCGCCATGCAATGGAGCCGTCACCAGACCGAAGCCGCCAAATGGCAATGGAAAACGGAACGTTCCAGAATGTTACCCGACTTTGTACTGGGCTACAATAACCTGAGTATTACAGGCATGCAAACATCCGGAAACGGTACAGACGTTTATTACGATCGCAACGACCGTTTTCATTATGTAACCGTAGGATTGACCATTCCGGTGTTTTTTTCGGCACAGTCAGCCCGGATAGCGGCATCCAAAGTGGAATGGCAGTCTGCACAAAAACAGCAGGAATTACTGCTGTTACAGCTAAAAACCAATTCCGGTACTGCGCTGCAGGAGGTTGAAAAATATACCGAAGCCCTGCATTATTATGAAACGGAAGGTTTAAAAAATGCCGATACCATCATTAAGGCGGCAAACCGGCAGTTTGAAAGCGGTGCAATAGATTACCTGCAATGGGTACTGGTTATCAACCAGGCTATCGCTATTAAAAATGACTACCTGGATACCGTTAACGCATATAACCAGGCCGTTATACAAGTACAACAACTTCACAATTTATAATATTCAACATGAAACACTATATCCTGATTTTCGCCTACCTCTTTTTACTCACCGGCTGCAGTAACAAAAAAGATACTCCGGAAACTGCTACCGGAAAAACAGTTCCTACTGTGGTTTCCCTGACTGCCACACAAATAAAAAATGCCGGAATCGCATCTGCTTTACCGGTCGTACAGGATGTTCAGGGATCTTTATTGCTCCAGGGTTCGGTGAGCGTTCCGCCGCAAAGTACCGTAAGCCTTAGCTTCCCGTTGGGCGGCTATCTGAAACACACTGCGATGCTACCCGGTATGTACGTTCGAAAAGGCCAGGTTCTGGCTACTATGGAAGACATACAGTTCATACAGCTGCAACAGGATTTTTTAACGGCAAAAGAGCGTTTTCTTTTAGCCGATAAGGAATACAAACGTCAGAAAGGACTGAATGAAAGTAAAGCCAGCAGTGATAAAGTTGCCGAACAGGCACATACCGAAAGACAAACCCAGCAGATCGATATGGCTTCGCTTGCGCAGAAATTACGCCTGATCGGTATTAATCCGGAAAAGCTGAATGCTGCCTCTATTTCCAAAACGGTGGCCATTGTTTCCCCGATTACCGGTTTAGTGGCAAAAGTAAATGTCAATGTGGGCAAATATACTGCTCCCACCGATGTGCTGTTTGAACTGGTGGATACAAAGGATCTGCTTCTGACGCTGAATGTTTTTGAAAAAAATGTGGATCAGGTCAGTATTGGTCAGACCGTTATGGCATATTCGAACAATGACCGCAATAAAAAATACAAAGCCAGCATACAGTATATCAATACAACACTCAACTCCGATGGCGCGATGGAACTGATTTGTAAGTTCGACAAGATCGATGCGGCTTTATTACCGGGATTGTTTATGCAGGGCGAAGTTGCCGTCCGGAACAACAAAGGTCTTTCCGTTCCGGAAGATGCCGTTGTCCGCTGGCAGAACCGTTACTATGTCTTTACCGAGCAAAAAGAAGGTACTTATAAAATGATATCGGTCGATTTGGGAAATGCCCATAACGGAATCCGGCAGATTATAGCTTCCTCAATACAAACAAACTCAAAAATAGTCGTTAAAAATGCCTATACCTTATTGACAAAATTAATGAACAGTACCGAAGAATAATGGTACTGTACCGTTTAGATTGTTGCTTTGTTTATTGAAAAGGGCCTCTTCTCCGGATGAGGTCTTTTTTTGTTTAAAATTGTTTGCTTTTGCCGGAAATGATCCGCTACGGTACAATTAATCCGTTTTTATAGTTCAGAATGTATTCCACGGTATCTTTTTCAGATTGCGTTTCATAGATAATTAACTGCCCGTTTTCATTTTTAAACGAACCGCTTTCGATTGTTTCGCCTTTTCTGTTTTTTGAGAAGTCCACATTCAGCAGTCTTCCATCGGCATAATGCCTTATGGTGTGGAGCTGCCCGTTATTAAAATACCAGATCCATTTGCCGTCCATTTTCCCGTTAACCAAATTTCCTTTACCGTAGAATTTCCCGTTTTGATGGTAAAATTTCCAGCTGCCAACCTGTTTTCCGTTGTCAATTTTCCCGATCTGTCTTAATTTCCCGTTTTCGTGATACACTTTGCTGGTACCGATTTCAACATTGTTTTTAAAGCTGCTTTTCATATAAAGCCGATCCTTTTCATCATAATACCTCCAAACACCCTGTTTTTGGTTGTTGACCATTTTTCCAACCAGCTTGCGATTTTTGCTATCCCTTTCGGAGACTATATTTTTTGAACAGGAAATAAAGATAAGTGCCGTAAAAAAGTATAAAAAGATTCTCATTTAAAAATAATTACAGATCACCGTTTTCAAGGTGCTATTATTAGGTTGGCCGGGCGTTGTGCTTAACACATCAAAAGTGTAATTGTCCCTTTTTTATGAGCGTTTTTTAAGCACAATGGAGCCTTCCCGCAAAAATACACTACTCCTTATAAAGAGCCAAACAAAAACTATGATCTAAAAGTGTTATTTTTAAGGCGTTGAATACCTCTCAAAACCTAAAAACAAATGTTATGATCAGAACCGTTTCCGTACTACTGTTATTCACGCTGTTTGTATCCTGCCGGCAGACCGCTACTAAAAGTGCCGATAAACAGCAACAGGCAAAAGATTCGCTAACAGCTGCTCTTGACAGCCTTTACCGGCAAGGGTATTTTAACGGTTTTTCGGTTGCCCTGGTAAATGAAAACGGAACGTTGTATCAAAACGGGTTTGGATATGCCGCTGTTGAAAACAAGCGGAAATATACCGAACATACGATTCAGAATATTGCTTCCATTTCGAAAACCTTTGTTGGCATAGCTTTGTTAAAAGCGCAGGAACTGCATGCTTTAAAACTGGATGACCCGATTAATAAATACCTGCCTTTTAAGGTTTACAATCCGCATTTCCCGGATCAGGAAATCACCATCAGGCATTTGGCAACCCATACTTCCGGGATTATGGACAACGATTATTACCTGACACAGAATTATTATCTGAAACCCGGTCAGGATTTAAAAAATGTAAAACAGACATTTGATGATACGCAGGTATTTAATGCCCCGGATTCCGTATTGCCATTAAATATATTTCTGAGCAACTTTCTGGCAAAGGACGGAAAATGGAACAACAGTTTTTCCAAAAACAAACCCGGAGCCATCTATGAATATTCCAATATAGCAACCACACTTGCCGCTTATATCGTCGAACTGGCAACCGGTGAAGGTTTCGATTCGTTTACGACCCGGTATATTCTAAAGCCCTTACAAATGAATGAATCGGGATGGAAATTTGACGCTGTGGATTTTTCAAAATACTCCCGGCTTTACGAAAATCCCAAAACACTGCTTCCCTATTATACAATGATTTCGTATCCGGACGGTAATTTTATTACCTCTATAAATGATTTGAGTAAATATTTAACTGAATTAATAAAAGGCTTTGATAATAAGGGAACTATATTAAACAAAAACAGTTATTCCGAATTATTCAGAGGCCAATTAAGTGCCCGGAACTTTACCGAACGGAATACACAGAATCCTTATAGCGAATCCTATAATGTGGGCATATTAATGGGAATCAGCCATACCGGAAACATCGGACATACCGGTGGTGATCCGGGTGTTGCTTCCATGTTGTTTTTTAATCCCAAAACCAAGATCGGCCGGATCATCATCACCAATACCAGCATAACCGACAAACCCGGAAGCGATATGTTTTACCGTATCTGGGATGAACTGGAAGCCCGTCAAAATAGTTTTATTGAGTAATCATACAACCAACCTGACACCTTTCAATACCCTGAAAAAAGATATCGCGATTTAAACATCCGTTTCCTCCCGAACCGGAATTTTGCAATCTGATTACCCCGTTTTCCAAAAATATTCCCGGGGTAATTTTTTTAGCTGTTGATAAGTCCGCCATAATACCAAAAATAAACTTCCCCGGCATTGTTTATAACCTCCGTTTTGGTTTTCGGTTTCCCCCTAACCTGTTCGGTTTACCCGTTAAAATTGCTGTTGATAATTTCTTATCCGGCTGCCATTTTCTGCTGTTGATAAAACGGTTACTTTTTCAGGAATCTATGTTGAACTAAATATATTGATGTTGTAATTTTGATAACCCCTAAAAACACATCCTTTTGTTTATCCCAGACAAAATAGTGTTTTTCCCTTTCTATAGGTTAAATTTTAAATTCAATATATTATGTCAATATTCGATAGCAGAATTAACTATAAACCATTTGAGTACCCCGAAGTACTTAAATTCACAGAAGCCATAAACAAATCGTACTGGGTGCACAGTGAAGTCGATTTCACCGCTGATACACAGGACTTTCACTCGCATTTGAGCCATGCAGAAAAAACCGCCATCAAGCATAGTTTGCTGGCAATTGCACAGATTGAGGTAGCCGTAAAAAGCTTCTGGGGTAATATCTATGAGCATTTTCCAAAACCGGAATTCAACGGACTGGGCAGTACTTTTGCCGAATGTGAATTCAGGCATTCCGAAGCCTATTCCCGACTGTTGGAAGTATTGGGTTACAACGACGAATTTGAAAAACTGTTAACCATTCCGGTAATCATGCAGCGTGTCAACTATCTTTCAAAAGTGCTGAAAGATACCCGTTCGCAGGACAACCAGAAATATGTGGTTTCGCTGATCCTGTTCAGCATACTAATTGAAAACGTATCGCTTTTCAGCCAGTTTGCCATTATACTGTCTTTTACCCGTTTTAAAGGCTATATGAAAAATGTGAGCAACATTATTGCCTGGACTTCTGTGGACGAGCAGGTACATGCCAATGCCGGAATCTATATTGTTAATAAGATCCGCGAAGAGCATCCGGAATATTTTGATGCCGAAACCATTGCCCTGATCCGTGAAAGTGTCAAAGATTCTATTGGAGTGGAATCGGATATCCTGGACTGGATCTTTGAAAGCGGTGAGCTGGAAATCATCAAAAAGAATGACCTGGTTAATTTTATGAAATTCCGTATCGACGAAAGTCTTTCCCAGATTGGCATTGAAAAAGTGTTTCATGTCAGCCAGGAAGAATATCAGGTAATGGCATGGTTTGAAGAAGAAGTATTTGCCAACAGCCTTGATGATTTCTTTGCAAAACGTCCGGTAGAGTACACAAAACACGATAAAAGTATTACGGCAAACGACCTGTTTTAATTTTTTTTACCCATAATCCTATCATAATGCAAGATATTTCAAATAAGAATACGGAACCTTTTTCCGACAACAATCCCTTTCCAAAACTATGGTGGAAAAATTCCGAAAGTGAACAAATATTAAACAGAGGTTACCTGCTAAAGGGTGAAACGGTTGAAGGTGCTATCGACCGGATTTGCAGTGCTGCTGCCCGCAGACTGTACCGCCCGGAACTAAAAGAATCTTTCCAGGAAATGATTGAGCGCGGCTGGATGAGTATCAGTTCTCCGGTCTGGGCCAATATGGGTACCGAAAGAGGGTTGCCTATTTCCTGTTTTAACGTTCATATTCCGGACCATATTGAAGGGATTACCCACAAACTGGGTGAAGTGATCATGCAAACAAAAATCGGAGGCGGTACTTCCGGTTATTTCGGGGAGCTGAGAGAAAGAGGCAGCGCCGTAACCGATAACGGGAAAAGCAGCGGTTCGGTTAGCTTTATGAAGTTATTCGATACGGCTATGGATACGATTTCACAGGGTGGCGTGCGCCGTGGTGCATTTGCCGCTTACCTTGACATTGACCATCCGGATATCGAAGAGTTCCTTAAGATTAAAAGCATCGGAAACCCTATTCAAAACCTGTTTACCGGTGTGTGCGTTCCGGATTACTGGATGCAAGAAATGATTGACGGCGATACCGAAAAACGCCATATCTGGGCAAAAGTACTGGAAAGCCGCCAACAGAAAGGACTGCCTTATATTTTCTTTTCGGATAATGTCAATAAAAATAAACCACAGGTTTATAAAGACAATAACCTGCGTATTAATTCGAGTAATTTATGCAGTGAGATCATGCTGCCGTCTTCAAAAGACGAATCGTTTATCTGCTGCCTGTCTTCTATGAATCTTGAGCTTTATGAAGAATGGAAAGACACCGAAGCCGTTAAGCTGGCTATCTTTTTCCTGGATGCCGTATTGCAGGAGTTCATCGAAAAAACAGAAGACAATTATTATTTAACGGCAGCCAACCGCTTTGCAAAAAGACACCGTGCTTTAGGACTGGGCGTTTTGGGCTGGCATTCTTACCTGCAGAAAAACATGATTCCGTTTGAAGGTATGGAAGCTAAAATGAAAACTACGGAGATCTTTAAACATATCAGTGAAAAAGCCGACAAAGCCACACAGGAACTGGCGCGCATTTACGGTGAGCCGGAATTGCTGAAAGGCTACGGCAGACGGAACACCACAACACTGGCAATTGCGCCTACCACCTCTTCATCGGCAATTTTAGGACAAACGTCACCCGGTATTGAACCGTTCAGCAGTAATTATTATAAAGCCGGACTTTCCAAAGGGAACTTTATGCGTAAAAACAAATACCTGAGAAAGTTACTGGAAGAAAAAGGGCTGGACAACGAAGAAATCTGGAGAGAGATCATGCTAAACGGCGGCAGTGTGCAGCATATCGAACAGCTCACAGCAAACGAAAAAGCGGTCTTTAAAACGTTTAAAGAGATCAGTCAGCTGGAAATCATACAGCAGGCGGCCATCCGTCAGAAATTTGTAGATCAGGCACAGAGTTTAAACCTGAATATCCCTTCCGACTTACCGATTAAAGATGTAAACAGTCTTTTAATTGAAGCCTGGAAACTGGGAATTAAAACCCTGTATTACCAACGCAGTCAAAGTGTTTCCAAAGAGTTTATCACCAATCTGGTAAGCTGCAGCAGCTGTGAATCATAGCAGGATGCAATAAAAACGCTTTTTAAATAAACTATAATCATTTTTTTAACAAAAAAAGAAATAAATAAACATAAAAATAACCTGATTAGTTTGCATAATTAACCAAAACACTTTAAATTTAACTTCATATTCCTGAGAATTTCTTTGCTCCAAACAAAAATTAATTAGGCTTATGAATACGTACCAGCACATTACCGAACTAAAAGCCCCACTAAAAGTACTTAATACCGATGAACAAATAAAACTGGATGGTTGCAAAACCACACTGTCCTTTAAAAAGGGTGACCGGATTTATGAAGAAGGCGCGCTAATAAACGGCGTGTATTGTATTGACAAAGGTGTTTGCAAACTGACCAAAAAGGAACAGATCATACGACTGGCAGGCAGTGGCGATATTTTGGGTTTACAATCCATTATCGCCAAAGTCCCTGTCAATACCAGTACCTATGCACTGGAAACCATGCAGGTCAATTTTATACCTTCCCCGCTCATTATCGAGTTATTGGAACAAAACAAATTGTTCTCTTTAAATGCTTTAAATATAATCTGTAAAGAGTTTCAGGATGCCAGCAACTTGCTGGTCAATATGGCTCAGAAAAATGTCAGGCAGCGGCTTGCCTGTACATTACTCAACTTTAAAGATACTTTCGGGACTGATGAAGATGCCGCTATCAATATTAATTTATCCCGCGAAGAACTGGCATCTATTATTGGTACAGCTCCGGAAAACTGCATCCGTCTTCTTTCCGAATTCACAAAAGAGAATATAATCCAGCTGTACGGAAAAAAGATCATCATCAAAAATCCCACCGCCCTCCTTAAGATTTCGAAATAAATGGCTGAGAAGCCTATTTTAGTAGTAAAAGCTAACATTTATCATGTTTTATTTTAGCTATTTAGCATTATTTTGTCTAAATCTAAAAAAGCAGGCACATTATACATTCCCCTAAAAACACTAAAGATGCAAATCGAACCCGATCTCTTATTTACCTGGGGAGCTATCGCTAAGGAGTTCCCGAAAAATACCGTTATTTTTTATGAAAATGATCCCGCACTGTACTTTTACCAGATCCTGGAAGGTACTGTTAAAATGGTATATATTAACGAAGACGGAAAAGAACTTACGGTCGGAATGTTCGAAAAAGGCCGGAGTTTCGGAGAACCGCCTTTATTTATTGACCAGCCTTATCCGGCAGCGGCAATTGCCCATACCGATACTATCATACTGAAACTTTCAAAAGAGAAATTTTTTGAGATGCTGAAAGAGCACAATGAAATTTTATCCAAAGTGCTGCAGCTGTTTGCGACCCGTATTTACAACAAGGTGGTTTTTTCTAAAAACATCATTAATCAGAAGCCGGAACACAGGATCCGTACCTTTCTGGACAATTTTAAGAAGCAATGCAGCCATCCGACAGAAAAGATCCTGATTCCCTATACCCGTAAGGAAATTGCCGATTTTACAGGATTAAGGGTTGAAACCGTGATCCGTACCGTATCTCAGATGAGTAAAAGAAAGAAAATTGAAATCAAAAATCATAAGTTATACTATTGATGCGGCAGGCAGTAGTAATGCCTGCACTATGATTACAGTCATATCGTATACGCTAAAAATTTTCTTCCTTTATACCATAAAAATAATTATTAATTCGTGTAATTTTTATGCCAAACTCAAAAGCGGAAACAAAGTATTTTGTTTCCGCTTTTTAATGTTAAAAGGTTATATGGTTACAATAAGGTTTTCTGCTGCATCATCAGGGAAATATTAACCGCCCTTTCTTTTATTTCATTGGCTTTCTTACCGCTGAAAAGTTCATCTACAGTTGCGGTAAACAGTTTATTCCAATGCTTAAAATGCTTCACGGTCAGCGGGCTTTTATGGTGTAATTCGCGGTGCTTTACCATCGGGTTTCCTTCAAAATTTCCGGTATAAAACAAGATGTTTTCCCAGAAGTCATACATTTTAGGAAGGTGTTTTTTCCAGTTTACCCGGGCGACTTCCGTGAACAGATAGCCTATTTCGGAATCCGTTTTCACCTTTTCATAAAAAACGTTTACCAAAAGAATAATATCTTCCCGGTTCTGAATATCTTTTTTCATAAATCATACCTTTAAATTAATATGCTGACAATTTTTTTGGGTGATTCCGAAAACAAAGCAAAATCACAAATCTTTATTCTTAAACTTTCTTAAAGAGAAATAAAACGGCAGTATCGCCCACAAACACAATAACAGCAGCGCAATCAGCAGTCCCCAGAACGTTCCGAATGAATCTTTAAAAACAGCTCCGGTATAGCCCATCATGGCCGACACGTCCAATTGCAATAAAAGCTGTATTCTCGCAAGATCAATCGGGCTTAAGGCGGTAAGCCCTACCATCATTTTTTCGATAGGATATTCGGATAGCTGAAAGAGCAGAAACAATATTATTCCATCGAATAACAGGGCAAAAAACAGCCAGGTCATAATGGATATCCCAATTCCTTTGGCTTTATCACGGGTAGCAATGGAGCATAGAAAAGCCAGCGACACAAAGACTAATGTGATCAGGCAGCCCACTACGATCATCATCATCCCGACCCGGTTTGCCGAGTAACACAAAAGCGGTATGCCCGACCCTATCAGGAATGCAATAACCAGACTTAATGAAAGTCCTTTAAAAAGACTGATCCATATCTTTTTTCTTTTGACCGGCTGACTTAACAACAGTTCAATAAATTCGGAGCTGTTGTAAATATAAATTGTCGTGAAAAGTATCGACACCAGCGGTACGGTCAACAAAATGATATTCAGTATCGTGAGCAGTCCTTTTGCCGTATTGTCTTCCATCGTAAAGGCACCCCATGACAGTACGGACAGTATCAGGGTGTAGACAATAACAATCTTATTTTTTAAGATGTCCGAAAGAATTATTCTTACTATGCTGTTCATTGCCGGTTATTTTTTAAAATGTGTGCAATTCCTTTAGATATTTTCTGCTGTTGTGTTTCCTCCCGCAGCGTTTCCACCGATTTATGAAAATGGACTTTTCCTTCCTGCATAAAGACAATCTCGGTTATAAGATCGTCCAGCTCACTCAGTAAATGCGAGGTAATTAACACCAGCTTCCCGTTTTCTTTTTCCTTGATGATCTTATCCCTCAGAATTTCGGAAGCCAACGGATCCAGTCCGGCTGTAGGCTCATCCAGTATCAGCACTTTGGAGTTAAACAGAAAGGCCAGTGTTGCACTTACTTTCTGAATGGTTCCTCCGGACAGGGTTCCCATTTTTTTCTCCGAGAGCTTATCGATCTGAAAGGCATAAAACAAATCCAGATCCAGCGGCTGTGTGCTATTGCGGATCTTTTTTATCATGTCTATTATCTGTCCGATTGTCATGTTATCCGGATAGCGCCCGATCTGCGGCATATAGCCGATATTTTCCCTGTAACGGAATTCTTTAATAATGTTTTCGCCTTCAAATGTTATGGTGCCCGTGTCGGGAATCACCATACCCAGAATGCTTTTAATCAGTGTTGTTTTCCCGCAGCCGTTTGGTCCGATAAGGGCAATGCACTCACCGCTGTTGCAGGACAGGGAAACGTCCCGGAGTACCTGCAGCTTTCCAAACGATTTGTTTATGTTTTTAATTGTTATCATATCGGTAGCGCCCGCATCAGGGGCTTATTATCTACAAAATTATCGGGGGTAATACTGGGCAGGACCTTTTCCGATTTGTCCAGTAAAGTGATGATGAAGCTTCTAAAGAGCAGCATTGTGGCCGGATTGCTTTCCGTTAGCACGGCAAACAGGCTTAACGGATGATACGGCACATCGCCGAAACTGTCTTTATCCAGGTCATATCCCTGGTATTTATCCCAATAATTTCCGTTGAACTTGTTGAGTACCAAACTTCCGTTTGTCCCTATATCGAAGGTGTTGCCTAAAAAATTATTGTGCTGGATTTCATTGTCCATACAGCTGGCCTGGATTTTCATGCCCCAGCCGTTAGCTTTAAACACATTTTTTTCCACCTTTATCCGGGTTGTTCCTTCCATATAAATTCCGGAAGTATTTTTAACAAAGTGGTTCCCGTAAATATAACTGTCGGATATCTCTTTCAGTAGTAGTCCGTAGGCGGCTTCACCCCAGTTTTCATCAAATACATTATTAATCATCCGGACATTTCGGGTAAACATGACCGCAACACCGGCACCGTTATCCCGGAAAACATTGGTAATATAGGAATCATTATCCGAAAACATAAAATGCAGTCCGTAACGGATATTTCTGGCAGCGATATTCCGCCAGATGATTGAATTATAAACAAATTCAAAATAAATACCGTCCCGGTGTCCGGTTACTTCATTGGCAATGATTTGTAAATCCTCGCTTTTCCAGCAGTGTATGCCGTTACCGATTTGCTGTTCTTCGGTAGCCGAAGCTTTTATTTTATTATGGGTGATTATGCAGTTTTTTCCATTTTGAATATAAATCCCGAAAAAATTATTTTCGAGGATATTATGCTGAATGCGTACGTGATCTTTATTATATACCTTGATTCCGCAGGGATCCTGTAAGGCTGCATGCCCGGAATTGATTACCCGGAAACCGTCAACAACAACACTATCGGATTTAACGGAAACAACTTCATACTTTCGCTGACCATCTAAAACCGGATATTCTTTTCCTAAAAAGACCAGTTTTTTAGCAATCACGATAGTACCTTCCCTGTATATTCCCTTATGTACCAGAATTGTATCGCCGGAGCGGGCTAACTGTATCGCTTCTTTGATGGACTTCACCGGTTTATCCTTTCCTACTTCTATCTTTTTCTGTGCCGACAAAGACATGGTAGCAAAAAACATCAGGCCATATACTATTATTTTTTTCATTCTTTCAAAATTGAGTCCCAGTTAATCGTTTCGGCCGCTAAGCCGTCATTTGCTTTTTCTGCCTGTTCAGCAGTTGTAAATGCTGCTGTGTTGCCATGCATCGGGCTTGTAATGGCGCCGCCTTTTAAATACACTGCTGTTTCAGCCGGAATGAGTACATTCTCTTTGTCGTAATCGTGTACATAATAGGCTTTCACAGCGGTGGTATGGTTTTCTTTACAATAGTTCCGCATACAGGCGATATCGTCAAACTTATAGGCTCTCCCCTTTTGAGTGATGAGCTCCGCTCCGAATTTTCCATCGGAAATGGTCATCCTGCAGAAATCGCACTGGTCAGCATTTAAGGCTATCGGAACTTCTTTACCGTTAGAACAGGAAGCCAAGAACAGCAGCAACAGCGGCAAAATACCGTTGATGGTTTTGGTTCTTTTTAGTTTGTTTACAGCGCCTGTTTCTATCAGAAATAATGCAAACAGCAGTATTCCTGATACAATCAGCAGCCATCCTCCTGTGTCCGGTATGGAATAAGCCCCGAAATTGAGTAATTGTTTATAGCCCAGTAAAGGCGGCTGATAGGCCATTCCGGGTACTTTTATCGCCGCATTAGGGTCTAAATTGTGTCCGTAATCATAATTCCATTTGTAAAAATCAATCGCCGAAAGGGTTCCGAATAATAGAAAGGCTCCAAACAGGATAATAACGCCTTTTTTTCTTTTTATAAAACAGACCAGCAGCGAACAGATTGCCAGACAGGCAATGATATAAGGCAATACGGTAAATTCTATAAAATTATCGGTATGCAGGGTTTTCATTCCAATATAGTGGTTTAATCCATTGATAATATCTACGTCCCCTGCAATTTTATGGGCATAGAGTTGTAATACCAATCCCTCCGGATATTGTGGTGCACTCAGTTCTATCCGCCATATCGGAAAGAAAATCGTAAGTAGTAAAAGTAAACTTACCAGTACCAGTATCCCTTTGGAAAACACTGAAATCGAGTCTTTTTTCATCTTAATATTTTAAAGAAAAGGGAGTAAAACGATACTCCCTTTCCGGTTATTTTTTACTGTACGGGAGCGGATGTTTTTTTATCCAGCTTGTATGAAATAGGCACCTTGCTGTTTGCCGGTGACACTCTCAGGTAACCTGACATTTCCTGGTGCAGCGCACTACAAAAATCGGTACAATAGAACGGGAATATTCCCACTCTTTTCGGCAGCCATTTCAACGTGATCGTTTCACCCGGCATGATCAGCGTTTCCGCATTATCGGCTCCTTTAATGGCAAATCCGTGCGGTACGTCCCAATCCTGTTCCAGGTTCGTTACGTGGAAGTAAACCTCATCGCCAACTTTAACACCTTCAATGTTATCCGGTGCAAGGTGGGAACGAATGGCGGTCATATACACATGTACTTTATTTCCTTCGCGGACAACTCTTGTATCTTTTTCATTTTTCACCGCATACGGGTGGTTGTTTTCTTCAATTTTGTAGAATTTCAATTGTCCGTTATTGCGAATCAGATCGGCCGGAGCTGCCTGTGCATAGTGTGGTTCCCCAATGGTCGGGTAATCCAGTATTAACTGCATTTTATCGCCGCTGATGTCATATAGCTGCGCACTTTGGGCAAGCTCAGGTCCTGTTGGCAAATACCTGTCTTTTGTGATTTTGTTATAGGCAACCAGGTATTTTCCAAAAGGTTTTTTACTGTCACCACCCGGAATCATAAGGTGTCCTACAGAATAATAGGTTGGAACCCTGTCCAGAACTTTAAGTGTTTTGATGTCCCATTTTACCACTTCTGAAGAAACAAACATCGTGGTATAAGCATTTCCTTTACCGTCAAATTCGGTATGTAACGGGCCTAACCCCGGTTTTTGAACTTCACCGTGCAATGCCGATTCGTATTTCACTACCGGAATGCCGCCATATTCTCCTTCATAATCTTTTTTAGCAATGGCATTCTGTAATTTATCAAAACTAAACACCGGAATCAATGCGGCCAGTTTTCCACTACCGATGATGTATTCTCCGGTAGGATCAACATCACAACCGTGAGGCGATTTAGGACAAGGGATCATATAACAGATATCTTTAAATTCTGCCGCATCTAAAACCAGAACCTCATCTTTCATAACAGATTTGGAGGAATGTGTTTTTTCATCCCAGGTATTGTGAGCATATTTCACCTTTTGTTTTTTACCTTTTCCGGCTTTAATATACTCTTCCGCTTTTTTCCAGTTCACCGCCATAATAAAATCCTTATCATTTTTTGAGGCGTTAACTTCCAGCAGCGTATTGGCCTGCTCGGTATTATAGCAGGAGAAGAAAAACCATCCGTGGGATTTGCCTTTACCGGCGTGGCTCAAATCGAAATTTACTCCGGGTGTAGCGATCTGGAATGCCAGATTCATTTCTCCGTTGTTTTTATCGACACTAACAAAGCTGATGTGTCCTTTAAAATTCTGTTTATAGGTATCAATAGACACATCACCGTCTGTATAATCCGGCGGCACACTAAAACGGGTTCCGGCCACTACATATTCGGTATTCTCGGTAATAAACGGCGAAGAGTGATTTCCGGCACTGTTTGGCAATTCAATAATCTCAGCCGTTTTAAACGTTTTAAGGTCCACACGGGCAATTCTCGGAGTGTTATTGGCATTTCCAAATACCCAGCGTCCGTCAATTTCCCCATTGGTCTGCGACATTTCCACGTGGTGCAAATCATCCCAGGGAACAAATCCGTGTGAAGTATTCAGCATCGGTTTTGTTTCTTCACTGTACCCCCATCCTTTTTCAGGGTCCACCGAAAATACCGGAATCACTTTAAAAAGTCTTCCGGACGGTAATCCGTAAACACTTAGCTGTCCGCTAAATCCTCCGGAAACAAAATTGTAAAACTCATCATACTTTCCTGGCGGAACATACGCTTTCTGAGCAATATCCCCGGTTAGTGCATCCGTTGAGTTTTTGGGCTTACAGGAGCCCAAAAGCGACAACATAATGACAACTAGTGTCGTTTGTATTAATCTGTTTTTCATGATAGTAAAAAATTTAATTTAATATTTTTATTTAGCGGCATCATTCCTGCGCATAAATTCCAGGATCTGCCGTGCTTCATCGTCCGTAACTGCCTGGTTGGGCATGCGTACCAGACAAATTTCCAATTGTGCCTGTAGTTCCGGATCTTTATCGATCATCGGGTCCGGGTTGGTAATAAAATTCATGATCCATTCCGGAGCTCTTCGCTCTGTAACGCCTTTCCATCCGGGACCAACTAATTTTTCATCGGAAGTTTTATGACAGGACAAACATTTTACACCGACCACTTTATCTCCCTGGTCTGCCAAGGAAGCGTCGATACCTGCTCCTATTTCTACATTTTTGAATTTTCCTTCTCCCCTTTTGGCATCATAGGCGGAAGGATCGGATGCTTGCTCCGTTACCGTTTGTTTAGAGAAATCGTCTGTTGTTTTACCTTTCTCTTTTCCACAGGAGAGTAATAGGAAACATCCGGATAGCAATAAAAAAAATCTGTTCATAAGTAGTATATTTTGTTCATTTTATGATACAAAATTCCTCAACTTATACTCTTTATTGTATGATTACAGTCATACTTTACCAGAAAAACACATACTAATTTTGTACTTATTTACAACACATTAGCCTTGCTTTTCAATCCTCTGGTAATGAAATTTTCTATTTACATCATCATCTTTCTCCTTATATTCAAACCTGCCTTGCCGGTTCTGAATTATATGCTCAATCGGGAGGCTATTGTAAAAGAATATTGCCAGAATATCCAAAAACCGGAACTTAACTGTAATGGAAAATGTCATCTAAAAGCCGAACTGGCCAAAGCTTCGGCAGACAATACTCCCTATTCGGCAGAGAAAAAAATCCATACCGAAGAAACGGTCTTGTTTATCATCGATATTCCACTGTTTACTCCGGCAAAACAATTCTGGTATGTCCTTAGGAATAAGGCGGTGTATTATTCCAATTTATACGCACTGCTAAATACTACCGTAGTATTCCACCCTCCTGTTTTCTAAATACGTTTTTTCGAATTGTTGTTCTTTTTTTGGTTATACAACCGAAGAAGATACTTATACCTAATTTTTAAAAATACTTTTATGAAAACTTTTCAATATATATACCTGTTTTTCAGCCTTATTCTTCTGGCTTCCTGTTCTACAGACAATACCGATACCACAGTAACCCCGGTAAACGAAACGGCCGGACTGATCCGCATTAAAGAACTGTCGAATGAAAACCATACCATAGAACTGTACTCCGACACCGGCATCCTGAAACAGGGCTACAATGCCATTTCCCTGAGAATAAAAGACAAAACAACCGGCCAGTACCAAACCGAAGCAGCTGTTAGCTGGACACCGGTAATGCACATGACCACAATGGAACATTCCTGTCCGAAATCGCCGGTAACAAAAGCTGCCGGTACCCAATTCTTATATACCGGGGAAATCGTCTTCCAGATGGCGCAGAACGACACGGAATCCTGGACACTCACCATTGATTATACCCTTAACGGTACCAGCTACTCTGCTACAGATACTATTGCGGTATTCCCTTCCGAAAAACGAACGGTAAGCTCTTTTACCGGGACAGACGGGACACGCTATATTGTTGCCTATATAGCACCCAAAAATCCGGCAGTGGCACTGAATGATATGACGGTAGGCGTTTTCCGAATGGAAAACATGATGAGCTTCCCTATTGTTGATAACTACAAAATAAAGATCGATCCCCGAATGCCGGGTATGGGCAATCACGGATCGCCCTACAATACCGATCTAACGCAAACCACACCCGGAAAACTGTATCACGGTAAGCTTTCACTAACCATGACCGGCTACTGGAAAATCAACTTACAGCTGCTCAATGCTTCCGGCCAGGTTTTAAAAGGGGAACCGGTTACAACAGACAATCCCCAGAGCAGTCTCTTTTTTGAAATTGAATTTTAGTTTTTCATTGCAGCAGGCTTCCTCTTGGGTATGGCCTGCTGCTTAAAATTCATTCCTTATGAAAATTATCCTCACGCTATTTGCTGTTGTCTTTTCAGCGGGCTGTTTTGCGCAGCACAGTCAGACAGACAGCATAACACCGGTATATATTAACGAGGTTATTATTATCGGTAAAAAAACACCTTTATATCAGAAGCAGCCCAAATCATTAACCAGTACCGAAGATTACCTGTTACAGTCCTCAAAAGTAAACATGGTAAAAAGAGGTGCCTATGCCTGGGAACCATTTCTGAATAATATGGCTACAGAAAGAACCGTTATTACAATAGACGGTATGCGCATCTTTGGTGCCTGTACCGATAAAATGGACCCGGTTACCTCCTATGTTGAGGTTTCCAATCTTTCGGAAGCCAGTATAACTTCTGGACAGCTTGGAAGCTGCCACGGACCAACCATAGGCGGAGCAATCGATTTAAAAAGAGCCGACCGCTATAAAGGCTACCAGGGCTGGAATACGATGCTGCATACCGGCTATGAAACCAACAATCAGCATAAAATTGCCGGAATGAACACCAGCTATAAAGACAGCCTCTGGTATGTAAATGCCGATTTTATGCTGCGTGATGCCGGTAATTATAAAGCCGGTAATAATGTGGAAGTTCCTTTTTCACAGTTTACCAAATACAACCTCTCCGGTACCGCCGGCTATCAGTTTACCAAAAGACAGCTGGTGGAAGGTTCGGTAATTTATGATAAGGCTGTCAATGTGGGCTATCCGGCTTTGCCGATGGATGTATCGCTGGCACAGGCAATCATCACTTCTTTACGTTACCGGTATACCCCTGTTTCAGATTATTTTTCCGAATGGGAAACCAAAGCCTATTTTAATTCGATTGTCCATAAAATGGACGATACCAAACGACCGGTAGTGCCGATACACATGGACATGCCGGGCTGGTCGGACACCTATGGTTTGTACTCTAAGTTAAAAGGGAAATTCAACCGACAGCAGTTTGCCGTTAACCTCAATGCCTATTATAACCGTTCGCTGGCAGAAATGACCATGTATCCGGCCAATCCGTCAGAGAATATCATGTTTATGTACACCTGGCCCGATATCCGTACGCAGTACACCGGACTATATTTAGAAGATAAAATTGCGGTAAACAGTCATTCCGATATTACAATAACAACCGGTATTGGCATACATACCAATAAAGTAGCCGATAAATCCGGGTTGCAGAGTCTTCAGATTTTTTATCCGGAAATGAACGAAACCAAAAGTCGGATTTTAAAAAGTTTTGCTGTAAACTACCAGCATCGTATGTCTAAAACAGAATATGGTTTAGGATTAGGCTATGGCGAAAGAGCGCCGTCTGTTTCGGAAGCTTACGGGTTTTATTTATACAACAGTAATGATTTTTATGATTATATCGGGAATCCCGGTTTAAAGAATGAAAAATCATTTGAAGCCAATGGTCATATCCGTTATCAGAATAAAAACCTGAGCGGAAAACTGAGCAGTACGTTTTTCTATATTAAAGATTATTATATCGGGGAAATCAATCCGGCCATACTCCCCATGACCATCGGGGCAAAAGGTGTCAAGATCTATAATGCGCTGGAACATGCCCTGATCTTTAATACCGATTTGGAACTGGAATATACCTTCACCACATCTCTAAAATGGAAAAACCAGCTGGCATACAGCTATGGACAGGATGCTTCAAACCGGAATCTTCCGTTTATCAGTCCTTTGCGTTATAAAAGCAGCTTTCTTTTTACCCGGGGTGATTTCAATCTAAACCTTATTGCTTCCGGTAATGTTGCCCATACAAATTTTGCGGCATTCTATGGTGAAGCAACCACACCGGACTATTGCATTTTTACCGTTAATTCCGGGCAGTCATTCCGTTTGGGCAGTACTAAAATTAACCTGCAGGCTGGAGTTGAAAATATCCTGGACAAATATTACACAACCTATTCCGACTGGAACGGGATTCCGCGTTTGGGAAGGAATTTTTTTATAAATGCTTCTTATTCATTTTAGTACACGCCAATAGTTTCTTTTTATTATTAATGCCGATTATGACTAAAATCATGTTTTTAAAAAAATAATGCTGTTAGCTTGCGTCCCGATGCGATCCGGCAAACGGATTATTCTATGCCTTAAAATGACGAACCTATGTTAAGTGATTCTCAAAAAACAATACTGTTTGGCTTACTGTTTTTCTCTTTTATATTTTACTCCTTCCGGCTGTATGACAACCGGCATACGCAATCCGGCAGCAACAATGTACTGGCGGATAACGGCAAAAAAATATGGCAGCAGAAAAACTGCATTGCCTGCCACCAGATTTACCAGCTGGGCGGCTACCTGGGGCCGGATTTGACCAATACCTATTCTGTAAAAGGTCCGGAATATATTGAAGCCTTCTTGAGAAGCGGTACTGTGGTCATGCCCGATTTTAAATTGAACCGGACAGAAATAACAGCATTAATAGCCTATTTGAAGCAAATTGATGCCAGCGGTTCCTCCGACCCAAGAACCTTTACGATTAAAAATAACGGAATGATTGAACAAGATGAATAGTAGTAAAAAATTTCTAATTGCGGGATTATTCCTTTTAGTGGCAGGACTGTTGTTTGGTATTACCGGAACCCTGCAATATTGTATACCCGGTTTTTTAAAAGCCGGTCTTTCCTTCGAAAAAATACGGCCTTTACATGTTTCTTCCGTGCTGTTCTGGATTATTTTAAGCGCTGTAGGCAGTGTTATCAATTATCTCCAGGAACATTCCGGACGGGAAATACGCTTTCCGGTACTGGTAAAAATTCAATTCTGGATTTTTGTGCTAACCATACCGGTCATACTGTGCTCCTACCTGTTCGGCTATTTTGGCGGCAGGGAATATTGGGAATTCCATCCGGTGCTGGCAATACCGATAGTAACAGGATGGCTGCTCTTCCTGATTCACTTTTTCAGTACGCTGAAATCCCTGAAACAACAACCGGTATATGTCTGGATGTGGTGCACCGGAATTGTATTCTTCCTGTTTACCTTCCTGGAATCCTATTTGTGGCTTATTCCGTATTTCCGGAATAACATCATAACGGATATGACCCTGCAATGGAAATCCTACGGATCGATGGTAGGCTCCTGGAACATGCTCATTTACGGCTGCAGCATTTACCTGATGGATAAAATCAGCGGACATCAGCAGTACAGCTTTTCCAAAACGGCATTCCTGCTGTACTTTTTAGGACTATTCAATTTAATGTTCAACTGGGGGCATCATATCTATTCACTGCCTACCCATTCCTATATCAAATACATCAGTTATGCCGTGAGCATGACCGAATTACTGATCCTGGGCCGTATCATCTATAACTGGAAAGCCACTTTAAGCACTGCTAAAAAACACATCCATTATTTATCCTACCGCTTTCTGCTGGCTGCCGACGTCTGGGTCTTCCTGATGCTGGTACAGGCGATACTCATATCCG
Organism: Flavobacterium sp. UBA4197; assembly: GCF_002379575.1. Taxonomy (NCBI): domain Bacteria; kingdom Pseudomonadati; phylum Bacteroidota; class Flavobacteriia; order Flavobacteriales; family Flavobacteriaceae; genus Flavobacterium; species Flavobacterium sp. UBA4197. The sequence continues at coordinate 76,888 of NZ_DFUB01000012.1, forward strand.
TTCCGGCTATAAACCTGTACACACACGGTACCCATATCACGGTTGCCCATACTATGGGAGCGACAATCGGGATCAACACCATGCTGTTATTTTCCTTTGTATATGATATTTTCGGGACAAAAAAAGGAACTATCCATTCCAAAAAACTGTTCGATTACGGTTATATGATGGCCAACATTTCGCTTTTTATTTTCTGTCTGTCCTTAATCATAGCGGGCATACTTCGCTCCAAATGGCAGATGAATCCCGATCAGCCAGCTTTTAGCACTATGATGCAGCAGCTCAGTCCGTTTTATATCCTTTTTTGCGTTTCCGGAATTACGCTGGCAGCAGGATTCTTCCTGATACTGTATCATTTAATCCGGAATACCGGAAATAATGCTAAAAATCAGCTTTTTTAAAAAATAAAATGCGCTTAATGACTTTTATCAGGTTTTAAAACAAATACATTTAAAATCTTTGCTCCTTTTTAAAACCAATATATTTATATGACTTCAAACCAACTCCACACTTTTCATATTCCGGTTATGGGGCTCGCCTATACTATTGACAGCCCGATAAAAGTAGCAAAATATGGAATCGCATCGGTTATATCCGTGATGGATGACGACCTGATTGAAAGGATGAATGCCTTTTACAGTGCGAAATTCAACTTTCCGTACCAGGAAATCACCCAAAAAATGTTCGATTTTCGTGCCCATCGCATTACTTCCTACTTAAACCTGGTTGATAAAATTGTCAAACAAAAACTGGAACAACTCAAATCGGAACTTCTCGAAAGTAAAGTCGTAATGGACGAATATATCGCGATGCTTCCGGACAGTTCCAAAATAAAAAAGGAACTACAGGAACTGCTTAAAAACGGTAGTGTCCTTAAAGAACAGCTGAAAAGTTTTATTGATAAAAAACTGAAAGCCGGCGCTATTGATGTCAACATCATGACCAAAGTGGATAAGGATAACTTTGTCCGAAACAAACAGCTGCCAATAGAGTTTAACGATGCCCATGCGGCCTTACGCGGATTTGCCAACAGTGAACTCGAATCGTCTGTTGTGCTTTCTGCAGGAATGAACCCGAGGCTGTATAGCTATTTTGAACAGTTTGCAGACTTTTATCCCAACAAGCATCAGGTTATCAAAAAGAAAATCATCCTTAAAGTAAGCGATTTCCGTTCGGCAATGATACAAGGCAGTTTCCTGGCTAAAAAAGGCTTATGGGTTTCGGAATACCGCATCGAATCCGGCTTAAACTGCGGCGGACATGCCTTTGCGACCGACGGTTATCTTCTGGGTGCCATCCTCGAAGAGTTTAAAACCAAGAAAGCAGAACTCATACAGGCCACCCACGAATTGTTAAACAAGGCTTTATTGCAAAAAGGGAAGAACGTACCGGAACAACCGCTGGAACTACGCATCACGGTTCAGGGCGGCGTTGGAACAGGTGAAGAACATCAGTTTTTACTGGATCATTATAATGTAGATTCTGTGGGCTGGGGTTCTCCGTTTTTATTGGTTCCCGAAGCAACTACTGTTGATGCTGCAACCCGCGAACTGCTCAGCAAGGCTACAGAAGCCGATTTGTTCCTCAGTAACATATCGCCTTTGGGCGTTCCTTTCAACAGCATAAAAGGAACTACCAATGATGCCTTTCGCGAAAGCCGTATTCTAAAAGGAAAAGCCGGAAGTGCCTGTCCTAAAAAATACCTGGTTTTAAACAAAGAATATTCCGAACAGGGATTGTGCACGGCATCCAAAAAATACCAGGAATTCAAATTAAACGAACTGGAACTGCAAAAAGAAGAACTTTCCCGGGAAGACTACCATACCCGTTTTACCGAAATAACGGAAAAATCATGCCTTTGCGTGGGCTTGTCAAATGCCGCTTTGCTTGACAATAAAATGGATGTAAAAGGTGAACCACAGGGTGTTATCATCTGTCCGGGACCGAATATGGCCTATTTTTCCGGTGATGTATCACTTTTCAGAATGGTACAGCACATTTACGGAAAGGACAACATACTCCCGCCAAACCAGGAAAGACCGCATTTCTTTATTAAAGAACTGCGAATGTATATTGACTATTTTAAAAAAGAAACCAGTGCCCTGCTCCGCAACACGCTGAATACTAAAAATAACAAACTGGATAAATTCCACCAGAACCTGATAGAAGGCATACGCTATTATCAGGATCTGTTTACAAACCAGGAACATTACTTTATGGCTGACAAAAACAATATATTACATGAATTAGCCGCCATTGAAGCTGAAATAACAACATATAGCCATTAATTGCTCTTTATAAAAAGGCTGTCCGTAATACGTGACAGCCTTTTTGATTTCAGATTTTTTTCTATTGCTTATTGCCCTTTGCCTTTTTGCCCTTTACTTTCCCTTTTTGCTCATTCCCCTTTCCCCTTTACTCCCCCCGATAATTTCCGGTTATATGATTATAATCATAAAATGAAGGTATACAATCATAATACCTTTACCATACACTAAAGTTAAAACCTTAAGAATCTTATTATATGATACGGGAAATTTTGACGCTTGAAGACATCCGGTTATTAGTAGATACTTTTTACGACAGAATCCGCAGCGATGCAATGCTGGGCAGCATATTCAATACCGTTATCGGGAACAACTGGGACCAGCATCTGGAAAAAATGTACCGTTTCTGGCAGACTATCTTACTGGACGAACACACCTACTCCGGCAGCCCCTTTCCGGTACACCTCAAACTAGCACTAAACAAAGAACATTTCGAGCAATGGGTCGCTGTTTTTACGGCAACCGTAGACAGTCTTTTTAAAGGTGAAAAAGCCATGGAAGCAAAATGGCGGGGAGAAAGAATGGCGGCGGTATTCAATGCCAAAATAGCGCATCATCAAACTGAAAATCAAAACTTTAATCAATAACAATCAAAACAATTTATAATGAAAAGAACATTTAGTCTATCCGTTGTTGTAACAGCTGTACTTTTTTCACTTATCGCCTGTGGCGGAAAAGAAACCAAAGAGGCAAATACTGAAGAAGAAACCGTTACAGAAGAAACCGTTACCGAACCGGAAACAGCAGCTCCGGCAGCAGGAAATACACTGAATATAGAAAGTACCGATCAGATGCAGTATACCACCAATGAATTAAAGGCCACTGCCGGTACCATCACCCTTACTTTAAAACATAACGGAAAAATGGAAAAATCGGTAATGGGTCACAATCTGGTGATCTTAAAACCGGGTACCGATATTGCTGCTTTTGCACAAAAGGCTGCCGAAGCCAAAGCTACCGATTACATTCCTGAATCGGGAAAAGGCAGCATCATTGCCCATACCAAAGTTATTGGCGGCGGTGAAAGCGATACCATAGAATTTACAATAGCCGAAAAAGGAACCTATGACTTTATCTGTTCGTTCCCAGGGCATTATGCCGTGATGAAAGGGAAACTAATTGTCGAATAAAGCTCCGTGATAGTCATCCCGGATTAATCCAAGTTATTATATATCTAAAAAGAATATTGTGAATAAAGAAAAAAAACTATGGATCGGATTTGCACTTGTCATGAGTATCTCCTTTGCCATTTTAGGATATTATGGTTATGAAATATACCAAGAGTCACCTCCCATACCGGACAAGATAATTGCTGACGATACTACCGTCATATTTACAGGTCAGCAAATCAAAGACGGCCAGAATATATGGCAAAGTATGGGTGGTCAGGAGGTTGGTACGGTCTGGGGGCACGGTGCATACGTAGCTCCCGACTGGACCGCCGACTGGCTCCACAAAGAAGCGGAATTTATTTTAAATAAATATGCTCAGGCAGATTACCATAAAACATTTAATACCTTAAACGATGAACAGAAAGCCGCTTTAAAAATTCGGTTACAGGCCGATGTTCGTAAAAACACTTTTGACAAAAATACCGGTACAATTACCATTTCGGCAAACAGGGTCGCTGCCATTGCCCATCTGAGTGAATACTATAAGGGATTGTTTATGGATGATCCCGAATTTGATAAGCTCAGAGCGGATTATGCCATTCCAAAAATGGCAATCAGGGATCCGGAAAGAATGCATAAAATGACAGCATTTTTCTTTTGGGCTACCTGGGCTACCGTAACCGAAAGACCCAATGCCAAAGTGTCCTATACCCACAACTGGCCTTCAGAAGAATTAGTAGGCAATGTCGCTACCAAAGACCTGTTGGTATGGTCCGGTGTGAGTATCATCCTGCTCCTTTTCTGCATCGGAATCCTGATTTTTTATCATGTTAAATCCGGAGAAACCGAAGAACTGGAAACCCCGGCGCAGGATCCTTTACTAAAACAGGGAATGACACCGTCTATGTACCGGATTAAAAAGTACTTCTGGATCGTCAGCCTGTTAATTGTTCTCCAGGTTGTAATGGGTGTTATTACCGCACATTATGGTGTTGAAGGCAACGGATTCTTTGGTATCCCGATCGATAAAATACTGCCTTATGCCGTTACCCGTACCTGGCATACACAGCTGGCAATTTTCTGGATTGCAACGGCCTGGCTGGCAACAGGACTTTATATTGCTCCAGCTGTTTCCGGTAAAGACCCTAAATTTCAGGTATTCGGAGTCAACTTCCTGTTTTATGCCCTGTTACTGATTGTACTGGGTTCGATGGCCGGGCAATGGATGGGGGTCATGCAGAAATTAAACCTGATCGATAACTTCTGGTTCGGACATCAGGGATACGAATATGTCGACCTGGGACGATTCTGGCAGGTATTCTTACTGGTCGGTCTATTTTTATGGCTGGCATTGATGATCCGGCCGTTATTACCGGTTTTAAAGAAAAAAACCGAAGAAAAGAATCTGATTATTATGTTCCTTATTTCCTGTACGGCCATTGCTTCATTTTATGCAGCCGGCTTAATGTGGGGAAGACAGACCAATCTGGCTATTGCCGAATACTGGCGCTGGTGGGTTGTACACTTATGGGTAGAAGGATTTTTTGAAGTTTTCGCAACTGTCGTAATCGCTTTCTTATTCGTAAGACTGGGCTTGCTAAAAACCAAAACGGCAACTTTAAACGTTCTTTTCTCAACCATCATTTTTATGACCGGCGGAATTTTAGGAACCTGTCACCATTTATATTTTTCAGGTACTCCTACAGCCGTTATGGCGTTTGGAGCCACCTTTAGTGCGTTGGAAATCGTACCGCTGGTTTTAATCGGTTATGAAGCCTTCCACAACTATAAACTTTCCAAATCGACCGAATGGATCCGCGATTATAAATGGCCGATCTATTTTATGATCGCTGTAGCTTTCTGGAATTTCTTAGGCGCAGGAGTATTCGGATTCATCATTAACCCTCCTATTGCGCTGTATTATGTACAGGGCTTAAATACTACTCCTTTACACGGACATACGGCGCTATTCGGAGTATACGGTATGCTGGGCATCGGGTTAATGCTGTTTGTACTGAGAAGCCTGTACCGCCATGAACAATGGGATGAAAAACTGATGAAATTTATTTTCTGGTCAACCAATATCGGCCTGTTATTAATGGCATTGCTAAGCTTACTGCCTATCGGAATCTGGCAGGCTGTAGAAAGCATTGAAAAAGGAATGTGGTATGCCCGTTCGGCAGAATTGATGCAACAACCCGGAATGGTAACATTAAAATGGCTCCGGGCTATCGGTGACACCATTTTCGGATTCGGTGTACTGGCCCTGTGCTGGTTCGTCTTTACGCTTACTTTTAAAAAGAAAAAAGCAGTATAAGTCTTTTAGTGGGGATATCCGGAACGCTTTCAGTAATACAAAATGAAAGTACTGTTTCCGGATCTTCCCAATTAAAATAACAACAGTATGAATAAATCATTTTTAATCGCTGAAATAAACCGGTTACGCAAAGAAAAAAATGCGGTAATCCTGGCACATTATTACCAGCACAACGATATTCAGGAAATTGCCGATTTTGTGGGCGACAGCCTTGAACTATCCAAAAAAGCTTCCGCTACCGATGCGGCGGTCATTGTATTTGCAGGAGTGCATTTTATGGCCGAAACAGCAAAAATTTTAAACCCCGATAAAAAAGTACTCTTACCGGATGCCGATGCCGGTTGTTCCCTCGCCGACAGCTGTAAACCGGAAGATTTTAAAAAATTAAAAGAACAATATCCCAACCACACCGTTGTGACCTATATTAACTGCTCTGCCGAGATCAAGGCACTGAGCGACATTGTGTGTACGTCATCCAATGCTAAAAAAATTATTGCCTCAATACCCGAAGAACAAAGTATTCTCTTTGCGCCCGACAGGAATCTGGGCAACTACCTCCGCAAGGAAACCAACCGGGATTTACTGCTCTGGGACGGTTCCTGCATTGTTCACGAAGCTTTCTCTTTTGATAAACTTGTCGCCCTCTATACCAAAAATCCAACCGCAAAAATAGTAGCCCATCCGGAATCTGAAAGTCATATTCTGAAAACAGCCCACTATATCGGTTCGACCTCCGGGATACTGCATTATATAAAAAACGATCCATCACTGATTTTTATCGTCGCCACGGAAGCCGGTATCCTGTATCAGCTTTCAAAAGAAGTTCCGGAAAAAACACTTATTCCCGCACCATCACAGGAAGACAATACCTGTGCCTGCAGTGAATGTGCTTTTATGAAAATGAATACACTGGAAAAATTATGGCTGTGCCTGAAAAATGAAAGCCCGGAAATAACGATTGACGAACCGTTACGAAACAAAGCTTTACAGCCCATACGCAAAATGTTGTCCCTTTCATAAATGTTTTAAAAATGGAAAAAACAGACATACTCATCATAGGCTCCGGGCTGGCTGGTTTATTTCTGGCCATCAAAACGGCTCAGAAACGCCCGGATCTTTCCATTGTTATCATGACCAAATCCCTGGCCGATACCGGAAATACCCGTTATGCTCAAGGCGGAATCGCCACAGTGACCGATCTGGTAAACGACAGCTACGAACAGCACATACAGGACACCCTGAGTGCCGGTGGCGGCTGTTGCAATGAAAAAATTGTCCGCATGGTCGTTCAGCAGGCTCCGGACAGAATAGAAGAACTGCTCACTATGGGCATTGCTTTCGATACAAAACCGTCCGGAATCTGGGATCTGGGACTGGAAGGCGGGCATTCCCGCAACCGTATACTGCATCATAAAGACATTTCCGGACTGGAAATAGAACGGAAATTACTGGCGGTAATCCCTCAATTACCCAACATCCGGTTACTGGAAAACCAGCTGTGTGTTGACCTGAGTACCGAAAAAGACAAAATGGATCAGGAATATTGTTCCGGTGTTTTCTATTTTAATAAAACCAGACACCGCATCAAACATATCCGGGCAAGATCCATTGTACTGAGTACCGGTGGCTGCGGTCAGCTTTTTAAAAATACCACCAATCCGGAGGTTGCCACCGGCGACGGTGTTGCCATGGCCTATCGTGCCGGAGCGGCAATTGAACAGCTGCACTACATACAGTTCCATCCTACTGCGCTTTATGAAGCAAACAAACATCCTTTTTTCCTGTTATCGGAAGCATTGCGAGGCTTCGGCGCCTATGTTGTGGATGAAAACCAAAAGCGTTTTCTTTTTAAATATGACACCCGCGGCGAACTCGCCACGCGGGATATCGTATCGCAGGCCATCAATAGCGAACTGGAAAAAACCGGCAGAAAACACGTCTATCTCGATTGCAGACACCTTGATTACGATGCGTTCTACCGGCACTTCCCGACCATCACCGATTATTGCCGCACTATCGGGTTAAATCCTCAGGAAGACCTGATTCCCGTGGTACCGGCAGCACATTATCAGTGTGGCGGTATAACCGTAGACCAGCATTCCCGGACAACGGTTAAAAACCTGTATGCCATCGGGGAATGTTCCTGTACCGGATTGCACGGCAAAAACCGCCTCGCGTCCAATTCGCTGCTGGAAGCCCTTGTATTTGCCCATCAGGGATCGGAGCACATTTGCAAGACCATTGATACCATTGCCTTTTCATCCCTGATCTTTATGAATAAGCAGCAGTCCGTTTTACCAGACAATCCTGATTCCGGATTTGCGGCATTAAAAGAAGAATTGCAGCAGGCCATGACTGCTTTTTATACCGATAAAGAAGCCAAAACAGCATTAAATACCATCAAACAGCTTAAAACCACAGCCGACCAGATTAACAGTAAGCAGAAGATCACACCGTCTTTTATCGAACTGATCAACATGCTTACCGTAGCCTCTTTAATTGTCGAACAAACCAAACATTCTAAAAACGTCACCCAACTGACTTAATAATTATATTTTTTCAACTATGGAAGCCAATACTAAAATAACTATCGGAGAAATTGTTGCTCAGGATTTCAGAACTGCAGCCTTATTCTCAAAATACGGAATCGATTTCTGCTGCAAAGGGCACCGCACTTTGGAAGAAGTCTGTACTAAAAAAAGAATCGACCAGGACATGCTTCAGGACGAACTCGAAACGATCCTGAGTAATAATGAATCGGAATCCATTGATTACCGTTCCTGGCCTCTGGATTTATTAACCGATTATATTGAAAAAACCCATCACCGGTATATCACCGAAAAAACGCCGGTATTACTGCAGTTTCTGTCTAAATTGTGCAAAGTGCACGGCGAAAGACATCCGGAACTGTTTGAAGTAAATACGCTCTTTTCCGAATCAGCAGGCGATCTGGCAGCACATCTGAAAAAAGAAGAACTGATTCTTTTCCCGTTTATCCGGAAAATGGTCAATGCACAGCTCTACCACCATCCTATCGAGCAGCCGCATTTCGGCAATGTCGAAAATCCGGTAGCCATGATGAAAGAAGAACACGATACCGAAGGGGAACGCTTTCGCAAAATTGCGGCAATAACCGATAACTACACCCCGCCTGCCGATGCCTGCAATACATACCGGGTAACCTTTGCCATGCTGGAAGCCTTCGAAAATGACCTACACAAGCACATCCATCTTGAAAACAATATCCTTTTTCCGAGAGCCATTGCACTGGAAAAAAATTTTGAATCCTATACCTAACCACCAAACAGCGCCAGTATGAAAAAGTATGTCATCAAACGAAACGGTATTTACGAACACTTTGAAAGCTTTAAAATAAAGGACGCCATCCAAAAGGCCTTTCACAGTGTTTCCCAAACTTTTGATCCGGATATTTACGATTCGGTATTGCTGCTGCTGCAACAGAAAAACTTATGGGCGGTAGAAGACATTCAGGACAGCATTGAAAGAGCGCTATTTGACCGGGGCTACTTTGATGTCATGAAATCCTTTATGGTGTACCGGCATACGCGAAAATTACAGCGCGAACACATTAACGGACTCAATGACGATACTACTTATGTAAACAGTACCCAGACGATAGAAGAATACATCATGCAGACCGACTGGCGCATTAATGCGAATGCCAATACGTCCTATTCCAATGCCGGGCTGGTTAACAATACCGCCGGGAAAATCATTGCCAATTACTGGCTGGACAAAGTTTATTCTAAAGAAGAAGGATATGCCCACCGCAACGGTGACCTACACATACACGATCTGGACTGCCTGACCGGGTATTGTGCCGGCTGGAGCCTCAGGGTTTTACTTGATGAAGGTTTTAACGGTGTTCGCGGCAGGGTTGAAAGCAAAGCACCTTCCCATTTCCGGGAAGCGTTGGGGCAAATGGCAAACTTTTTAGGGATTCTCCAGAGCGAATGGGCCGGTGCCCAGGCATTCAGCTCGTTTGATACCTATCTGGCGCCCTATGTTTTTAAAGACCAGCTTTCTTTTGACGACGTGCTGAAAGCGATCCGCAGCTTTGTTTACAACCTGAATGTTCCGGCACGCTGGGGACAATCGCCGTTTACAAACATCACGTTGGACTGGGTTGTTCCTGCCGATTTAAAAGAGCAGATCCCTACCAAAAACGGGCTGCACCTGTTTACCGCATTAGAAAACGAAAAGCTGAACCGCCTTGCCGGCGAAAGGAAAGCCGGAAAACTTACGGACATGACCTACGGGCATTTTCAGCAGGAAATGAATCTTATTAATAAGGCCTATTATACGGTGATGACCGAAGGCGATGCCAACGGTCAGCCGTTTACCTTCCCGATCCCGACCGTAAACATTACGGAAGATTTTGACTGGGAAGGAGAAAATACCGGACTGTTGTTTGAAAACACTGCCAAAATAGGTTCTTCCTATTTTCAGAACTTTATCGGCAGCCAGTATATGACCGATGCTGACGGAAACAAAATTGAAAACCCGAATGCTTACAAGCCCAATGCCGTACGCAGTATGTGCTGCCGTCTGCAACTGGACCTGAGAGAACTTTTAAAACGCGGTAACGGCCTTTTTGGCAGTGCCGAAATGACCGGCAGTATTGGCGTGGTTACGATCAATATGGCACGTCTGGGCTACCTCTATCAGGACGATCAGCAAAAACTGTATGAACGCCTGGACGAACTGCTGTTAATAGCAAAGACTACGTTGGAAAAGAAACGGGCTTTTATCCAGCAAATGTTTGACCGCGGTCTGTATCCATATACCAAAAGGTACCTGACGCATTTCCGGAATCATTTTTCGACTATCGGTGTGAACGGTATGAATGAAATGATCCTGAATTTTACCGCGCAGCAACAGGATATTACCAGTGCTTCCGGAATACGGTTTGCTTCGGAAATACTGGATTACATCCGGCTCCGGATGACCGCCTTTCAGGAAGAAACCGGCAATCTGTATAATCTTGAAGCCACACCGGCAGAAGGAACGACCTATCGTTTTGCTAAAGAGGATAAAAAGCGTTTTCCGGACATCATCCAGGCAGGACAGGGAGAAAATATTTATTATACCAACAGTTCGCAGCTTCCGGTGAGCTATACCGAAGATCCGTTTGAGGCGCTGCTTTTACAGGATTCCCTGCAATGCAAATATACCGGCGGTACCGTGCTGCATTTATACATGCGGGAAAAAATCAGTACCCCGGAAGCCTGTAAAAACTTTATTAAAAAAGTACTTGTCAATTTTAAACTCCCTTATATCACGGTAACACCGGTTTTCAGTATCTGTCCGGTTCACGGTTACCTGAACGGGGAACACGAATACTGTCCGAAATGTGACACACAACTATGGGAAGCATATCAACTTAATTCAACAATATATGAAAACACAACAACAGTTTCTGGAAAGTGAACCGGACAAAAGAAGTAAATGTCTGGTTTATACAAGAGTAATGGGCTACCACAGACCGGTAGAAAGTTTTAATATAGGAAAAAAAGGTGAACACCAGCAACGCACACATTTCAGCGAAAGTAAGACCAAAAGGACCGATCTATAATATCACGCCTTTTACCTTACTGGATTACCCGGATAAATCAGCCTGCATCGTTTGGTTTGCAGGCTGTAATATGCGGTGTTTGTATTGTTATAATCCTGAAATTGTACTGGGAAAAGGCACACTGGATTTTGAGGATATTTACCGCTTTCTCGAATCCCGGAAAGGACTGCTGGACGGCGTTGTGCTTAGCGGCGGCGAATGTACGCTGCACCGTCATCTCCATATTTTTATTACTACAATCAAAGCCATGGGATTTGCAGTAAAGATTGACACAAACGGCTCTAATCCGTTGTTATTAAAACAATTACTGCAACACCACTTAATTGATTATGTCGCACTGGATTTTAAAGCATTACCCAACCAATTTCAGCACATTACCCAATCGGATTTATTTCCAGATTTCGAACAGTCATTATCATTATTACTCGCTGCCGGGCTACCTTTTGAGATCCGGACGACGGTACATTCGGATCTGATTCCGGAATCGGATTTTATCTGGATGGTTGATTATCTGGAAGAAAAAGGATATACCGGAAATTATTATATACAGCATTATATGAATAATGTCCCGACGCTGGCAAAACTGGATGTTTCACAGACCAAATTAAAAAAAGAAAACTTTTACAGCTCGAAAATCTGCCTTATTTTTAGAGAATAGTTCTCCCTGCTGTCCATCAAAAATAATCTGAAATGAAAAAAAGCTGGTTTATTGTCTGCCTTATTAATTTTTTCATAGCTTCCCTCATGGGGGCTTTTCTCCGGCTTTCCCAGCTAACCCCGCTGCCTTTTGATTATACTTTCCTGCTGCACGGGCATTCCCATACCGCTATATTGGGATGGCTGTATCTGGTGCTGTACGGATTATTACTACAACATTTTGTACCGGAAAAAGAACGGGAAAAACCGTATTATAACCGCTTATTCTGGCTGACACAAGGTTCCGTTTTCGGAATGATGGTCAGCTTCCCGATCCAGGGTTATGCCCTGTTTTCAATATTTTTCTCGACAGCTCATATCTTTTGCAGTTACTGCTTTTGTTATAAAATCTGGAAAGAGCAAAAAAGCCAATCCGCTTCCGGCCGGAAACTACTGAAAGCTGCTCTTGTGTTTATGCTTGTATCCACTGCGGGTGTGTGGTCACTGGGAATCATCGGCGCTACGGGTGTTAAAAATCCTGCCGTATACCAATCGGCAATACAATTTTTTCTTCATTTTCAGTTTAACGGCTGGTTTCTCTTTGCTGTACTGGCATTATTATTCAATCAGCCTGACAGCAATGATGCCGCCCACATTAAAAAATTCCGTTATTTCTTTAATCTGCTCATCCTGGCAACCATACTAACGTTAGGATTACCGCTAAACTGGTATTTTCCGAATGCCGTATTGTACTGGTCGAATGCCGCCGGAGTACTGTTGCAGTTTATTGCCTTATTGCTTTTTTATCAGCTTTGCCGCATTCCTTTGCTGCGCTATCTTCAGGACAAACCGTTCCTTATCCGGTTACTGGCTGGTGTCGGCCTGATTTCTTTATTGCTGAAAATTGCCCTGCAGTGCTTTACGATATGGAATGAAATAGCCGAAGCTTCCCATTATATCCGGAATTTTACCATTGGTTTTATCCACCTCCTTATGCTTGGGATCATCAACAGTGCCGTTTTTCTGTTTGTAGCAGCAAATCCTGCCTTAAATTTTTTAAACAATAAAAAAAGCCAACTTGGGCTTTTCCTATTCTTAAGCGGGTTTCTGGCTACAGAAATACTTCTTTTTTTACAGGGCAGCTATTTCTTTTTCGGCAAAGGAGCCATCCCCAATTATACGGTACTCCTATTTAGTTTTTCACTGCTGCTGCCTTTAGGATTAATAGTATTGCTTTTAAAAACCCTCAAAAAAAACAAACCATGAATTACCATCATCTTATATTGATCGTTCATCTTCTTGCTGCCTGCATCTGGGTAGGCGGTCACCTGCTGTTGTGCCTCCGGTTCCTGCCACAGGCCATAAAAGAGAAAAAACCGGAGATCATTACCACTTTTGAAAAAAAATATGAAGCCATCGGTATGCCGGCTTTGCTGTTACTGCTGCTCAGCGGACTCTGGATGGCTTTTGATTTCGGAATTCCGGTAAAGCAGTGGTTTACTTTTTCCAGTCCCATAGAACGCGTAATCTCTGCCAAATTGCTGTTACTGCTGCTTACGTTCCTGTTTGCCTTATGTGCCCGTTTTTTTGTTATCCCAAAGCTGAATAAAGACAACCAGAACGTGATGGGACTGCTTATCATTTGTGTTACACTAACCGGAATGGCAATGCTGATATTGGGCTCTACAGTGCGATACGGCGGGATTCATTAAAATAGAAATGCCCCGGTAGGATTAGTCGATAATCCTACCGGGGCATTTCTGCGGCACAGCATTATTTTGCCGTTGTGAATATTCTGGGATTGATTTTTATCATAAGCCAGGCCCAGTTGTTATCCAGTCCTTTATTTCCTGATTTTAAAACTTCCAGTGTGCCGGAACCGAACATCTGGGAATAGCCGCCGGTAATGGTTATATCCTTCTGGAGGGCATACGTTGCCGTAAAGTCTATTTCGGTACCCAGATAGGAATCCATTTTTTCGGTTGTCTGCTGCGGATCAAGTACCGTTGCTGCCGTCATAAAAAGATGCGGCATCATGTTGAACTGCCACTTATCCTGCGAATATCCCAGTTTCAGGAATACATCCTGCAAGCCCACCGTGTTTTTATAGTTCCCTACATAAAAGTAATCCATAAAGCCGTTAAAACCGTGGTTGGTTCCGAATATCGGATTAAACGATTTGTTCTTTGCATCCGTATTGTCCTGTCCGGTACCGGAAAGGTATTCATAACCGGCTCCAATGCTTACTTTACTGGTCAAGGCATAATTAAGCGTAAGCCCTGCATAAAAGGCACGAACCGTCGCATTATCTGTTGCCATTCTCGTTTTTCCAGTTTGTCCGTACAAGCCTAAATCTGCCGTGATACCGCTCTTTTTATAGGACAGATACGTTCCGAAGGTCTGCAGGTTGTTTTCCCGTAATTCGGTTGGAGCTGCTTCATACTGAAAGCCCGTATTCAGAAACAGCAAACTCATTCCCAGTGCGTCAAATGTAATGTGGTACCAGGCATACTGCATGTGCTTGTAACTTGTTGTGTACAAGTCGCGGTACAGTTTTTCGGCATCCGAATTTAAGGCAAACCCCAAATCCAGCTGGTGCCGGTCCGGTTTAAAAGAGATTAAAAGGGCATCATGGCTTTGCCCCTGCTGTGCCCAATCGATCTCACCCATTATCCTCTGATTGTCATAGGACAGTACCTGCCTGCCCAATTTTACCGACCATTTGGGGTTTAGTGCATATTGCGCCCAGGCTTCATAAAGAGCTATCCCGTTTTTATCGGACACGGCCGTTGTGGGCACATCTCCCCAGACTCTGATATTCTGCAGGGTTACTACCGCTTTTAATTTTTCGTGCCGGTAATTTAAATTCAAACGGGACCGCTGGGACACAAACGAAGTGGGCAGTGTCCCGTCCTTCATCAGCTCTTTAAAGCCGTTGCGGTACTCATAACGCGGTCTTAACTGTATATTCGCGTCAAATTCCTGGGCACAGGCGCCCGAGCCTATTATTAAACTGAATAACAAGCCTGTTTTTTGTACTAATTTCATCATGGTTTAATGGTGTTTTGCTGCCTCAGCAATAATGTTACGAACCGTTTCGTCATAGCTGACGCCAAGTCCTTCCTGCTGAAAAGTTAATTCTCCGCCGGTGTTAAAAACACTGATGATGTTAGAATGCGAAAAGTCCACAGGCGTTATCTTCTTATAGTTTACCGCCAGTACCGCTGCAAATTCCCGGGTATTTTCTTCCGTTGACCGAAGAAACAGCCATTGCTCCCCTTCCATTTTGTTTTCTTTTGCAAATGCTTTTAACCGTTTGGGCGTATCGGTTTCGGGGTCGATACTCACCATAATCAGTGTGACATCCTTTTTGATGTTTTCCGGCAGCCGCTGCTCGATATGCCGCATATCTGCTATTAATCTGGGACAGGCGGCCTTACAGGAAGTATAGATCATGACCATGACCAGAACTTTTCCTTTAAGGTCTTTCATTTCGATCTCTTTATTGTCCTGAGTGGTCCATCTGGAAGGCAGGTTATAGATGGAAAGTCCGGAAAATTCCCCGGCTTCCGAAAGCCTTTCCGGGGTTTGTTCCTGGGAATTACAATGTTGTATCCCGGCAAGGATTATCAGTAATCCTAACAGTATTTTTTTCATGTTGTTTGCTTTATTGTTCCGTTAAAAAAGTTGTTGTACTTTTTATCAAATCTTTTTCAGGGGCTATATCCCGGGCACATCGAAATCCCAGGTTTCGTGTTGAATAATTCGCTTTTAAACTGCCCCGGAAGGCATATCGCATAAAAGCAGCATAATTCATCAGGTCGGTTGCATTTACAGCACCGCTTCCGCAAAACAAACTGGTATCGGTGTCCTTGTCTTTTCTGGACTCGCCGGAAAGCAGTATGCTGTTAAAATCGGAGGTCCATTCCCAAATCAGACCGTGCATATCGTAAACGCCCCAATAGTTCTTAAAGGTCTGCCCTATGGCATTGTTATACGTTTTTGACTTTTCATACCAGCTCAGTATGTATTTGTTGTATTCTTCTCTTGTCCGGGCATCTGCTTTTTGTTCATCAGCCATGGCTACATATTCCCATTCGTCCATTGTGGGCAGGCGTTTTCCCTGGCATTCACAATATTTTTTTGCGGCAAACCAGGAAACATTGGTCACAGGAGCATCGCTTTTATTCGCACCATAATCAAAATCATTTTTCCAGTAGGATAAATAGCTTTTATCGGCAAAAATGGCTTTAATTCCGGAACGGGTATATTCCGGTTTCCGGTTTACGAAATTCAGATATTCGGCATTGGTTACCGGATAAACATCTATTTTGAAAGAGGAAACAGCTACCGGTTTTTCGGTGGTAGCACCATAAAGGGGAACAAAAGTCCCCCCTTTTATGGTTACCATTTTTGTTTCCTGTGCATTCAGGAATACGGTTATAAAACCGATTATAAGACTGACAACAATTCTATCGGGCTGATACATGGCTGTTTTTTTTACTTTATTTTTTACCTCGCTGTGCTTTGACCATTTCCGGGCTGACCTTTTTACCGCTATTGCCCCAGTTGCCATACACATAGGTCAAAACATCTGCAACCTGTTCATCTGTCAAGCCTTGTGATGTCATCATTGCATTGTACTTTTTACCGTTTACCGTTATCTCCCCGCTCAGTCCGTTAAGAACTGTCCGGATGGCACGATTAGCGTCTTTATTCAGATAATCCGAATTTGCCAATGGCGGAAAAGCACCGGGTACACCCTGACCGTTAGCCTGATGGCAGGCAATACAAGTCTTGGCATAGATACTTTTTCCTTTATCGGCATTTTGCATATTGCTTTTTGCTGCAGTTTCTTTTACCGGAGCTGTAAAAGCGGTCAGACCAATTGTAAAACAAGCGATCACGACTCCTGCTATTACTTTTTTCATGATTTTATTCTTTTATTCGTGGATATCTTTTAGTTTTTGTGCCGGTTTGCTTCGTTCGGCTTTTACCATTGCTGTGGTTACATTGGTTTTATTATTGCCCCAATTGTTGTACACATACGTCAGTACATTGGCAATCTCATCGTCTGTCAGGTTCTGGCTGGTCATCACACTGTTGTATTTTTTACCGTTTACCGTTATTTCACCTGTCAACCCGTGCAGTACCGCATTGATTGCTCTTTTTGTATCGGCATTCAGGTAATCTGATTTGGCCAATGGCGGAAAGGCGCTTGGGATGCCCTGTCCTTCAGACTGATGGCAGGCAAAACAGGTTCTGCCATAGATTTCTTTACCGGCTTTAAGTTTTTCGTCCAGTGTTTTGGGAGCAACCGCTTTGGGTGCGTCTTTTTCTTTAGGCATATTCTGGATCGTTCCGCCTTCCGGTAAATAGATTCCTTCCTGTACCGTTCCTGAATAGACATTTTTATCCTGCTCGCCTTCTACTTTCAACATACCTAAAGCCCCTTTGTTAAACGCTCTGAAAATGGAATGGTCCACCAGGATAAAGGTACCCGGAACATCAACCTTAAATTCAACAATTGCAGCACCTCCGGCCGGTATTAAGGTGGTCTGTACATCTTTATTGATAACACTTCCGCCTTCGAGGTATACTTTATCGAAAATTTCCCCGATCACATGGAAGGACGATACCAGGTTCGGTCCGCCGTTACCCATATAAATACGGACAGTTTCTCCTTTTTTTGCCGTGATGGCATTGTCCCCGGTTATAGCGCCTACTTTACCGTTAAAAACAACATAATCCGGTTGTTCCTTGATTGCTTTTTCCATATCGAAAGGCTGGGTTCCCTGATCGCCATAATTTCCTTTGGTGTAGAAATCACCCTGCATTACATAGTATTCCTTGTCTACCGGAGGCAATCCGCCTTCGGGCTCCACCAAAATTAGCCCATACATACCGTTGGCAATGTGCATCCCCACCGGAGCTGTAGCGCAGTGGTAAACATATAGGCCCGGATTCAGGCATTTGAAGTTAAATACTTTTTCATGTCCCGGAGCAACTAAAGAAGAGGTTGCACCTCCACCCGGTCCTGTTACTGCATGCAGGTCGATATTGTGCGGCAGCTTGTTATCGGGATGGTTTTTTAAATGAAACTGCACTTCGTCTCCAATACGGGTTCTGATAAAACTTCCCGGAACAGAACCGCCAAAGGTCCAGTAAACATATTTCACCCCGGCAGTCATTTCGCCTTCCAGTTCCTTGATTTCCATGTTTACAATCAGTTTTGTTGCTGCACGGTTGCCTATAGGCTTGGGTACAAACGGCGGTGAAGTGAGTTCTGCAACCTGTTCTCCTACTACTTTAATTTTTGTCGGATCGCCTGGTGATTTGTCCCTAAATGATAACAAACCGATTGTAATTGTTGTTATTACCAACAAACTCACCACAATTTTTAATTTGATTTTCATGTCTAATGATTTTCGTTTAACTTAATTTGTCAGGTAAAGTTATGCTCTTGCTTACCGCTTTATTATGATTCCAGTCATGCCCGAAAAAAATAATATTCAGTACACTAATTGGTCATAATACTTACCGTTATGACAAAAGGGGAAGCGATGATCGGATCGTAAAATCAGGTCTGATAATGGTTAGGTAAACAAATAAAAATCAGAGAATGATGCGTAACAGCAGTATATACAAAAGGATGGAAATTATTCCATCCTTTTTATACAGAAGTTATTGTTTGGATATAAATTACAGAGTGGTTTATTAACCTTGAAATTAGTTTGTTATTCCATAAATAAGATAAACCAACCAGCTAAAATAAAAAAGAAGTGATGGTAAAATAAGGTAAAAATCTCTACGATGATTCTGAAATTTCCCTCTGTAACAGAATAAAAATATTTTTACGGTTAAAATTAAATTGATTATAAAAAGTGGAAGATGGATAAAATATGATATAATAACTAATGTCTTTCTCATATTTAAACCTTCAATAAAAAGATATTTATTAGTAATGATAACTTCTAAAATTATTAAAACCAAAACTAACACAAAAGATATGTATGATAATATACTTCTTTTCATTGCTATCGTTGTCTATGCATAATTAATATTTTGATATATTACCTATTTACATTTCGAAATTCTTATTGTATCATTTTCTATTACTAATCCAATATTTTTCTCCAATGATCTTTCAACTTTTTCGGAAGACCATCTATTATTTTCATCAAAATTATAGTAATTGGTTTCTAATCCTATTGTAATTTCATTATCGTTGATTTCATGATAATTAATTTTTCTAAAATAAACCCAATCCTCTTTTTTTATTGAATAAAGGATAATATCTTTTAATAATCCAGAGTCTATTTTTTTAATTATTTCATTATTTGAGTCAATAATGATGATTTTCAATAATGATGGACTAAGTGTTAATTCTTTAGCATCATAGGAGATCTTCTTTACACATACAGATTTTGCTTTATCTCTTTGTTTACAGGAAATTATTCCCAAAAAAACGAACATCAATATATATACTATTGAAAAAGAAGAATTTCTAAAAATATTTTTTCTGATCATTTGAACTTAAGAATTTTGATTGATGCATAACCGTAAGGCAAAAACATCTGATTTCTCTGCCAACTGTAGGTCATAATTTCATCTTCTGTTATTGCTTTCCATTATGAAAATATAATATAAACGCTATTTAATCATAATACTTTTAAATGAATCAAGTAAGATGTTCTGATCAGCTTCATTAAGGTTTTTACCTGAAATTGTTAAACTATTATTGTCTTTAAGGTTGCTGAAATATATCCCTACTTCACCTTTTCCAGTAATTTTAGGAACTTTAATTTTTCCAGTAATTTTATTGATTGTATCATAATAGTAATACTCTTTTAAAAATGTACCCTGTGCTTGATCTATTTCTGGCTTCTTTGAGTAATATAAACCTGTAATATCCATTCCTGAGGATTTAAATTCTTTTATTTGTTCATAAGAGAATACCTTATTAGTTTCATCAAACTTTTCTGAATATTTTCCATAGTCACTAAATATAGAATCACCATTTTTAGTAATAATTAAAAAAACATGTGAATCTATTCCTTTGAGTTCAACTTTACGCCAGCTTTGAGGAATATCCATTGTATATTGATCAAAATCAGTTTTTTTGTTATAATCTGTACCTGTACATCCTATAAAATTTAAAACGCTTAGAATAAATGATGTTTTTATTATACTTTTTTTCATAATAATATTAGGAGATATAATATTCAATCTTATTTTTTGGTTTAGGCGGTAAACCTTTGGAAAACTGTAGTTTTTCAGTATAAAACATTATCTTTTTACCCACAAATTAATCACTTCTGCAGTATTTTTATTAATTCTTAAATAATAAGTTCTGTCCACTCCTGGTACACCTACTTTCTTAGAAGAAGCGATAATTTCCCATACTTTACCATCTGCTATTAAGTTTACAGTAAAAGGTCTTAATTGTTCAAAATCAATATTCCTGTATTGTTCCTTATAAATTATATCGGCTAATTTCAATGCCATTTCTTTATCTGTAACAATGTCAATTGCATATCGTTCAGTAATCTTTTTAGGAAGATCTGTTACGGGATTGTATGGTTTATCTTTTAATGAACTACATCCATTACAGAATATAGCTATTATAATTATCCAGAATGTTGTTATTGTTATCTTTATCATTATATCAATTATTTAGGTAAAATTCATTTACCCTCCTATTTGGGGCTCCTAAAAACCCTATTACGGGTTTATTGACATTGAGTAATTTTTAGTGTGTCTTTCCCTATTACGAGTCCAATATTTTTCTCCAATGATCTTTCAACTTTTTCAGAAGACCATCTATTATTTTCATCAAAATTATAGTAATTGGTTTCTAATCCTATTGTAATTTCATTATCGTTGATTTCATGATAATCAATTTTTCTAAAATAAACCCAA
>NZ_DFUB01000026.1:0-109591 GCF_002379575.1 Flavobacterium sp. UBA4197
TCCTTGTCAATAATCTGGGCTGCCATCTTAAAAGTACTCAAGCTCGTTAGCAGGAATGCAAAAAACAATATTATTTTTATTTTTTTCATAATACTCTTTTATTTACTTTTTCTAATTTGTGTTATTATATACTTATGTAAGCTTGGCGTTTGTGCATAACTGGTCTGCGAGTTACCGGAAATAATTCCTGTAGATGCATGGTAATACAACAAATTTAATGGATTTGCTCCAGAAGCAGAATCACCAGATGCATTATCATAAAATTGGAAGTAATTCCCATTTGTATTAGATCCCATACCTACAATAACAACAAAATGGTCAGTTGTCTGATCTGGGTTTCCTGGATTACCCAAATAATTGTCAATCCCAACAATTACAGGAATTCCATTAGAAAGAGCGTATTTTAAATAACTTAGTCCTTTTGACAATTGATTATGATTTACTCCACTCTGTTCTGTATAAATTTGAAATGTTTGACCTAAATCATAATAATTCGAAATACTGTATCCTTTTTTAGCAATTTGAGCTTTAGCATAATCCATACAATTTCTCTTAATATTGGGTGTTCCCCATCCTATAAATTGGTTTACCGGAATAACACTTGGTATATCTGGCCAAGAATTTTGCTGTGGATTGAAATCTTCATAAATAGTATTATCATAATTCCCTTCAGAATTATTTTCATAATCTCCCGTATCATTTTCTAATGTTACTCTATTATATAATAAATGATCAAATGTAATACTTGGATTATTTATTAAGTAGGTAACAGCCCAAGTCACAAACTCCGACACCTGAAAATCAACGGATCCTGTTTGGGTATTAAAATTATGCTGTAAATATTGAACTATCTTTTTCCCGTTTGTTGTATTCCACCATTGATGATCCGGAACCAGCTGGCTCACTCCCTGTTTAAAATTTTTTATAAATGATGTAAATGTCATCGGTACTACCGGAGTGGTAATAACGGGTGAACCATCTCCATAAGCAGCACCACCTCCCCCTACATGGCCAACATTTCCTTCAGCTCCGGTATCATTACCGGTATCAGTTCCCGGCGGATTATAAACACCGGTGTCATAGCCGGTTCCCATCCAGCCGCCCCAACCGCCATCTGAAGCGCCTCCATTACCGGAATTCCCATCACCGGTACTTGTTTGTCCGCCGCTATTGAGCTGGTCGATACAATCCTTATCGATTAATTCAATAAGCTCGCTATGGGTAACCTGCCCTTGTTCGTTCCAGGCCACCGGAACCGTTATCAATGTATGGCAGGGTTTTAATTTACCTTTCCCTAAAACAGCCATATCAAAATCCGGTAAGGCCCGGATTGTCATTTTATCATTCAGGCTGCCAACAGTCCCCAGCCGCAATACCTGCTCCCGGCTTAGTTTATATGTTGTAATATAAGCATGGTAAACACCGTCTTCTTCCCTGTTTAACACCAGATTTTCCACATATAAACCGGGTACCGTTCTTACAATCGGGAATGTATACGAATGGTGGCTTCCATTTTCAATATACGTTACGTCTTCGGTATCAAAGGAAAAATTATGGATCGGGTCGGTTACCATTTTTCCAAAAAAAGCAGCTTTTTTTGCATTGAGCTGCTCCAGTTTATGCAATAGGGCGGGATTGTTTTTCAACGATTCAAAAGGTAGTTTTTTAATCGTAAGCGGGTTTCCTTTCTTTTCAAAGGTTTCCTCAAAAGTATCTTTTTCACATCCGGAAAAGACACATACAAAACACAAGGAGAAGAGTACTCCTAATTCTTTCATTTTCTGTAACATGGCGTATATTTTAAAGTTTTATAAAGCAATTCGTAATGCTACAAACCTGCTTTAAAATTATTACTTGGAGGGCATCTATTCTGTAAACATAAATAAAACACTTTTAAAAAACAAGCATAAAACATTAAAAAACAACACTATACAACTTTTTGTTTAAAAAAACACCTTAGTTTTATCCTATAACCATTTGTTTATTTTTTTGCAATAACCTAAAAAAAGTAACCCCGTTGATATACCGATAAAGCTCCTGAAATCCGATGAACAGCCAACAATTACCGACCATAGCATTCTAATTACAACACTCAAAATTAAACAGTTGCACAGCTTCCTAATTATTTTTTACTAAATTTACTACAACCAACTTAACAACATAACCTATGAAAAAAGCATTACTTCCCCTTATGTTACTTGTCACGGGCATCTGTTTTTCCCAAACGGTCGCTCTGGAAAGTTTCGGAACCGGATTTTCAAGCCCTGTAGAAATCACCCATGCCGGTGACACCCGTCTCTTTGTCGTAGAAAGAGGCGGTGCCATTAAAATATTAAATGCTAACGGAACCGTTAACCCAACGCCTTTCCTTAATCTTTCCGGCATTATTAGTTCCGGCGGCGAACGCGGACTGTTAGGACTTGCCTTTCACCCGAATTACAGCACGAACGGGTTTTTCTATGTGAATTATACGAACACGACTGGCAATACGGTTATTTCCCGTTATAGCGTGAACAGTGGTAATCCCGATGTTGCCAATACTTCGAGTGCCAGCATACTGCTGACGATTACACAGCCGTATTCCAACCACAATGGCGGTTCTGTTAAATTTGGTCCGGACGGATACCTCTATATCGGTATGGGCGATGGCGGAAGCGGCGGTGATCCGGAAAACCGCGCACAGAACATCAATGAATTATTAGGAAAAATGCTTCGCATTGACGTTAACAACGGCACGCCTTATGGCATCCCGGCGAACAATCCTTATGTGGGTATTGCCGGTGCCGACGAGATCTGGGCAATAGGTGTCCGAAATCCATGGAAATTTTCGTTTAACCGAAGCAATGGCGATTTGTGGATTGCCGATGTAGGTCAGAATAATTTTGAAGAAATCAACAAAGTAAGTTCCACTCAGGCCGGATTAAATTACGGCTGGCGCTGTTATGAAGGCAACGCCGCTTATAATGCCACCGGTTGTGCAGCACAATCCACGATGACTTTCCCGTTAGCGGTAACCACACACTCTGCCGGAAACTGCTCGATAACGGGTGGTTATGTCTATACCGGAACCACGTATCCGAACTTCCAGAACAAGTATTTTTTCACGGATTACTGCGCATCCAAAATAGGAATGGTCGACAACTCCGGGAACATCACATATTCGGCCAATTTCAGCGGAAACAGCTTTGTGACTTTTGGTGAGGATAATAACGGTGAATTGTATGTGGGCTCCATCAACAACGGAACCATCTATAAAATCAAAGACAGTTCTTTAGGCACATCCGATTTCAGCAAAACGGCTTTTACCGTTTATCCTAATCCGGCCAGAGCCGAAATAAACATCAAATCATCCGGAAGCAATTTCCCAACGGAAGTAACGGTTTTTGACATGAACGGAAAACAGGTTGCCTTCCAGAAAACACAAAACCCGGAGCTAAACACGATTAAAACATCGCATCTGGCTACAGGTTTGTATCTTTTACACATTATGGATAATAACGGCAACACCGCCACCCATAAATTGGCTGTAGAGTAATTTTTACGGCGCCGGATTTGGAATTAGCTCCTGAATATAGTTAATCGCTTTGATCATTTCATCCGTAAGGGTAATGCTATGCGTTTTAATATTTTCATCCAGTTGTTCCAAATTCGTCGCTCCTATAATGGTTGCTGTCACAAATTGTTGCTGCTGCACAAAAGCCAGAGCCATTTCGGTTAGCGTCAGCCCAAAGGAATGCGCAACTTCCTGGTATTTTCGTACCGCATTTGTGGATTGCGCACTGGAATAACGCGAGAATCGCGGGAATAACTTAATTCGTGCATTCGGATGTTCCCCGGTTAAAAACTTCCCGGTCAGCGTTCCGAATCCCAAAGGAGAATAGGCCAACAAACCTACTTTTTCGCGATAACAGGTTTCCGACAAGCCTACTTCGAACGTCCGGTTCAGTAAGGAATACGGATTTTGTATCGTTTTAATACGCGGTAAGCCATGCTGCTTGCTTTCTTCCAGAAAACGCATTACGCCCCACGGTGTTTCGTTAGACACTCCGATATGGCGGATCTTCCCTTCTTTGATCAAAGCATCAAATGTTTCCAGAACAGCCTTAAAATTATCTTCCCAGGCATCGTCCTGAATGGTAAAACCCCGTTGTCCGAACATATTCGATTTCCGTTCCGGCCAATGCAGCTGGTACAAATCAATATAATCCGTTCGCAGCTGGGTCAGGCTTTTCTCCAAAGCCTGCCGGATATTTGCAGCAGTAAAACTCAGATCATCTCTCAGGTATTCCATGCCGCGGTTTGGACCGGCAATTTTGGTTGCAATCACTACTTTATCGCGGTTTCCGTTTTTTTGCAGCCAGCTTCCGATATAACGTTCCGTTCTTCCGGTTGTTTCCTGGCGTGCGGCTACCGGATACATTTCGGCAGTATCCAGAAAATTGATTCCCTTATCCAGGGCAAAATCCAGTTGTTCATGAGCTTCCGCTTCGGTGTTCTGTTCGCCAAAAGTCATGGTTCCCAGGCAGATGCTACTGACTTTCACATCGGTATGGGGTAATGTCGTATATTTCATTTTGTAAAATGTATCGAAAATTATGGGTTTCAAAAGTACGCAAAAATAAAGGTTCAGCATTTACATACTGAACCTCTCTTTTTTATGTTTAACAATGCTTAGTTAATATCATTCAGCATTTTAGAAATTTCATCCAGTTTTGGCGTCAGAATAATTTCAATTCTACGGTTTTTCGATTTTCCTTCTGCGGTATCATTCGTCGCTATCGGAGCATATTCTCCTCTACCGGCCGCGGTCAGGTTTTTCTTGTCGATCGCTTTGTTCTCCGCCAGGATGTTCACAATTGCCGTAGCTCTTTTTGTAGACAGATCCCAGTTGTTTTCGATTTGTCCAACAGCTCCTGCAAATTTATCATTATCCGTGTGGCCTTCAATCAGCACAGTGATTTCCGGGTTGTCACCCAATACCTTACCAACAGCTACAACTGCTTTTCTTCCTTCTGTACCTACAGCCCAGCTTCCGGTTCCGAATAACAATTTATTCTCCATCGAAACGTAAACTTTTCCGTTTTTATGCTCCACTGTTAATCCTTTTCCTTCAAATGCATTTAAGGCTTTGGAAAGGGTTTCTTTCAGTTTTTTCATACTCGCCTCTTTTTCGGCAATCATGCTTTCCAGCTCGTTAACCCTGTCCGAACGGTCTTTTAAATCGTTCTTCAGTTTTTCCAGACGGTCTCTTTCCGCTGCCAAAGCTTTTTCTTTGGCTTCCAGCTGTGCTAAAAGTTCACGGTTTTTGTTCATATTGCTCTGTAAAGCATCATCACTGTTTTTTTCCAATGCCTTATAAGAAGACTGTAATGTGTTCAGGCTGTTTTTGGATGCTGCATAGTCGGAAGCCAGTTTGTCACGCTCTGCTTTCAGCTTGTCCAATTGTGCCTGTAAATCTTTTGACAACAGGTCCAATTGATTTTTATCCTTGCTTAAAGCCGTATTTTCATCGGATAACTGACGGTTTTCTTTCTTTAAATCGGCAAATTTCGTTTCTAAATCCGTGTATATTTTTTTAGAAACACATGAAGTTGATAAGGCTAAAGCCAAAACTCCAATAGACATTTTTTTAATCATCTTTAGTGGTATTTTGATTATTCTATTTCTAATAAAACCGGGCAGTGGTCAGAATGTTTGGCTTCCGGTAAAATAACCGCGCGCTTCATTCTTTCTTTTAAAGGTTCGCTCACCAGGTTATAGTCAATTCTCCAGCCTTTGTTATTCGCTCTTGCATTTGCCCTGTAGCTCCACCAGCTGTAGTGATGCGGTTCTTTGTTAAAATGACGGAAACTGTCCACAAAGCCGCTTTTCATAAAAGCATCCAGCCATGCCCGTTCTGCCGGCAGGAATCCGGAAACTTTTGCATTTCGGATAGGATCATGGATATCAATTGCCTCGTGACAAATATTATAATCGCCGCAGATAATCAAATTCGGAACCTCTTTTTTCAGTTCGTTGATATAGTTCTGAAAATCGCCCATATACATAAATTTATGATCCAGACGGTCGATGTTTGTTCCCGATGGCAGGTACAGACTCATGACCGAAACATCATCAAAGTCTACCCTAAGGTTTCTGCCTTCTTTATCCATGTGCGGAATTCCGGTTCCGAAAACAACATTATTCGGTTTTATCTTCGATAAGACCGCGACACCGCTATAGCCTTTTTTCTCCGCTGGGAACCAATAATGATACGGATACCCGGCTAATTCTATATCCAATAACGGAATCTGTTCCTGTGTGGCTTTAATTTCCTGAAGGCAAATTACATCAGGATCAGCACTTTTCAGCCAATCTAAAAACCCTTTAGTGATTGCCGCACGGATTCCGTTGACATTATAAGAGATAATTTTCATCGTTACTGTTTCATTTTCTCCAAAAATAGGTAAAAACCAATAGAATTAAAACAAGAATTATGGAAATAGAACAAATCATTCACAATCAAATACCTAATTATATTCTTCATTAAAAAAAACGTAATAATAGACCAAAGCCTTTTTGCGTTAGATGAGATTTATTATCTTTGTTTTTCGCTCAAAACGAAATTAAATGGGTTTAGTTACCGCTAAAGAAGTTGCCAAGGCAATAAACACTGATAAATACGGGTTTTTAGGAACTTTTTCAGGCTGGTTACTGATGAAGGTATTGAAAATTTCTACTCTTAACAAGATTTATAACAGAAACAAACATCTTAGTGATGTAGAATTTCTCAATGCAATTCTGGACGAATTCCAGATAAAATTTGAAATTCCCGAAGAAGATCTTAAAAGATTACCAAAAGAAGGTGCTTATATTACGATTTCCAATCATCCTTTAGGTGGGATCGATGGTATATTGCTATTGAAATTAATGCTTGAAAAAGAACCGAATTTCAAAATTATTGCCAACTTTTTATTACACCGCATCGAACCGTTAAAGCCTTATGTTATGCCGGTTAATCCTTTTGAAAATCACAAGGATGCCAAATCCAGCGTAGTAGGCATTAAAGAAACACTCAGACATTTAAGTGACGGAAAACCATTGGGTATTTTTCCGGCCGGTGAAGTTTCTACCTATAAAGACGATGAGCTTGTTGTGGACAAACCCTGGGAAGAAGGCGCATTAAAGCTTATCAAAAAAGCGAATGTTCCGGTAGTGCCTATTTATTTCCACGCAAAAAACAGCCGTTTATTTTATTTGTTATCCAAAATCAGCCCTACACTGCGTACGGCTAAATTACCATCGGAATTACTGACACAGAAAAAAAGGGTAATAAAAGTCCGTATCGGGAAACCGATCTCTGTTAACGAGCAGTGCGAATATGAAAGCATTGAGGCTTATTCCGAATTCTTACGTCGTAAAACATACATGCTTGCCAATTCTTTTGAAGCGGAAAGCAAATTACTGTCCCCTCCAAGTTTAAAATTACAACTTCCTAAAAGCAGTCCGAAGCAAATTGCCAATCCTGCCAATAACGAAAAGATCTTACAGGAAGTAACCGAATTGCGAAAAGGCGATTACCGTCTTTTACAAAGCAAGAACTACGAAGTTTTCTTAGTGACTGCCGATAAGATCCCGAATATCCTGCACGAAGTGGGCCGTTTGAGAGAAATTACTTTTAGAGAAGTAGGAGAAGGTACCAACGAGTCTTTAGACTTAGACCAATACGACAAATATTATCACCACATGTTTTTATGGGATGATGATGCAAAACGTATCGCCGGAGCTTACCGTATGGGATTGGGCTCCGAGATTTATAAAAAATTCGGTATTAACGGGTTTTACCTGCACGAACTGTTCCGCTTCGAACCGGAATTATATGATATGATGTCTAAATCTATCGAAATGGGACGTGCTTTTATCATTAAGGAGTACCAGCAAAAACCAATGCCTTTATTCCTGTTGTGGAAAGGAATTGTACACACTACTTTACGTCACCCGGAACACAAATTCCTGATTGGCGGCGTGAGTATCAGCAACCAGTTTTCCGATTTTTCCAAATCGCTGATGATTGAGTTTATGAAGTCGCATTATTACGACCCGTATATTGCCCAGTACATCCACCCTAAGAAAGAATACAAGGTTAAACTAAAAGACGCCGACAAAGATTTTGTTTTTAACGAAACGGAAGCCGATTTGAACAAATTTGACAAGATCATTGATGAGGTAGAACCGGGAAGCCTTCGTTTACCGGTACTGATCAAAAAATACATCAAACAGAATGCACGCGTAGTAGCCTTTAATGTAGATCCGCTGTTTAATAACGCTGTAGACGGCTTAATGTACATCCGAATTGCCGATTTACCGGAAAGCACCGTTAAACCGGTTATGGAAGAATTCCAGGCTGAACTGGAAAGAAAACTCAATGAAAAAGGAGAATAAGAAATATAATAATGATAAAAAAAGCGCCCTGAGATGATCAGGGCGCTTTTTTTATCTCCATACAGACTGCCGGAGTATATCGTCGAAAGTATTATCGGAAATAAAATAATACAGTCGGATTAAATGATACACGACCAGTATAACTCCTAAAATATAGGCTATTTTACGGCTGTAAAAAATATCCCTGAAATAGCTTTTATCGGTTATCAGTTCTATTGTTAAAACAATTACCGTCAGGATACAGAATACAAACACTAACGGCCCGAATAAATGAAAATAAAGGCTTCTGTACAAATCTCCTTCATAAATATATACCAAGGACTTCGTAATCCCGCATCCGGGACACGGAAAGCCTGTGAGCATTTTAAAAGGACAAAGCGATTGTGCCGTATCCAGATGATTGTGCTCGTTTTGAAACGTAAGCAAAAAAGGAATTATCAGGGTAATTAATGCCCCGATAATTCCATATACTTTGAGTTGTTTCTTTTTATTATTTGTAAAGCTTATTGATATCACCTTGTACAATCATTGCTGCCACCATTGGAAAAATAAAACCTAACACTAATAAAAGAACCGATTGGTCTTTGTTTGGCTCACCAATTTTCTCATATACTTTTGGTAAACCTTCTTTACCTGCTATGTAGTAATAATACAAGTTAACAGGCATACAACATCCGGAAAAAATAGCAACCGGCTGTGAAATGATTTGTTTCCCGGCTACAGCATTTAAAACTTCTGCAACTTTAATATTCCAGTAGATAAGGTATAACCCGCACGTTAGAAATCCGAAGACTAAAACCATGATCGGATCGACCTTAAATTCCGGGATTTGAGGATTATTCCAATCCTCTGACATTGAACTTTTTACTTCCATTTTTTGTTTTGATTAGATTGATTATGTAGCGAATATAGTACTTTTTATAGAAAAGCATCATCATTCGGCTCCCAAAGTTCAATTTTGTTTCCTTCCGGATCCATAATCCAGCCAAATTTCCCGTATTCGTACTCCTCCATCTCACCAACAATCGTAACTCCTTCTTCCCGCAACACCTCCAGCAAGGCCACCAGATTATCCACCCTGAAATTCATCATAAACTGTTTTTCACTGGGTTTGAAATAATTAGTATCTTTTGAAAACGGCGACCATTGCGTAGAACCGTCATTGCCATCTTTGTCTTTCCACTGAAACGAACAGCCATAAGCATCGACAGGAAGTCCCAAACGATCTTTATACCATTCCTTAATTCCATCCGGGTTTTCACTCTTAAAGAAAAAACCTCCTAATCCGGTAACTCTTTTAATTTCTTTTTTATCCATGGTTCTGATTTTTAAAAAACAAGGTCACTGCCAGCAACAGCAATATTCCTTCAATAGTAAATAAAAACATATGATCTATTTCTCCCGAAATATACGTACATCCCAATCCAAAGATACTCAATCCCAAACCCAGCAGCAACATTTGTACCCTGGCCTGGAACTGCCCTTCTTTTATGGGTTTTGCCAAAAAAAGCATCCACATCCCGCTTAGCAGCATCATTACAGACGAATAAAACCAGATCATCCGCATTCCGTTCGCAGCCGGCTCCTGTATTTCTCCTTTGGCAATATGCTCCATCACCGCTTTCATTCCTAAAAACGCATGCGGAAAGAAGCTCAGACAGGTAATGACTCCAACAAGAATCACTAAATAATAGGCTATCTTATTCATGTTTATAGTGTTTAACAATCTTATCAACGATCACCTGTGCCAGTTTTTCTTTACTTTCCACCGTCCATCCGGCAATATGCGGTGTTAACAATACATTTTCCGATTCCAGTAAATACTGAAAAGCATCCGGCGTTTGCCCATCGGTAAACAGGTTTTCGAAAGATAATTTTTCATATTCCAGCACGTCTAATCCGGCTCCCAGAATTTTACCCGTTTTCATGGCGGTAACCAAATCAGCGGTAACCACACTGTTTCCTCTTGCGGTATTGATAAACCAGAACGGTTTTGAAAAGGCATCGATAAAATCAGCATTGATCATCTTATCTGTTTCCGGCGTCCAGGGCGTATGCAAACTCAGCACATCGGCTCTTTTCTGCAATTCGAGCAATGAAACCTGGCGTGCATTTCCGTCGCCTACATTATCCAGGATATCATAACACAGTACTTCCACATCAAATCCCCGCAGCTTTTTGGCAAAGGATTTCCCCATATTTCCGTAACCGATAATCCCAACCGTTTTACCGTCCAGCTCGTGGCCGCGATTCGGTTCCCGGTTCCAGTGTCCGCTCCGCACTTCCCTGTCGGCTTTGTTAAGCTTGTTAAACAAGGACAGCAGCATGCCCAAAGCATGTTCCCCAACCGCATTGCGATTTCCTTCCGGTGCCGCTATTAAATGCACCCCTTTTGCTGTTGCATAGTCACAGTCGATGCTTTCCAGTCCTGCACCTACTCTTGCAATAAACTGCAGGTTTACAGCCTTATCCAGAAAGGCTTTGTCTATTTTAAAACGGCTTCGGATCACTATACCGTTATAATCCTGAATTTTAGCTTCCACCGCTTCTTTGGAGGATTTAAAATCTTCATGATTAACAAATCCTGCTGCTTCCAGCTGTGCCCATAATATAGGGTGGTTACTATCGATATGAAGTATTTTTACGTCCTGATTCATGTCCCTTTTATATTGTCTAATGATGTTTTTATTCCTTTAATCAGTGACGAACTGAATCCCTGATGTTCCATTTCATTGAGTCCGGCGATGGTACAACCTTTTGGCGTTGTAACCCGGTCTATAAGTTGTTCCGGGTGCACTTTTTCCTGCAATGCCATTTCGGCAGCGCCTTTCACCGTTTGCGAGGCGATTGCCAATGCCGTCTGGGCATCAAAACCGATCTCAATTCCGGCCTGCATAGCTGCCCGGATATAGCGCAGTGCATACGCCGTTCCACAGGCTCCCAGAACCGTTGCCGCATCCATCATTTTTTCTTCAATGACCTCTACGGAACCCAACTGGGCCAAAATGTTTAAAAAGGGCTGTACGGTATTGCTATCGTCTTCCCGCAGGGTCACACAGGTTGCCGAAGCACCAAACCGGATGGCAATATTCGGCATAATACGGATGGCAACCGAAGTCGCATCCAATTGCTCCTGCAGGCTTTCCATTGAAAGTCCGCTAACCGCTGAGGCAACAATTTTCTGTTTTAAATGGGGTCGTAAGGCTGTAATGATATTGGTTACCTGAAAGGGTTTTACGGCTAAAATGACCACATCGGCGTTAGTAACCGCATCATTGTTATCAGAAGACAACTGTATGCCGCTATCTTCCAAAAAACGAATTGTTTCCAAATTTCTCCTGGTAACCACTAAGGTGTTACCTTCGGTAAATTTAGCAATGCCCAAAGCGATGGAGGTACCTAAATTACCACCACCAATCACTACAATTTTCATAAGAACAGTTTTTTTATGATTAAAAGCCCAATATCAGTTTGGCTATGGAAAAGTAAATCAGGATCCCGCAAATGTCATTACTGGTGGTAATAAATGGCCCGGTGGCCAAAGCGGGGTCAATACCATAACGGTTTAGGGTCATGGGGATAAAAGTACCCAAAACGGAAGCGGTAACAATTACCGAAAGTAAGGCTACGGTTACGGTGATACCCAGCATAGGGCTTACACCTAAAAGGAAATGGCTTCCGATTAATAAAATAATGGCTAATATAAATCCGTTTAGCAGGCTAAGGCTGACTTCTTTCAGTAACCGGTTCCACAAAGAACCGCTTAAGGTGTTGTTTGCCAAACCCTGAACAATAATTGCAGAGGATTGTACTCCAACGTTTCCTGCCATTGCAGCGATCAACGGTGTAAAGAAAAACAATTCCGGATGGTTTTCCATCGCGCCGTCAAAAAGGCCTAATACCTTAACGCTGATGAATCCGCCCAATAGTGCCAGAACCAGCCATGGCAAACGCGCACGGGTTAATTCAAGGATACTGTCATCTGCCTCAACATCCTGCGAGATACCGGCAGCCAACTGGTAATCCTTATCGGCTTCTTCTTTAATAACGTCAACGATATCGTCAATGGTAATACGTCCTACCAGGCGCCCCATTTCGTCTACAACCGGAATGGCTTCCAGGTCATATTTCTGCATGATACGCGCCACTTCAACATCTTTGGTATCGACTTTTACATAGTCTACTTTTTTGATGTATACCTCACTGATTGGCGTTTTGGTAGAAGTAGTCAGCAAGTCTTTCAGGGACAAACGGCCTTTCAGGCGTTCTTCATCGTCCACTACATAAATGGAATGCACGCGGGAAACATTCTCTGCCTGTTGCCGCATTTCTTTAACACAGGTGAGCACATTCCAGTTTTCATTCACTTTTACCAGCTCTTTCCCCATTAGTCCACCGGCAGTATCTTCGTCATAACGCAATAAGTCCACAATGTCTTTTGCGTGTTCCACGTCTTCCAGCTCGGAGATTACCTCTTCTTTTTTAGACTGTGGCAATTCGGCGATAATGTCGGCAGCATCATCGGTATTTAACTCATCCAGCTCTTCCGCAATTTCTTTTGCAGAAAGGTTTCGAAGGATTTTTTCACGGACTTCTTCGTCTAGTTCAAGAAGAATTTCGGCCGTTTTTTCACTGTCAAGGATTTTAAAAAGATAGCTTGCCTCTGCATCATCGAGTTCCTCCATGATTTCGGCAATATCAGCATAGTGAACGTCCTGGAGCAGAATTTCGAGTTCCTGTCCTTTGTTTTCACTGATTAGTTGCTCAATCTGAGCAATAAAGTCTCTGCTGATTTTAAACTCCATCGGCGGCTATTTTTTGAGTGAGTTCTATAAATTGTTCTACCGAGATTTGCTCCGGGCGGAGGTCAAAGATACTATCTTCTCTTAAATTATCCGATAGCTGAAAAACTTTTAAGCTATTTCGCAGTGTTTTTCTGCGTTGGTTAAATGCGGTTTTCACCACATTAAAAAACATTTTCTCATCACACGGCAGTTTGTAGTTTTCTTTTCTACGCATGCGCATCACTCCCGACTTCACTTTTGGCGGCGGTGTAAAAACGTTTTCCGATACTGTAAACAGGTATTCTGTATCATAAAAAGCCTGTACCAGTACGGAAAGTATCCCATAGGCTTTGGTGCCTTTTTTTTCACAGATACGCTCGGCTACTTCTTTTTGAAACATCCCGGAAAATTCCGGAATCTGATCTCTCAGTTCCAGTGCGCGGAATACGATTTGTGAAGAAATATTGTACGGGAAATTACCAATAATGGCAAAAGGTTCGTCGCCAAAGACTTCTTTAATATTGTATTTTAAAAAGTCTTTGGAAATAATACGGTTGCTCAGCTGCAGGTAATGCGTTTGCAGGTATTCCACCGACTCGGTATCGATCTCGATCACATAGGTTTCTATGGGTTTCTCCAAAAGATACTTCGTGAGCACGCCCATTCCGGGACCAATTTCCAATACTTTTTTATAGCCTTCCAATACCAGCGAATCTGCAATTTTTTTTGCAATATTCTCATCATTCAGAAAGTGTTGTCCCAAATGTTTTTTTGCTCTTACCTTATCCATTTTTTGGTCTTTTAAAGATTCTACCGCTGTGCTGTTTGTTATTAATGATCACTGATGAGCTGTAATTCGGTTCTGAAAGCCAGCATTTTATCCCCAAACAAAGCAAATCCTTCCGCTCTTAAACGAGGGGCATCTTCATCATAGTATTTTTGCAGGGTTTCTTTGCTGTCTGTCGTGTACTGAATGGAATAGGTAACACCGCCCATTTCTTCTTCAATCAGCACTCTTACCATACGGGCCGAAGTAAATTTCCCCGTTGCCAGAACATCGGCAATGTGCTTTTCCTGCATCCATTTCATCCAGGCATCATGCACACTTTCGTGTATATTAATCGTTACGTTGTAAATTATCATTTTTTAGGAATCTTAATTGTTATTGTATTGGGAGTAACCGGAACGCTTTGCGTTTATAAATTATTATCTCCTCTTAATTTTCTGTAGTTGTTTCGGGCATCCACATAATAGATACTGTCCTGATGGCTGAAGATCACTTTTTCATAAAGTGCTTTGGCTTTTTCAACATCCAGCAAATATTTCCGGTATATCTCTGCCGAGAAAAACAAGGCTTCATCGACATAGACACCTTCCGCATGTTTTTCTATAATTTCCTGATAGGTTTTTAAGGCCCCGGTATAGTCTTTTTTCTGCTCCAGGATCTGCCCGATTTTCAGCAGGGTTTCGTCTTCGATACTTTTCCCTTTCTGTTCGCTCAAAAGGGACTGGAATCCGCTTAAGGCTTCATTGGTTTTGTTCTGGTACAACAGGAAATCCGCTTTTGCAAATTTCTTTAAGGCAACCTGTGTACTGTCCTGAACAGTATGATCGCTGATTAACAGGAATAGCTCCAGCGCATCGTTTGCAATGAGTTGTGACGACGATGCTTTAAGGACTTTAAATTGCTGCTGTGCCCAGTCGAAGTCGCCTTTAAAGTAACTGGCTTTTGCCATTTTAAAGCTGGCTTCGTGTCCTATTTCATCATTTTTCAGGTCGTCTTCTATTTGTGCATAATAAATGATCGCCTGATTGAATTTTTCATCCAGCAGCAAAACGTCTGCCAGTTCCATTTTTACTTCCGCTTTCTGGTAATTGTTTAATGGTAATTCTAAGGATTTGGTGAGTGTTGTTTTTGCTGCTTCAAACTGTTTCAGGTTAAAGGCATCAAAATGTGCTTTTAAGATTTGCAGGTGCAGCGAATATGGGGATACCCCGTATTGTTTGAGTAATCCGGACAGTTTTTCCTGAATTACCGGATAGTCTTTTACCGTTGCTTTATCGATATCCATCGAAACAAGCTGATAATGTGCTTCCATCTGCAATTCCATATCTTGGGTGTTTAGCAGTATAAAATCCAGGATTTCTTTTGCCGTATCGTTTTCGCCTTCCTGAACGGCCAGTCTTGCCAGGCTGATAATATTGAACAGGTTTTCCGGGTTGCGTTTAAAGATGGCTTTTTCCTGAATAAAGGCTTTTCCGTATTCTTTTTGCTGTACAAAAAACCAGCTTAAAAACTGGTTCCAGAAAATGTCCTGTGTTTTCTGGGTTCTGATCAACAGGGCTTTTCGCAGGTTGCCATTAAAGGTTTCCTGAGTGTCTTCCATCATAAAGCGCGCCAGCTGATTTTGCACCAAAGCCAGATTGGGCTGGTTCCGGTAGGAATAGTCCAGTAATTTTTCAATCATCAGTTCCAGATTTCCCAGTTGTCCCTGCAATAAGGCAATCTGGTAATCAAAGTTCAGGTTCGGATTTCCCGCTACGCCTAGTTCGTAGGCTTTTAAAGCTTGTTCCAATAATACTTTTTGTTCAAAAGCACTTGCAATACCGTAAACATTATTCGGGTTCTCTTTGATAACGTCCAATGCTTTCTGATAGTTTTTATTGGCTTTATCCGTATCCTTCTGCAACTGGTAATTATACCCCAATTCGACATAAAGACTCGTTTGTCTGAATTTATCGATACGGAATTTAATCAGTTCTTCTGCTTTGGGATAGTCTTTCAGCTGCTGGTAGCAGGCAATCTGTTTCTGAAAGTAGAGGTAGTTATTGGGCTGTGTTTTTAACAGGCCTTCATAGATCACAATTGCTTTATCGAACTCTCCTCTGTCAAAATAGTTTTGCGCCAGCTGTTCATTTTGCGAGAAAACAAACATCGAGCTAAGCAAAACGATATAAAGAAGAAGGTTTTTCATTCCACAACTGTCATAAAAAAACAATGTACTAATGTAGCTTTTTTTAGCTAATTAGTACATTATTAAAGTATAAGATTTTATTAATTTATGATATCAAATCCGGTGTAAGGACGTAATACTTCAGGAATTACGATTCCTTCCGGCGTTTGATAATTTTCCAGGATTCCTGCCAATACACGCGGCAACGCCAATGAACTTCCGTTTAACGTGTGTGCCAGGTGGTTTTTACCGTCTTTATCTCTGAAACGCAGTTTCAGACGGTTTGCCTGAAAAGTCTCAAAGTTAGATACCGAGCTGATTTCCAGCCAACGGTCCTGTGCTGTTGAGAACACTTCAAAGTCATAGGTTAATGCCGAAGTGAATCCCATATCACCTCCACACAAACGCAGGATTCGGTATGGCAGTTTCAATTCCTGAAGCAATGTTTTCACATGCTCTACCATTCCTTCCAGGGCTTCGTATGATTTTTCAGGATGCTCGATTCTAACGATCTCCACTTTATCAAACTGGTGCAAACGGTTTAATCCGCGAACGTGCGCTCCGTATGAACCTGCTTCACGACGGAAACACGGTGTGTAACCCGTACATAAAACCGGCAGTTCATTTTCCTGCAAGATCACATCACGGAATAAATTGGTAACCGGAACTTCTGCCGTAGGGATTAAGTATAAATCGTCAATTCCCACGTGGTACATCTGCCCTTCTTTATCCGGCAGCTGTCCTGTTCCGTATCCTGATGCTTCGTTGATTAAATGCGGAACCTGGTATTCTTTATAACCGGCTTCGGTATTTTTATCTAAAAAGTAAGCGATCAATGCACGTTGCAAACGCGCTCCTTTCCCTTTATAAACCGGGAATCCGGCACCTGAAATTTTGGTTCCTAATTCGAAATCGATAATGTCATATTTTTTCACCAATTCCCAGTGTGGCATAGCACCTTCATGCAATACCGGAATGGTTCCTTCTTCAAAAACGGTTTCGTTATCTTCCGGTGTTTTTCCTTCCGGAACAACATCGGCAGGAAGGTTTGGCAATTTATACAGTTCCTGCGTTAATTCATCAGAAACCGCATTTAACACATCTGTTAATTCCTTGCTTTTCTCTTTTAAGATGGTTGTTTTTTCTTTTAAGATTTCCGCTTTGGCTTTCTCACCGCTCTTCATTAACTCTCCGATGTCTTTGGATAGCTTGTTCGATTCTGCCAAAGTGTTGTCTAATTCCACCTGAGTTGCGCGGCGCTTTTCATCTAAAGCCACCACTTCTTCAACCATTGCTTTTGCGTCTAAATTACGTTTCGCCAAAGCCTGGATTACTTTTTCTTGGTTTTCTCTAATAAATGCTATCTGTAACATACTATAATGATTTTAAGGTCAGCAAATTTAAGGAATTGTTTTTTATAAAAAAGAATGCAATTTCACAAAGCCTTTCTTCTTTCCCCGTCCCTGTTAATTATCAGCGCATTATTCGAAAAAAACGAGCCCCTATTTTAGATTATTCCTTAACTTTGGCAAATTTTACTAAAGTATATGAAAAAACACCTCTTAATTTTTGCATTATTAGCAACCACATTTTCTTTTGCCCAAACCGAAGAAGAAGTGTTCTCCAGCATGGTGGAAGCCGAAATGAAAGCCGCTTCCAGCACGATGAGCTTTGCCGCTAATGCCAATACTCAAAACTATGACATTACCTATCATAAGCTGGAATTCACCGTTAATCCTGCCAATTATTTTATTTCGGGAGTAGTCACTACCGATTTTATTGCCAAGCAAAACATGAATACCATCACTTTTGATTTAACGAATGAATTAACCGTGAGCAGCGTTAAACAAGGAAATACAACCTTAGCCTTTACACAAAATGCAAACGACGAACTGGTAATTACGTTACCGTCCACACTGGCTACCGGTGCTGCAAGTTCCGTAAAAATAACCTATTCCGGCGCACCATCCGGTGAGAATGCTGCTTTTACAACCAGTTCCCATTCCGGCACACCTATTTTATGGACCTTATCCGAACCTTACGGCGCCAAAGACTGGTGGCCCTGCAAGCAGGATCTTAACGACAAAGCCAACAGCATTGACGTGTATATCACCGCTCCTTCCCAATATGTGAGCGTATCAAACGGACTACAGGTTTCCAGCACAACCAATACCGGCGGAACCAAAACAACGCATTTTCACCACAGCTACCCTATTCCAGCCTACTTGATTGCCATTGCGGTAACCAATTATCAGATATACAATCAGCTTGGCGGTATTGCACCAAACACTTTCCCGATTGTAAATTATATTTATCCGGAAAGCGCTACTGCTGTTCAGGCTAATTTAGCACCAACACCAACGATCATCAACCTATACGAAACCCTTATCGGGCCTTATCCTTTCCGAAATGAAAAGTACGGACACGCACAGTTCGGATGGGGCGGCGGAATGGAACACACGACCGTTTCTTTTATGGGCGGTTTCAGCCGCAGCCTGATTGCACACGAAATGGCACACCAATGGTTTGGCGACAAAATCACCTGTGGCACCTGGAAAGATGTCTGGCTGAATGAAGGTTTAACCGAATATATGGCCGGACTGGTTGTGGAAAATCTGGACAGTACCGCAGATTTCATCACCTGGAAAGACAATAAGATCAGCAGTATCACGGCTCAGCCTGACGGTAATTTATACCTGACAGACGATCAGTTAAGCAATGTAAACCGTATTTTCAGCAGCCGGCTTACGTACAACAAAGGCTCCATGGTAACCAACATGCTGCGCTTCAAATTAGGCGATACCGTTTTTTTCCAGGCGTTACGCAATTATTTAAATGACCCGGCACTGGCTTACGGTTATGCGGTAACCTCTCAGTTACAGGCACATCTTGAAACAGCTTCCGGAATGAATCTTACCGAGTTCTTTAACGACTGGGTTTACAACCAAGGTTATCCTTCCTATACTATTACAGCTCAGAACTGGGGTGCCGGCCAGGTAAAAATCAAAGTGACACAAACACAATCACATGCTTCCGTGAGCTTTTTTGAAATGCCGCTTCCGATCCGCCTGAAAAACGGAACACAAACACACGATGTAGTCGTAAACAATACTACTAACGGGCAGGAGTTTATTGTTCCGGTTCCGTTTAGTGTTACCGCTCTTGAATTTGATCCTGAGAAAAACATCATTTCCAAGAATAACACGGCTACTTTAGGAAACGCCTCATTCGATATTGCGCAGACAATCGCGGTGTACCCGAATCCGTCCAGCGATCGGATCACGATACAGTTGCCAACCGATATTCAGCTGGAAAACGTAGCGATTTACAATACTTTAGGACAGCTGATCAGCACCGAAAAAGGCAGCGATATTAACGTTAGCCAACTGGCTAAAGGCATCCATATCCTAAAAATCAGTACTTCCGAAGGTGTCTTTCATAAAAATTTTATAAAAAAATAGGCAATCTGTAATAACATGATAAAAAGTAAGGTGAAAACCTTACTTTTGTCGTTTATAATAAAAAAAGTTTTTCAAAAATGATACAATTAGGGCAAATCCTTTTCATATTATCCGTATTGGTTATTCTTCATGAATTCGGTCATTATATTACTGCTAAGATGTTCAAAGTGAGAGTAGAGAAATTCTATCTTTTCATGGATGCCGGATTCTCTTTATTAAAAAAGAAAATCGGAGAAACAGAATGGGGAATCGGATGGTTGCCTATTGGCGGATATGTAAAACTTTCCGGAATGGTAGACGAAAGTATGGATATGGATCAGATGAAACAGGAGCCTCAGCCCTGGGAATTCCGTTCTAAACCGGCCTGGCAGCGTTTAATCATTATGCTGGGTGGTATTATTGTAAACATTCTTCTGGCCTGGTTTATCTACACAATGGTGTATGTTACTTACGGGCAGAAATATATTGCTACAGAAGTTATTCAGAAAAACGGACTGGCTTTTGGCGAGACCGGAATCAATGTAGGTTTTAAAAACGGCGACAAAATCCTTGCTGTTGACGGAAAATACCAGGATCGTTTTAACCGTATGACTTTAGATATCTTATTGGGTGATAAAATCGAAGTGGAAAGAAACGGAGAAAAGAAAACCATCGTCCTGACCGATCCGCAAAAAGCAGAGATCATCGGTAAAGAAGGCCGTGATTTTATCCAGCCGCGTCTTTCCAGCGTTGTAGTCGATTCTATTGCGCCAAAATCGGAAGCTTTTAAAGCAGGATTCAAAAAAGGGGACCACCTGGTTGCCATTGACAATAAAGATTTCCGATTCTTTGATGAATTAAAAGAAAGCCTGAGCGCTCACAAAAACGATTCGGTTAGCATTACCGTTATCCGTAACAACGAAAAGGTTACGCTAAAAACTTTGGTTGACAAAGACGGAAAAATAGGCTTTATCCCGGCTTTTAAAGATAAACTGGACTATGAGGTTATCAATAAATTAACGTTGTTCCAGGCAATTCCGGAAGCTGTAAAAGAGTCCTACGAGCTTTTGGTTTACAATGTAAAACAGTTCAAATTGATTTTACGTCCGAAAACGGAAGCCTACAAGCATGTAAAAAGCCCGGTTGGAATTGCAAGAGCTTTACCGGATCAATGGAACTGGGAGTTTATCTGGAACTTTACCGCACTATTTTCCATCGGTTTGGCGTTTATGAATTTGTTGCCAATCCCGGGATTAGATGGCGGACATGCCCTGTTTACCATTGCTGAAATGATTACCGGTAAAAAATTAAGTGAAAAATCGATGGGGTATGTACAGACCTTCGGAATGATTATCTTATTGAGCTTAATGGCTTTAACTTTCGGCAAAGATATTTACCAGTTAATTGCCGATAAATTTTTCTAATTTTTTGCATTTTTTATTTGCGAGATTAAAATTTCGACTTATATTTGCACCGCAATAAAGGTAACACACCTTCCTCCTTAGCTCAGTTGGTTAGAGCATCTGACTGTTAATCAGAGGGTCCTTGGTTCGAGCCCAAGAGGGGGAGCAAAATAAAAGCCAGTTCAACGCTGGCTTTTTATATCTAACAATAAGTTCTTTTTTTGACAAAAAAAACACAGTTTCCTCCTTAGCTCAGTTGGTTAGAGCATCTGACTGTTAATCAGAGGGTCCTTGGTTCGAGCCCAAGAGGGGGAGCTAAAATAGAAATCCTGGTAGCAATACCGGGATTTTTTCGTTTACAACGTTTCCGTTTCTATAAAGACAATTTCAAATTACAGTGTTACCGCAATCTGCTCTAATTGCCTGAAGACCGGTATTAACGATTTTCCTTTTTCCGTCAGGGTATAGGTTATATGCAGCGGCTTCTGCCGAACCACAACCTTATCCAGCAAACCAGCCGCGACCAATTCTTTTAAAGCAATTGCCAGTGACTGCTTATTCGTTCCTTCTATCTGACGTAACAGCTTATTGAACCGCAAATCGGATGTGATTGCCAATTGAAATATTTCAGGTTTCCATTTACCGGAAAGCAATTTTAAAAGTTCCTGTGCCGGACAAATTTCCACTATATCCACTGTCTTTCCGGTAATCGTATTTTTCTGGCTCATTGCATTCATATTAAACGGAAATTTATAAAAAATAAATCAATTATCCTTATAGAATAAGCAGGCTGGTCTTTACAGCTACTTACAAATCACAAAAAAACAATCCTGATATTGCTATCAGGATTATTTTTCAATAGTCTTTTATAAAAACTATAGCTTTATAACTTTCCGGGTAAATACCCCGGAATCAGAAACTACTTTGACCAAATAAACACCTCTTTCGTTCATTTGAATATCTATCTCTATTTTAAGATTTTCTTCCTTATTCTCTTTTATGAAATTCCGTTCATAAACTCTTTTTCCTGTTAAATCAAAAACCTCAACCACACCATTTCCTATTCCTGTCAACTCAAGAGCAAAAATACCATTATTAGGATTTGGCACCAAAGTCACCACATCTCCTGTTAATTCCGTTACATTTCCTTCTTCAGCATTTTGTTTAGCAGGAATTAAAGCTCCACATCCATCCAAAGGCTGGGCTATAAAAACCCCGGTACTTGGATTCGCTAAAAAACCAGGATTCAATTCTATATAACCAAAAGCAGGACTCGCATCAAACTTTACACTTGCTGTATTCAAAATA
The DNA here is from genome assembly GCF_002379575.1 of Flavobacterium sp. UBA4197. Lineage (NCBI taxonomy): Bacteria > Pseudomonadati > Bacteroidota > Flavobacteriia > Flavobacteriales > Flavobacteriaceae > Flavobacterium > Flavobacterium sp. UBA4197. Next base: position 22,311 of record NZ_DFUB01000026.1, read on the forward strand.
TTAGAACTCCCTTTAATCCAGGTATTCGATTGCGTCAATCCCACAGCATAATCCGGGGTCGTTATTGTCACAGTTAAAGGACAACTTTGTCCAAACACATTAGCAACAAATAAAAGACTCAAATAATAAAATCTTTTCATTGCTTATTTCTTTTTATTAATAACCGCTTTTAAACTCTCGTTCTCCTGCTTTAAATTGTCAACCTGTTTTTTTAACTCCAACATATACAATGTCAGTTCTTCGATTTTTTGCATTTGCTTTGCCTGCATCTCTGCCAAGTCCAAACCATTTTTTACCAATTCCTGAGATGAAGGAATATCCGGCAAATGCTTATTTTCTTCTATATAGTTCTTAACCTCCTCCAAAGGCATTAATTTATAATCTTTTTCAAAAACATGGTCTGCCCAATTAGAAGAACTCAATACAGCCACTTTTACTTTCTCTGCCAATATTCCTTTCTCAACATACAGACTATATCCCGAAGGCATTTTACCCACTGGAACAGTCCCTATAATAGCATTTCCAACCACCTCTAATTTTGCCTTTGGCGCAACCGTTCCCAATCCAACATTTCCATCATCATGAATATGCATCCTAACTTCAGGATTGTCACTAACCGCGTTATTCGGGTTCGTCAAAAATTCCAGATATGTTCCTTGAGAAGTACCTCTATACGATCTGATCTTAGCGCTTCCAGCAGCGTTAAACTCAAAAGAGATATCCCTTTTACTATTAACATCCGTTGGCATATTTGGCCCTTGTATAACAAGCTTTGAATAGGAATTATTACTAATATTTCCCATTCTAAAATCGCCGCTCTTAAAAAAGGTAAATACTTTTTTACTATAATCATTATTAAAAATCATATTCAGGTTCCCTTCATAGTTTTCAAAACATATATTCCTGTCTAATGAAGATGCTAACGGTGATCCTTCCAAACAAAATCCCCCACCTGTTCCCAATTCGTCCGACTTAGGAAACGTTATCGGACATTGTGCATACGAAAAATGAAATGAAACAGACGTTAGAAACAATACACAATAAAAATTAAACGATTTTACTTTCATATGATAAACTATTAATTACAAATATTTGAACTTTGCTGACCTGCTCCATCAATAATACTATGTGTTTCAAAAAAATTCACAAAATTACTATTCTGATCATAAACTATATTAGAGCAACTCCAGCACTCTCCTGACAATAAAGGATCATTATACCGTTTATTATAAAGATTTCTTTCAACAGTGACATTTACAGAATTATTATAACACATGATTCCTCTGACGTTTCCGTTTTTTCCATTATCGATACAATCAATAGATTCCGGAATCACAACTCCTGGCTGTATATCTATTAAATTATCATATATATTAACATTACTGGAACCCTGATCTAAATAAATTGCTCCCAAATTAATTGTTTGATTCAGGATATAATTATGATGTACCGAAGATCTGTTATTATTTGACCCCAGTGAACTAAGAGTGTAAATACCGCCTCCATCTGCCATTGTTTGCGAAGAACAGTCAATTTTATTATACGCTATTTCATTTACTCCATTCTCAATTTTATTATTCCACCCCCATCCGACAGATATCCCTGTGTACGGAAAACCAGATATCGTATTATGCTTAATAACAGTATTTCTTGCGAAAGACACTAATATCGCAACACATCCGGAATATTCATTAGCAACATTATTGATATAGTTATTATTAATATAACTATCCGCCACCAGTAAATAGGAATAATCATTTGGTAAACATGTTGAATTATAATAATCAATATCTAAATTTGGGCTCAAACATGGATTTTGAGCATTATTAATATCCCCCACATGTAGGGCACTTCCTGAAATATCTAAAAATTGGTTATTACAAATAATACTGTTCCTTGAACTAATACCTATGGATAATCCTGTGGAACCAATATGTTCAAACACATTATTCTGGAACACCAGTCCATGACTATTAATGAAAGATACAGAAGCCGGCAACACATTATGAACTCCGTTCTCATCAAGCAAATCATCTGCCTGATTTGCAAAAAAACCAAAATTAGAATCCCTGTTAACATTGAATTCAGAAGGTTTATTCCAAGTTGAATAACAAAACACCACATCTTTAAACCTTATATTCCTGACATTTTCTCCGGTTATGAGTTTCTCCAGTTTAGGAATTACCACATCAAGATTATTAACCGCCGCTAAAGTAGTCACACTATTAGACGGCTTTAAATACAGCGTATTCGACTGTTTATCAATATACCATTCTTGCTCTGCATCTAAAAACGCTAATGAATTTTCTATCCAGTCTGCCGGTGCTTTTTCAAATGTTTTTTGATTGTGTATTCTTTTCCAAAATTCAGTATCAATTACTATCTGCTTGCCGCAAACAGACTTAACAGGTATACGGTTATTTCTAAAATGTATATTTGAAACAACTTCAACATCTTTAATGTTCTGCATATTTACAAAATCCAAGTCATTACACGTATAAAAATACCCTAATGCTGTTTCCAGAACTCCATTTGCATTTTGAGTCCTGGCTCTAACAGCCCTCTTTTTATTTATGTAAAGTTGCCGTGAATACAACTCTCCGATATTAGCCTTCCATATATTCCTGGATTGATCGTGTATTGCCCACCCGGTAACTTTTACACCTCCGCTTATTATCGGCTTTGGCATTCCCGGATCATACGCCTTGTAATTCACATAATACGCACCATGTCCGCTATCCAAAGCTGTAAATTCCAAAGTTTGATTCAGAACATATTCTCCAGACATAATATTAATGTTAATATCCTGAGTCATTCCTACAGCAATTATTTCCCTTGCTTTCTCCTTCGCTCTGTTTATTGTTTTAAACGCAGCACCTGTTGATGTCCCAGAGTTACTATCACTACCGGAAGGCGAAACATAAAAATTCTGAGAATTTCCCATTGTACAAATGAAAAATAAAAGGATCCCTATCTTAATCTTATCTGACATAAAAAATTAACTTATTTTTTACACTATTTTACACACAATTTTATTTAGCTAATATATCAAAAAATCATTAAGTGAACTCATAATCAGCATTAAAGCTAAATTATTTTATATTGAACATCCAAAGACTTTTCGCTTTTACAACTTTCAAAAAATTCCAACACCATTTACAAACAATCCTCAAAAGACTCTCTTAGATCATAAAAAAAGAGACATCCTAAATTCACAACGGAAAAATAAAAACAATTATCCTCACAAAACGATATCTACCACCCTCACCTTCACTCAAAAAAGTTATATTTCTCATACACTTGTTTAAAATCCAACACTTCCCGGGTACATTTCTTTACATTTGCAACACCTTTAGCCCTATACATTATTTTAAGCCACTCCAAAAATGAAAATCAGAACAATTACCTTCCTTTTTATTTTTATCAGCTTTATTTCCAAAAGCCTATACGGTCAGGTTCCGGAGTTGATTATATCCGATCATAACAATACCACCGGCACGATAACTATTGATTGTGATTACAACTTTATTCCGCCCAAAAAAGTCAGGCTGACAGCAACCTTTCCCGATTTAAAAAGTACCACAGAATATACCGTTGAAAGCGTTCCGTTCAACCAAACCGGCAGTTTTGCCGATGGAACGCCTATCGTATTTAGCGGAGACGACACCTGGAGCAGCACCATCCCAATGGGTTTTACCTTTTGTTTCTACAACAACAACTATAATTCGGTTACCGTAGGCGATAATGGCATCGTCCGTTTCGGGTACGACAGCAGCGTTCCCGAAGGTGCTTTTTCATCGATAATCAATACTACTCCCAACCCATCATTGGTCAGAAATGCCATTTTTGGCGGGTTTCAGGACATGCTCAACATTCCGGCAGGATTTGGCTGTGCCACAGGAGAAAACTGCGGCACGGTTACCTACCTGACCACCGGAACAGCCCCTTTCAGAAAATTTATCGTAAATTTTAATGCCGTTAACCATTTTAACTGTTATGGTACGAATACCCGGAAATCCACATTTCAGATCATCCTGAACGAAACAACCAATATCGTTGAGGTGAATGTAAAAGACAAACCTTTGACCTGTACCGGAAATATCAGCGCCAACGGAAACGGAAATTCACTGATAGGGCTTAACAATTCCAATGGCACAAAAGGAATCGCACCGCCGCAAAGAAACACCGGCACCTGGGCCGCCCAAAATGAATCCTATCAATTTCTACCCAGTGGTGCCAGCAGTACTACCTTGTCCTGGTACAATGCTGCCGGCAGCTACCTAGGAAATGCCAACCCAATAGAAATAATACCGCCCAACTATTCTACTTTTTACAATGCAAAAGTGCTGTACAACACCTGCTCGCCCGTTACTATGGAAAATACCATCGTGATTAACTACGACCTGGATTATCCCGTTGCACCGGACATTTCTGCAAATTTTTGCGATACCGCCAATCCTTTCCCCGATGAAATCGTAGACATTGCCGGCTTACTGCCTGCGGAAGCCGGAATTATCAAAACAATACACAATACCCAGGCGGAAGCCGATGCCAACGCAAATGCTTTGCCCGGCATGGACACCTTTCACATGACCACCACTACCCGCACCTTTTATTACAGAGTAACCAAAGGAAGCTGTTATGCCACCGGCAAGATTACTGTAAAATTATTTCAGACACCTCAAATAGCCGATCAGGAAATCCGCATCTGCGACACCAATAATGACGGTACAGAACCGGTTTCTTTACCCGGTTTAACAAGCCAGATTAGCGGCTATCTGCCCGGCATGACTGTTTCGTACTACCATAATCTGCCCAATGCCAATGCCGGGATCAATCCTGTAACCAGTATAACCGTAAACAATCCTCCTGGCTTTTATGACGTGTACATCAGAGTCGTGAACGCCAATAATCCCAGCTGTTTTACAGTACGTAAAATCACCTTGAGAATAATGCCGAAACTGGAATTGGCTCCGATTACCCCGTTCTGCATTAACGATCCGAATTTTGATTTACACGAATTATTCGACTTAACTTCAATTCCGGTAACCATAATAACCGGTCCTGCAAATACAAATGCGCTGACCATCCAGTATTATACCTCGCTGTATAATGCACAGAACGGCATCAGTCCGATTGCCAATCCGAACAATTATCTGGTAAGCATTCCGTCACCGCATACGGAAACAACCCTTTATATGACGATCAATGCATCCGGTTATTGCAGCACGATAGTACCGGCAACGATCCGCTTTTGCGAAGCCATGGGTGGCGGTGGAAGCGGTGGCGGAGGCGGTGGTGGAACTGGCGGCGGAGGCGACTTTGGTGCCTGTCTGGAAACTGGCGAACCCATTCCTTCCTATGACCTGAATGTAGTTTACAACAGTACGATGAGCGCGATTGTACCGCTTCCTGTTCCGTTAGGCTTTTATACCACTTTAAACGGTGCCCAGACCGAAGATCCCGCAACAGCATTAACCAGCACCCAGATCAGCAGCTTTTTTCCGGTTGTACCGCTTTCCGCAGTATGGGTACGCTATGTCGACGTTAATGGGGTTGTCGGCATTATAAAGCTGGTCATTCCGGTTAAGTTTATCAAACATGTCAACCAGGATTATACCATTTGTGACCTCTTAAACGACGGACACGAAACGGTTAACCTGCTGCCTTATATCACCCAGATACAACTGGAAAATCCCGGGGAAACCGTTAGCTGTTTTGCAAACATAACCGATTATAACGCCGGCACCAACCCGATTACCAGCATCACGGTTTCTTCCCCCAATACGATTGTATACGTAAAAGTAAAGTCCTATAATTGTAGCTCTAATTATGACCTGAATTTTATCCTGACCCCTTTTAACATCGGAACTCCCGTTAACCGGCAGGTTTGCGATATCGGGGCAGACGGCACCGAACTTTACGACCTGACAACGATGATTCCGGGACTTACCTCCGGATTTAACAGCCCGTTAGTGAGCTTCCACACCACCTCAGCCGGTGCTTTTAACCAGACCAACCTCATCAATTCCCCGGCAAACTATCCGATAAACCCAATGACCGTTGTATGGGTAAGAATTGAAGAAGATCCGGCAACGGCTCCGAATGAATGCCCGACCATACAGCAGGTAAATTTCGGCTTCTTTAATTCTGTGGCTACCAACCCAATTGGCGTGGTTGAAATTTGCGATACCGACAATGACGGACAGGTTCTTTTTGACAACCTGAATCAGGTTATTGCTTCCGTTATTATCGAAAACCCTTTGGAACCTATTATCAAAAAATTATACACCAGCCTGACCGCTGCTCAAAACAACGATCCGGTTTACGAAATTTTACCCGACTGGGATACTTTTGTTTACGACACTTCTATTTTAGGTGTTACCGGCAGTATTTACCTCTATTTAAAGAACACGGTTACCGGCTGCGAAAGAATCGTCCCGATCAACGTTGCCATACTGTCGTTCCCGCTAACGGTCAATTCTGTGGTCACTACCTGTGATTTCGAAAACGACAACAGCGAAACCATTGCCGACATGGCTGTTTTTAACGCTCAGATCACTTCCAATTACCTGCTCTACACCTATCAGTATTTCGGAAACATGGCCGATGCCCTGGCAGGAGCACCCGAAATTCCGGCTGATTTCACCATTCAGCATAACGATACCATTTATGTAAAAATAACCAATGGCACAAACGCTGCCTGTGCCCGCATAGTACCTGTTGCCATTCAATTAATCCCTGCTCCGGTGGTAACCCCGGTAACGGCTGTTATCTGTGATAACCTCGGAGACGGAAGCGAGGCCGTTAACCTTAACAGCTACCAGGACCAGCTTATCAGTAATCCTGCAAATACTTCTTTTACATTTTACAATTTATATAGCGATGCCTTACAGGAACTGAATCCCATTCCAAATTTGAGTACGACAAACTTTACCGTTTCCTCATTCGACGCAAACAATTTTTCCCCTCCTGTATTTGTGAGAGTCACCAATACCATTACCCATTGTTTTGCCATCACAACGATTGTTTTTCAAAGAAGATATCTAATAATTGCCAATGATACCATTCAGTCGGCCTGTGATATTTCGGTCACAAACGAGCTTAGCGGTATTTTTAATTTACCCGCTTCCATACCGGACATGATTACCAATCCTTCCGGTTATACCATTAGTTTTCACAACACTCCTGCCAATGCCGCTACAGGTGCAAATCCTATTGCAACCCCAGATATATATCCGGTAACTGCCAGCCAGACCTCTTTTGTATATGTCCGGTTCGAAGACCTTGCCACCAGCTGCTACACGGTTAAAACGCTGGAACTTCAGATTTACAACCTGCCAAAATTCGTGAACAGCACCTACGATGTCTGTGATGATAATTTAGATGGCTTGTACACCATTGATTTAACCTTGCTTAATGCCACTGTAGTCGAAAATCCGCTGCCTTACAGCTTCCAGTATTTCTTAAATGCAGCCGATGCTGCCAGCAATAGCAATGCCATTACGAATATTACCAACTATACTATTAATCCAAATGATTTTCCTGAAATCATTTATGTAAAAGGTACCAACAGCAATAATTGCAGTAAAACAAAAACGGTAACGCTGGAACACAAACCGGAAGTACCATTGTTAACAGATACCGTAATCCTTACAGAATGTGATACGGATAACAACGGTATAGAAGCCTTTGATTTAACAACAGCTGAAGGGCTTATCACTGCCCAGCCGGGAATTCAATTCCAGTATTTTTCTGCTATTGCCGATTTGCAGTCGAATACCAACCCGATTGCCAATCCCGGCGCCTACCCGAATCCGCTACCCAATTCGAATCCGGTCTATGTAAGGCTGTCTGCGCCAAACACCCATTGCGACAATTGGGCAACCATAACCTTAAATCCGTTTTACGAAGAATATTCTTTACCCAATCCGATAACGCTTTGCGACAACAATGCCGACGGAACAGAACAGGTTGACTTAACCCAGACCATCTACGACCTGCTTCCTGCCTATGATCCAGCGGCTTTGGCACTCGAGTTCTATCTGTCTTCTTCGGATGCCAACGCCGGTACAAACAGCATAGCCGATCCGCAGCATTATATATTTTCAAATTTTGCGACACCGCTTTTCGTAAAAATCAGGAATATTGCAACCGGATGCAGCCTTATAAAAGAACTTCATTTTATCAATCCGCCAGCCATTATACTGACTCCTCAAACAATAAGCCGCTGTGATTTCGACAGGAATGGCACGGAAGTCATCAGCATATCGGACTATTACAACCTGCTGCACAGCAATCCGTCCGGCTATACCATCAGCTGTTATGCCTCCGAGGCTGGCGCCAATGCCGCGTTAATTGCCGATCAGCTATCCGCAACTGCATACCTGCTAACGCAACCGCAGCAAACAATATGGGTTCGCTTTGAAGACAGCCACGGTTGCTTTTCCGTAACATCCTTAACGGCACACATTATCCCGCTTCCCAATCCGAACACTCATCCCGTTCCGCTGGAATCCTGCGACGATAATAATCCCGGGGATCTGAAAGAAGTTTTTGATCTGACTACAAATGCCGCTTATGTTTTAAACGGCAGTACCGACCTGATCACCTATCACCTCACCGAAAGTGACGCCATTGACGGTTCCAACAGCATCGTCAATCCAACAAGCCATGAAACGACCACCGCAAGTATCTGGATCAGGGTTACCACAAATCCGGTGAGTACACTTACCGATTGTGCTGTTATTATCGAGCAAAAGCTCATTGTACATCCTTTACCGGCAGCCGGCAGCATCAGCGATTATTACAGCTGTATCAATACCAATGACGGAAAAGCCACTTTTACCTTACATACAAAAGATGAAGCCGCTTTAGCCGGACAAAACCCAAATACGTTTACCGTGAACTATCACCTTGCGGAAAGTGATGCGGCACTGGCAGTAAATCCGCTGCCTGCAATTTTTATAAGCACGAGCCGGTTACTTTGGGTAAGCATTCAAAACAACCTGACCGGCTGTATCAGCACCACAACATTACAGCTGATTGCCGAAACCAGTCCAACGGCTACAAAACCGCCCGTTCATGCTACAACCGTATGCGATACCGATGGTACTAACAATGGTCACACCGTTTTTGATTTAACCGCATTAGATCCGGTGATCTTAGGTCCGTATCAGGCAAACAATCCGGATTATTCGATTCATTATTACTCCGATTTGGCAAACCTCAATGCCAATATCCCGATTAGCAATCCGGCTGCTTTTGAAAACGAATCCAATCCGCAGATAATATATGTAAGGGTCATTCATGAAAATACGGTCGGGAAATGTGCCGCCGAAACAAGCTTTAATATAAAAGTCAACCGCCTGCCCGAACCGGTGCCAAATGGTGGTTTTGTGTGCTACAATCCGGTTACCGGAGCCGTTCTGAGCAGCCATATTATCCATTCAGGATTGAGTGCCACAACCCATACTTTTGAGTGGTACAACGGAACCGTACTAATACCCGGTCAAACCGGCACCGCGCTGGAAGTAACACAGCCCGGTCATTATTTTGTAGTGGCCACACATACCGCAACAGGATGCGAATCGGTTCCGGCAGAAGCCGTAGTCGGACATTCGGAACCGGCTATCGCGACCGCACGGGTGGAATATTCTTTTAATGACATTATCAACATCATTATCCACGCTACGGGTGCCGGAAATTACAGCTATCAGCTAAACGAGGAACCGATACAGGCTTCGCCAGTTTTTGAGAATGTAGCTGCCGGAACACATACCCTACTCGTTCATGACAATAACGGCTGTAATCCTACCCGAATAGAAGTGGTAGTCCTCGATTATGACAAATTTTTCACCCCGAACGGCGACGGCTATAATGACACCTGGCATATCGCCGGAATTAAAGGGCAGCCAAACGCTAAAGTGTACATCTTTGACCGCTATGGAAAATTCCTGAAACAGCTCTTTCCGGGAGGAAAAGGATGGGACGGGACTTATAATGGCGCACCGCTTCCTTCAACCGATTATTGGTTTTCAGTAAAATACATTGAAAATGGGGAAGAGAAGGAATTCCGCTCCCATTTTGCCATGAAAAGATAGGTCCGGATGCCCGGATCAGCTATAAAAGTTAGCCGAAATAACCTTGTTTTATTTCGGCTAACTTCATTTATGTAACAAAAGTTACATCCTATCTCCGTTTTTTTTTCGTAAATTTATAAGTCAAAAGGAACATTTATCATGAAAAACACATTCCAGAACTGGCATTTTATGCGGTTCTTCCGTCTTGCCATTGCCTTGTTTTTAGGCTATACTGCTTATGACAGCAACCATTGGATATTCGGGTTGTTTGCGCTTTTCTTCCTGTTCCAGGCATTATTTAATTTCGGATGCCAGTCGCAATATTGCACCCTTCCATACAAAAGGAGAAAACAATAACGTTAACACGCAATGCTTAATTAAAAAAGATGATTTATGAGCACTTTTTCTGAAATAACCAATAGGAAAGAACCTGTTTTAATTGACTTTTTTGCAACCTGGTGCCAGCCTTGTACCGCATTAGCCCCGGTGTTAAAAGAAGCAAAAGTTGTATTGGGCGATACCGCTCATATCCTCAAGATCGATATTGATAAAAATCAGGACCTCGCTGCAAAATACCAGATAAAAAGCGTCCCGACCATGCTGCTCTTCAAAGAAGGCAGGCAGCTTTGGCGGCATTCCGGAATAATCACAAAAGATGCGCTTATTTCCGTTATCAATTCTCATAAAAGTTAAGCCCCCTAAACCTTTATAACCATGAAAAAAAATATCGGTAACATCGACAAAATCATCCGCATCACCGTTGCCATTATCCTGTCCTTACTGGTTTCCACAGAAATCGTAACCGGAACTTTTGGCTATATACTGTTAGCCATCGGGCTGTTTTTACTGCTTACGGGTGTAATTAATTTTTGTCCCATTTATTCCTTTTTCAAAACTAACACCCGGAAACTGAAGTCTTAAACCGCAGCAATATCTTTTGGAAATGCTTTCTAAAACAGGAAATATTAAAACACACCTGCTATTTTTAACACCACATTCTTTTCAAAATAAGTATCTTTACTAATAGACCATAATTAAAGATACGGATGACTTCTGAAATCACTTCTGAAAAAATAAATGCTGCAGCACAGGCATTCTCACACTGGAAAACGGTAAACATAACCGAACGCATAGCCTGTATCCGGCAACTGAAAACAACCCTTTTGGAAAACAAGCGTCAATATGCCGAAATGATCACGGCAGAAATGGGCAAACCCATTACGCAGGCGGTTGCCGAAGTAGAAAAATGCGGGGTACTATGTGATTACTATATAGAAAATGCAGCTGCTTTTTTGCAGGACAGGATTATAAAAACAGAAGCCACAGAAAGTTATGCAACCTATGAACCCTTAGGCGTGCTACTTGGCGTAATGCCCTGGAACTTTCCTTTCTGGCAGGTTTTCCGGTTTGCCGTTCCGTCCATAATTGCCGGAAATACGATTGTTTTAAAACACGCCAGCAACGTTCCGGAAACGGCACAGCTGCTCGAAACACTTTTCACCAAAAGCAACTTCCCGGTTGGCATCTATCAGAACCTGCCTATTTCCAGCAAGGAAGTTGCCGCAGTTATTGCCAACCCGCATGTTAAAGCGGTTTCCTTAACCGGAAGTGAAAACGCCGGAATTTCCGTTGCCACGGAAGCGGCGAAACACCTGAAAAAATCATTACTGGAATTAGGCGGAAGCAACGCTTTTATTGTTTGTGAAGATGCCAATCTGGACAAAGCGGTTAGTATTGCGGTAAATGCCCGCATGCAAAATGCCGGACAAAGCTGTATTGCCGGAAAACGTTTCCTGATCCAAAAAAACATCTACGAATCCTTTTTAGAAAAATATATCCTTGCTGTGAGCCAGCTAAAAATGGGCGACCCGATGGATCCCGCAACACAGGTGGGTCCGATGGCCAGAGCCGATTTAGCACAGGAAGTGGAAGAACAGCTTAACCGATCCATTGCCATGGGTGCCAAAGTAGTCTTGGGCGGTCATCGCAATGATGCCTATTTTGAACCGACCATAGTGACCAACATCACAGCAGAGATGCCGGTTTTTAACGAAGAAGTATTCGGACCTGTCGCGGCCATAATCACTTTCGATACGATTGAAGACGCTATAAAAATCAGCAACAACTCCCGGTTCGGGCTGGGCGTCTCCGTTTTCACACAGAACATCCCTTTTATCAAAACCAAAATACCCGCTTTTGAAGAAGGTGCCGTATTCCTTAACGAGATGATAAAATCCGACCCGCGGTTACCGTTTGGCGGTGTCAAAAAATCCGGTTACGGAAGGGAACTTTCCGAAGAGGGAATACGGGAATTTGTAAACATCAAAACAGTACTTATAAATAATTAAACCATGCAAAAAGTAATAACAATACTGGCGGCTACCGCTCTTTTCACCTCCTGCATGAAACCCAGCGAGGAAACCGTTAACGAAGAAAAACAGGAAATCGGCACCACACTCGACGATTGGCACAAAGCAGCGGCAGAAGCCAATTATGACGATTATTTCAATGAATTAACGGACGATGCCATATTTATCGGTACCGATGCTACCGAGAACTGGGACAAAACCGCTTTTCAGAAATTTGCCAAACCGTTTTTTGAAAGAGGAAAAGCCTGGAATTTTACGCCATTGGAACGCCATATTTATTTTAACGAAGACCTTTCGTTAGCCTGGTTTGATGAGCTGCTGGACACGCAAATGAAGATATGCAGGGGCTCCGGTGTTATGGTTAAAACCGAAGGGCAATGGAAAATCAAACACTATGTACTGTCCATGACCGTACCTAATGACAACATTACCGAAGTGGTAAAGGCTAAAAGTGCTCTTGAGGACAAACTGGTCAATCAATTAAGAAAACAATAACTATTTTCCTTTTTTTAAAATTTAATTTTGCATCCTCAAACCAGAGCATGCAAACAGCGTTACACCGGATAATGGTATCCGGCATCCGGTCTTGTTTTTGGTGCTCTTTTATTTATCTATCATGAAGAACATCTTTTTTATCTGTATGGCTTTCACAATGGTTTTAAACCCGATAAAAATGAATGCACAAACTAAAGAAACAAACATCCTGGTTTTAATTCATTCCCAGAACGGAGGAACCTACAAACTGGCACAAACCATAGCCGAAGGGGCCAAATCCTTTCCGGATACAAAGGTGACGATAAAAAGAGTTCCTTCAATTGATGAAAAAGCGAAACTAAGTCCGGAAGTAGCCAGATTAGCGGTTGCTGCCATTGACGAACTTCCGGCTTATGACGGAATCGCATTTGGAAGTCCGGTGCATTTTGCTAATGTAAGTGCCGATATGAGCTACTTTTTCAGCAAAAGCATCCCGATATGGACCGACAGAAGTCTGGAAGGCAAACCGGCAACGGTATTCATGTCTGCCGGATCCGGATCGGGCAGGGAAGCCGCCATTCAGTCTTTCTGGAACATCCTGTCGATGCACGGCATGGTAATTATCCCAACCGGATTAATGGCTTCCGATAAAACAGACAAAACCGTTCCGCAGGGAAATACTCCTTTCGGTGCGTCATCCTTAAGCGGTGCAAACGGAACCCGTCCTTCGGCAAGCGAACTGGCTTTGGCTAAAGAACAGGGACTGGCCTTAGCCAAAACAGCAAGCGCCTTAAAAGTTTTTACTTCCGTTAAAAAACAGCCTGCCACTTCCGGCAATACCGCTCCGGATGTGAACAAAACCCTGAGAGAAAATAAAATCAGCATACCCGAAGCACCAAAACCGGTAGGCAATTATGTGCCTTATGTAATTTCCGATCATAAAGTTTACATTAATCAGGTGGCACTGAAAGACGGGAAAATCGTAAATCCCGGAAAAATTGGCGTGACAGTAACCGAAGAACAGGCTAAAGAAGCCACATACCAAACAATGCTGAATGTTATTGCTGTGCTTAAAGATGCCTGCGGCGGTGATTTGAACAGGGTAAAACAATGTGTGCAATTAACCGGTTTTTTCAATACCACTCCCGAATATACACAGCATGCTGCCATCATGAATGCTGCTTCCGATCTTACAGCAACGGTTTTCGGAGAAAAAGGCAAACATGCCCGGGCAACCATTGGCGCAGCCTCTTTGCCTGTAAATTCAGCTGTTGAAATCCAGGCAATATTTGAAATAGAATAGCTCAGAAAAACATCCCGATACAACCAACCGGACACCGATAAAAGTGTCCGGTTTTTTTTATTTCATTTTTTTTAAAACCATAGTCCTTTTTTTCCCGTACATAAACCTAACAAACTTATAAACGAACTGCGCTATGAAAATCAACAAAAAAGTTAAATGGATAGCAGGCTGCTTATTCGGGATTATTGCACTGCTTTTTATCACACTGGTAGTCCACATCCTGATGGTTACTCCAAAAAGCTATGACAATATGAGTTTACAGTTAAGCCGTATTGATTTTAAAGAACCCATTGATTCGGCAAAAGCCAAAGTTATCAATGCCCAGCTGCGAAGTATTGATGGTGTTGAAAACACCTATTTCAACATTAAGGACGGCATACTGGTATATACCCACAACCTGAATAAAGTTGATTCTCAGAAAGCTTTTGATGCCCTTCTGGAAAAAGGAAATTATAAAGCAGAACGCTTTGTTGTTACGGATCAAATGAAAAATTCCGGCTGCCCTGTTATGGACCGCAATTCTTTCTCTTATCGTTTTTCACATGGAATACAAAAACTTTTTAATTAACTATAAAATAAATTATTATGAAAATCTATTCAAAACTAACATTAGCAGGGCTTCTTCTGGTTGGCCTATCGGCTTTCTATGCCTGTAGTAACGATAATGATGATACGCCTACACCCGTTACACCACCAACGCTTTATCAAAAATTAGGAGGGACAACCATGGTTGCCGATCCGAGAAACTCCGGGCAAATGATCGAACAGGGCCGTTTGGGATTGCGCTCTGTAGTGGACAGTACAATTTTTGTAATTGCTGCCGATCCGCAATTACAGCCTTATTTTGCCACATTACTTTCGGAAGTTGGTTCCGGAAATACAACCAATCTGGCGATACTGAGTAAAAATCTAACCGATTTCTTTTGCGTGGGCACAGGTGCCAAAAATTTCTCTTATACCGGTTTAAACATGACAGACGCACACAATCCGGCAACAAACCCGAGAATGGCAATGAAGGCTAACAATGCCGACATGGACAAATTTATTGGCGATGTTGTGATTGGTGCACAAAAGAACAGCGTTCCCAACGACCTTATTGGTGAGGTTGGGGTCGTTTTAGAGTCACTACGACCGCAGGTAGTGCAACAGTAAGTTTGTTTTAAATGAAAAACGCTACCTTATTCCGGTAGCGTTTTTTTATTATTTTTTAGCAAGGTTTTCCAGCATTACGGCTGTCATTTTTTCCAGGTCGAAGTCGTGTTGCCAACCCCAGTCTTTTCTGGCGTAACTATCGTCAATACTTGCCGGCCAGCTGTCTGCAATTGCCTGACGGAAATCAGGATTGTAATCAATTGTAAATTCCGGGATGTGTTTTTGTATCGAAGCGGCAATTTCTTTTGGTGTAAAGCTCATCGCCGAAAGGTTGTAGGAAGAACGCACTTTCACGTCTGCTGCCGGAGCCTGCATAATGCTGATCGTTGCTTTTATCGCATCGTCCATATACATCATTGGCAAAGCGGTTTCTTCCGAAAGGAAACAGGTATAGCTTTTATTTTCCAGGGCTTTGTAGTAAATATCCACCGCATAATCTGTAGTGCCTCCACCGGGTGGTGTGGTCCACGAAATCAAGCCCGGGTAACGGATGCTTCTCACATCCACACCATATTTCTGGTGGTAATATTCACACCAT
The DNA here is from genome assembly GCF_002379575.1 of Flavobacterium sp. UBA4197. Lineage (NCBI taxonomy): Bacteria > Pseudomonadati > Bacteroidota > Flavobacteriia > Flavobacteriales > Flavobacteriaceae > Flavobacterium > Flavobacterium sp. UBA4197. The sequence goes on from NZ_DFUB01000026.1 coordinate 38,229, forward strand.
CTTTCTCCCGTTTGCTTTGAAATTCCATAAACGGTAGACGGTTCCATAACCGTATACTGCGGTGTATCGATTCTTGGCGTAGTCGGTCCGAAAACTGCAATACTGGATGGCCAGAATACTTTTTTAATTTTTTCAGCTTTCGCCAGATTTAAAACATGAAACAACGAATTCATATTCAGGTCCCATGCAAAAGCAGGATTTTTTTCGGCTGTAGCCGAAAGCAATGCTGCCATTAAATACACTTCGTCTACTTTATATTTTTCAACAACTTCTTCAATCTGATTAAAGTCCATTGCGTTTACCACTTCGAAAGGTCCTGTAGCGACAAAATCCTGTGTCCCTTTTCTGATATCGGAAGCAATTACATTATCATTTCCGTATATCTGGCGCAATTTCACGGTAAGTTCAGACCCGATCTGACCACAAGCACCAATAATTAAAATTGTTGTATTCATATTTATTTGCGTAGCTATATTTTTGACAAAGATAGCGCATTCAAGGAAATCTACAGGCTACTTTCCGACCCTATTATTTCACCGGACAATTAATTTTAGTTAACAAATTCCCATAAAAAAAGAAGTTTTGGATAACATTTGTAAATTTGTTGTTTAATACAAACGTTTTAAGTAAACAAATGAAATATATAGTAGCGGTTTTAGCGGGTTTTTCTCTTTTTCTTTTTTCATGCAACAACAAGGATGAACGTGAGATCGAATATCAAAAATCGTTACAGCAAAGGGACTCCGTTTTTGCCATTATCAATTCCAACTGGAAATTCGACATTCCGGCCGTAAGTCCGAAAGTACAAAGCAAAATCCAGAATTGGGAAGAATGGCGCCAGTTCAAACAGGAACTGGCTCAGAAACCGAAAAGCACCCTGAATGCTTTTAAGTTAAAGACGATCACCCTGGTTAAAAAATCGGATTCGCTAACCAATAATATCCCGGTGATTTTCAATACACCTGCGGTAAAAAGCCGTCTGTCGACTTTGAACACCAAAGTTAAATCGCTGGAAACCTTTATTTCCCTGGATTATATCCCGACTAAAAAAGTGATTTCATTAATTCATGAAGTTTCGGAAGAAGTAATGTCCGTACAAACCCAAATGGATGAAATTCTTTATAAAATGGAAATTCCTAAAGAAATTGGAGAAACGGAAATGTTACAGGCGCTTGACACCGTGCGCCGTGCCAGAGCAAATTTTTCAGAGCCTAAAAAATAAACTGCTGGGATTTATTTCCCATCAACTTTAAACCATCTATTTTTTGAAACCCGATATAGTAAACATATACGAAAAGTCTTCAAAAGTGAGTCTTTTGGCAGACCAGCTGCAAAAAAGAGAAAACAAACTGCATCTGAAAGGATTGGTTGGTTCTTCCCTGTCTTTTGTGGTACAATCCCTTTTTTCAAAAAGCGACCTGCCATTTCTGCTTCTTTTTCAGGATAAAGAAGAAGCGGCTTACTATTTAAATGATCTGGAAAACCTGATAAACGACCAGGACGTTTTGTTCTATCCCGGTTCGTATCGCCGTCCGTACCAGATTGAAGAAACCGACAATGCGAATGTTCTCCTTCGTGCCGAAGTGCTGAACCGCATCAATTCCCGTAAAAAGCCTTCCATAATTGTGTCCTATCCGGATGCGATTTTTGAAAAGGTGGTTACGCGGAAGGAACTGGACAAAAACACGCTGAAAGTGGCTACCGGCGACAATATCTCGATTGATTTTATCAACGAGGTGCTTTTCGAATACAATTTTAAAAGAGTTGATTTTGTGGCCGAACCCGGAGAATTTTCGGTTCGGGGTGGTATTATTGACGTGTTCTCTTTTTCCAACGACAATCCGTATCGTATGGAGTTCTTTGGAAACGAAGTGGACAGTATCCGTACGTTCGACGTAGAAACACAGCTTTCTATTGAAAAGCAGAAAAAGATCACGATCATTCCGAATGTGGAAAACAAATTCCTGAAGGAAAACCGCGAAAGCTTTTTAGACTATATCAATCCGCAAACCGTTATTTTTATCCAGAATACCGATTTGCTGCTGAGCAAACTGGACAAGTTGTTTGACAAGGCCAATGAGGCTTTCGAAAAATTATCGAAAGAGATCCAGCATGCCACTCCGGAAACCATGTTTTTAAACCAGACTTCTTTCGTTAAGAAGGCTTTGGATTTTACCATAGTGGAGTTTGCTTCAAAACCCATTTTCAGAACGCAGAAAACGGTGGAATTCCACACCCAGCCGCAGCCTTCGTTTAACAAGCAGTTCGATTTGCTTTTAAACAACCTGAACGACAATCATTTTAACGGTTACAAGAATTATCTTTTCTGTTCCAATGAAGGCCAGGCAAAACGTTTCCACGATATTTTCGAGACCCTTGATGAGGCGAATCACGAAAACATCCGGAAGCAGTATAAAACCATCGTTGCTCCGTTATACCAGGGTTTTATAGACGAAGAAAACCAGATTGCCTGTTATACCGATCATCAGATTTTTGAGCGTTATCATAAATTCAATCTTAAAAACGGTTATTCGAAAAAACAGAATATCACGTTAAAAGAGCTTACCACACTATCGGTAGGCGATTATGTAACGCATATTGACCACGGCATCGGGAAATTCGGCGGTTTGCAGAAAATCCAGGTGGAAGGCAAAACACAGGAAGCGATAAAACTGGTTTATGCCGATAACGACATCGTGTATGTGAGCATTCACTCGCTGCATAAAATTTCCAAATACAACGGAAAAGACGGTGCGCCGCCCAAAATATACAAATTAGGTTCTTCTGCATGGAAGACTTTAAAACAGAAAACGAAGGCACGTGTTAAACATATCGCCTTCAACCTGATACAATTATACGCCAAACGCCGACTGGATAAAGGTTTTGCCTTTGCGCCCGACAGTTACCTGCAGGCGGAACTGGAAAGTTCTTTTATTTATGAAGACACGCCGGACCAGTCTAAAGCCACACAGGAAGTGAAAGCCGATATGGAAAACGACAGACCGATGGACCGTCTGGTTTGCGGTGATGTTGGTTTCGGAAAAACGGAAGTCGCCATTCGTGCCGCATTTAAAGCGGTAGACAACGGCAAACAGGTTGCCATCCTGGTACCCACAACAATCCTGGCTTTCCAGCATTACAAAACTTTCCGCGATCGGTTAAAAGACATGCCGGTTAACGTGAGCTATGTGAATCGTTTCCGTACTGCCAAGCAAAAAACGGAGATTCTTAAAAATCTGGAAAGCGGTAAACTCGATATCATCATCGGAACCCACCAACTGGTTAATAAAAATGTTGTTTTTAAAGACCTGGGCTTGCTGATTATTGATGAGGAGCAAAAGTTTGGGGTAGCCGTTAAGGACAAATTAAAAACGATTGCCCAGAATGTCGATACGTTGACGTTAACCGCGACGCCTATCCCGAGAACCTTACAATTTTCCTTAATGGCGGCAAGGGATTTATCGGTTATTACGACACCTCCGCCCAACCGTTACCCTATAGAAACCAATGTTGTTGGTTTTAATGAAGAAATAATACGCGATGCTGTTTCCTATGAAATTGAACGCGGCGGACAGGTTTATTTTATCAACAACCGTATTGAGAATATCAAGGAGGTTGCCGGAATGATCCAGCGTCTGGTTCCCGGAGCCAAAGTTGGCGTAGGACACGGCCAGATGGACGGTAAAAAACTGGAAGAGCTGATGCTTGCCTTTATGGATGGCGAGTTTGACGTCCTGGTTGCTACAACCATCATTGAAAGCGGACTGGATGTGCCGAATGCAAATACTATTTTCATTAACAATGCCAATAATTTCGGATTGTCGGATTTACACCAGATGCGCGGACGCGTTGGACGAAGCAATAAAAAAGCGTTCTGTTACTTTATCTGCCCGCCTTATTCTGCCATGACGGAGGAAGCCCGGAAGCGTATCCAGGCACTGGAACAGTTCAGCGAACTGGGGAGCGGTTTCAATATTGCGATGAAAGATCTTGAAATCCGTGGTGCCGGCGATTTACTGGGTGGTGAGCAAAGCGGTTTTATCAATGAGATCGGTTTTGATACCTATCAGAAAATTATGAATGAAGCCATCGAGGAATTAAAAGAAAACGAATTTAAGGATCTGTATCCGGAAGAGAATGATATCGAGACCAAAGACTATGTAAAAGATATCCAGATTGATACCGATTTCGAGCTTTTATTCCCGGATGAATATATCAACAATATTTCGGAGCGTCTGAACCTGTATAACGAACTGAGTGTTATTAAAACGGAGGAAGACCTGAAAGTATATGAACAAAAGTTAATTGACCGTTTCGGACCATTGCCGAAACAGGCTGTTGCCTTACTGAACAGCATCCGCATAAAATGGATCGCTACAAAAATGGGTATTGAGAAGCTCATCTTAAAGCAAGGCAAGATGGTGGGTTATTTTGTTGCCGACCAGCAATCGGATTTCTACCAGTCGGCACGTTTTCACAATGTACTGCGATTTGTACAGCAGCAGGGCAATTTGTGCAAAATGAAAGAAAAGGAAACGAAAAACGGTTTGCGACTGTTATTGACTTTTGAAAATGTAAAATCCATTAAACGCGCCCTGGAGTTAATGGAAATGATGAATTAAAAAAAGGAAATTTATGAAAATAGAAATATGGAGTGACATTCGCTGTCCCTTTTGTTATATCGGAAAAACAAAATTTGAAAAGGCACTGGCTCAGTTTGAGCACAAAGACAAGGTAACGGTAATCTGGAGGGCTTTTCAGCTGGATCCGGAAGCGGTTACCGATACTACTATTTCTGCTGCCGAAAGTATGGCAAACAGAAAAGGAATCAGCGTGGAAGAATCCGAAAGGATGCATGACCATGCAACGGCCATTGCCAAAGATGCCAGACTGGATTTTCATTTTGAAAAAGCCGTTCCTGCCAACAGTTTCCGCGCACATCAGCTTTCTGCTTTCGCCAAAACGAAAGGGGTTCAGAACGAGGTTGAAGGCGCACTATTCAGCGCTTACTTTACAGAAGGAAAAAATATCGATGCCATTCCGGAGCTGATTGCTATCGGAACACGTTTTGGACTGTCGGCTTCCGATATCCAGAATGTTTATGATAACGGCTTATTTGCCGAGGAAGTAAAAGCCGATCAGGAGCAGGCATACGAATACGGCATCAATTCGGTTCCCTATTTCGTTTTAAACAACAAATATGCCGTTAAGGGCGCTCAGCCTGCCGAACATTTTTTAGAGACCTTACAGGGCGTTTTTCAGGAAGAAAACCAATTTTAAGCGTTTCGTACTTTTTATAAAATCAAAAACCTCCCGATCTTGCGACCGGGAGGTTTTTTTTCATTATGAACGATTGCGAATTAAAAGTCGTAACGAATAGATACGTTCCATGTTCTTCCAAATCCGAAGAATACCTGGTTCGCATCTGCTACACCCTGATAGGTTCTTCCGGCAGCCTGATATGTAGGCGCACCTGCAGCAGAACTCACATTATCCGTAGCATGGATATTTGTTCTTGATTCAGCGATGTATATTTTGTCAAATAAGTTATCTACATTTACTCTGAAGTTAACCGAGTTTGCTTTGTCTTTGCCTACTAACATTTTATAAGACAATCCTGTGTCTACTAATCCGAAAGATGGCAATTCCAAAGATCCTTTATTGTTTTCCTTAGAGAAAGCTGTAGGATCGATAGCAGCATACAATTTATCTACATATCTGTAGTTTGCATCCACTTTTAAGCGTTCTACTACTTCATAAGAAGCACCTAAGCTCGCTGTGATCTGTGCAGCATCACCCACTTTTACTTTATCCAGATATACGATTCCGTCTGCTCCTACCTGGTTATTGCTAACATCGTAGTTTTTACTGGCGCTGTTTCCTTTGTAGAACCAGTCTCCGTAAGAGAACATACCGTTCACTTTTAATTTATCGGTAGCTTTAACCGTGAAATCCAATTCAGCACCCATGTGAACTTCTGTAAGTCCTGTAAAATCATAATATCCGCCAGGGTTGCTTGTACTGAAATCTGTTGATCTCAGGTTTCTGTCTTTCCAGGTTGTATGGTACACGTTTACGTTTGCATTGAAGATTGAAGAACGGAAACCGTAACCTGCTTCAAAACCTGTAATTTTCTCGTTTGTTAAAAGCGGGTTTACAAGACTCGCATTACCCGGATAAACCGCGTTAAAGAATGGTTGTTTTGAGTAATAACCTGCATTTACAAACACATTGTGCTGCTCGTTAATGTTATAGTTGGCACCTGCTTTAACGTTTCCTCCCAATATGTTTTCATACGGTGTTGACGATAACGGATCTGATGACAGATATTTGAAGTAATCTACTCTCTTAAAGCCCTGGTTTGAAATCGCTCCCTGAACAAAAGCAGAGAAGTTTTCCACATTATACTCCACCTGAGCAAAAGCACCGTACCAGTTTACATCACCATCATTGTTGAAGTTAATTGCCTGCTGGTAGCTGGTATCCGAAAAAGGATTTCCGTTTGGTCTTGTATTGTATACTGTTGTGAATAATTTCTGCGGATTGTTGATATCTGAAGTTCTGTTGTTGAATACATCACCTCCTAATAAATCATTCAATACCTGGTAGTGCATTCCTTTGTACATTCTTAAATCAACCCCAAAATCCATTGACCATTTCTCGTCGAATTTTGTATTCAATTTAATGATACTTCCGTACCAGTTGTGAGAGTTAACAGAGGATATTTTAGAAATACCGTTTGAGGTATTGGTTGCTCCCGGTGTACTGGAATCATTCTGGTATTGTCCGTTAATCATAGTTCTGGTGTAAGGCATACCATTTACATAAATGGTCTGTCCGGAATTGTATGCATAAATATTATCAACATTGATTGATCCGTCTGCATTTCTCAATTCGTTAGCATTGTATCGGAATTTATTAACCCCTCCAGTTACTGTAGATCCTCCTCCACGTCCCCATGAACCGTAGAATACCGAGGATAATTTCATATTATCAGAGATTTTCCAATCCCAGTTAATAGACGCTACCGGTTTGTGATAGTAGTTGGTTCTGAATGAATATTCTTTCCCGTTCAGATAACCCCAGTCACCATTGTAACGAATGTTAGGATCACCGTCTTTGCTATATTTCTGGTAGTCTGCAATTGTTGGTGCATTACTACGTTGATCGTGCCATTGCGGTGCACCTGTAAAAGTGAACTGAATATCGTGTTTGTCGTTTATTTCATAGCCTAAACCAATGAAATAATTGTATCCTTCATATTTGGTTGCATCTACATAACCGTCACCGCTTGTTCTGCTGAATAGCACTGCTGCAGAAAGACCGTTTTTCATTTTTCCGGTAGAATAGGTTGCCAGTAATTTCAGATTATTATTGTTTCCTACCATTGACGACACTGAACCACCTTCTTTTAAGTCGGATGTTTTTGTCAATACGTTGATCGTTCCTCCCACAGAAGAAATCGCCAGTTTAGAAGATCCTAAACCTCTTTGTACCTGCATAGCAGACGTTACATCGGAAAGTCCTGCCCAGTTTGACCAGTAAACAGAACTGTTTTCCATGTCGTTAACCGGCATACCATTTACCATAACGGCAATATTACGCTGGTCGAAACCACGAATATTGATTTTTGAGTCACCAAAACCACCACCTTGTTTTGAAGTATAAACCGATGGTGTACTGTTTAAGATTTCCGGAAATTCTTTATTTCCTAATTTTTCCTGAATTTCAGCTGCCTTAATTGTAGAAACGGCAACCGGTGTTTTTCTGTCTTTTGCGATATCGGCAACACCCGCTTTAACAACGATATCTTCTAAAGTATTGGAGTCCGATTGTACTACGATATTCCCAAGATTTACTGTTTTGCCGGCTTCCGCTTTAAAAGCAACCGTTTTTGTTGCATATCCTATAAAAGAAATAACGATTTCTCCGTTTGTTGCTGTAGTGCTTAGTGTAAATTTCCCGTCGAAATCAGAAGTAGTTCCTTCAGTAGTTCCTTTGATAAGAACGCTGGCTCCCGGTAAAGTGCCTTTTAGTTCTCCATCAATGATAGTACCTGTAATTTTTGTTTGTGAAAAAGAAACTGTTGACACTAACGTTATTAGCGCAAGCAGTAGCCAATTTTTCAGAGTTCTCATGTTGCAGTTGTGTTTTTAAATTTTCCGCAAAGTTCAAAGTTTTATTGATTCCTAAAGTTATATTAATGTTAATAAACGTTAATACTTTGAAGTATTATCAATTATTCACTCGCCAAAAGAGAATAATTCATTTTTTAACTTTAATTTAACCTTAAAAATAAAGACTATTGATTTTTTTACTCCAAAAAATAGTAAAACCCTATTTCAAATAATGCTTTAAGAGAAATTTTGTAGACGAATCATGACTATCTATTTTATTTTCAGTCACTTCCTTCAGTATTGTAGTGGCTAATGACTTCCCGTATTCAACGCCAAACTGGTCGTAACTGAATATATTCCAGATCACGCCCTGAACAAATATTTTATGTTCATACATCGCTATCAGGCTTCCTAAAGATTCGGGAGTCAGCGCATTAATTAACAGTGTATTCGTAGGTCTGTTACCGTCAAATGCTTTGAAAGGCACCAGAAATTCCGGAACATTAGTTTCCTTTTTCACCGTTTCTTCCGTTTTACCGTTAAGAAGTGCTTCCGTTTGTGCAAAAAAGTTGGACATCAATTTGTCATGATGGTCTTTATTGCCGTGCAGCGAGTTTACAAAACCGATAAAATCAGCAGGAATCAGTTTTGTTCCCTGATGAATTAACTGAAAAAAAGCATGCTGGGAGTTACTGCCCGGTTCGCCCCAGACAACTGTTCCGGTTTGATAGTTCACCGGATAGCCTTCTCTGTTAATCTGTTTTCCGTTGCTTTCCATAAATGCCTGCTGCAGATACGGTACCAGCTTTTGCAGGTAATGGGAATACGGTATAATCGCTTCCGTTTCTGCTTCAAAAAAGTTATTGTACCAGATACTCAGCAATCCTAAAACAACCGGAATATTGCGATCGAAAGCCGCCGTTTTGAAATGCAGATCCATTTCATTGGCACCTTTTAATAGTTTTTCAAAATTTGGATACCCTACAGCAAGACTAATCGATAAGCCAACGGCGCTCCACAGCGAGAATCGGCCGCCTACCCAGTCCCACATCGGAAAGACATTCTCAGCCGCAATTCCAAATCCGGCTACCTTGTCAAGATTTGACGAAACCGCTACAAAGTGGCTTGCAATAGCTTCCGGCTGGCCATAATTTAAAAACCATTCTTTTATGGTTTCGGCATTGGTAAGCGTTTCCTGCGTAGAGAATGTTTTGGAAACAATCACAAATAGTGTGGTTTCCGGATTCAGGTTTTTTATTTTTTCGGCAACATGATCGCCATCAATGTTCGAAACAAAGTGTAACGTAAGGTGATTTTTATAGAATTTTAAAGCTTCTACAACCATGTCCGGCCCTAAGTCGGAACCGCCAATGCCAATATTGACAATATCGGTAAAAGCCTTACCGGTAAATCCTTTCTTTTCGCCGTTAATAATTTGCTCCGAGAAAAGCTGAATCTTGTTTTTTACCGCATGAATTTCCGGTATAATATTTTGCCCGTCAACAAGTATTTCTTTTTCGGCAGACCGCAAAGCCGTATGCAATACTGCTCTGTTTTCTGTAAAGTTGATCTTATCTCCTGAAAAATATTTAGCGATGGCATTTTTCAGCCCGGCTTCTTCCGCCAGGGCTGTTAAAAGGTCAAGCGTTTTTTTTTCAATCCTGTTTTTAGAATAATCCAATAGAAAATCGTTCCATAGAATATGGAATTTCTCCGTTCTTTGGGCATCGTTCGCAAAAAGTTCCTGCATTTTCACAAATTGCATGTCCTGAAAATGCTCGCGCAATTTTTGCCATGCAACTGTTCCGGTCGGATTCGTATTTTCTAACATTTATTCTCCAAACTTAGCTATTGAAACGCTGTCTAATTCTTTTTTAAGTGGCTTGATATATTCCATATACCGCGCTTTGTATTTTGAGCTCATAGGCTCGGAATTGGGTAGTTTCTGGCGTAACGGATCTACCTGTATCCCGTTTTTCCAGAAACGGTAGCACACGTGCGGGCCGGTTGCCAGTCCGGTACTTCCTACTCTTCCAATCACATCTCCCTGCTGTACCCGTTGTCCCTGTCGTACTAAAATTTTCGACATGTGTAAATATTGTGTGGCAAAGGTTCCGTTGTGTTTTACTTTTACAAAGTTACCGTTTCCTGCCGTATATCCTGTTCGTTCCACCACTCCGGAAGCGGTTGTCATGATTGGTGTTCCGGTAGGTGCTGCATAATCCGTTCCGTTATGGGCTTTCCATTTTAACTGCACCGGATGAAAACGGCTTTTGGTAAAACGCGAGGTAATATTCACGAATTTCAAAGGCGCTTTCAAAAACATATTTTTCAGCACTTTTCCTTCTTCATCAAAATAGTCCACCCGCTTTGAATTCGGGTCCTGCTTAAACGGAAAGGCATATACTTTTTTTCCTTTGTATTCAAAATAGGAAGCATCAATGCTTTCTACTCCGGCATAAATGGTATCGCTGATGTATTTTTCGTTAATGGTTACTGCAAATTTATCGCCTTTCTGAATTTTAAAGAAGTCAATAGACCAGGCATAAATCCGGGATAACTGTGGTGCCAGTGAAGCGTCCACTCCTGCTCTTTTCAAGGTTTCGGACACCGATCCGTCTATTGCCGCAGCAATCGTTCTTCGTTTTATCGTAACCGGACGTTGTTTTTTGTGCACAGCAATAGAATCCCGCAGATCCACCACATAATAGGTCATTCTATCCGGCTGATAGATAAAAACCTTTAAATCATGCGGAGCCGTTTTGTTTTGCAGTAGCGTATATGGCTTCCCAATTCTAATATCGCGAACATTAAAGCTGTCTTTTACTTTTTCTGTAATTTCATGAATCTTAGCGGCGTCAAAGTTTTGGGCACCCAAAATCTTTCCGAAACTGTCTCCTGATTTTATCGTATCGTTTACGACTTTAAAATCATTAAGAGTAAAACCGTATTCTACCAGGATTTTCTCTTTTTTTACTTTTGTTTCTTTAACTTGCTTTTCCTCTTTTTTATTACAGGCGAATAATGTTGTTAATAATAATATGATGGCAATATACTTCAATTCTTGTAGGTTTTGTGGTTATTCTTTTATTCTCCCCATTTTTCCAATTCTATATTCGACCAAAGTTCCGGGAAAAATATCCTTCTTTGATATTTTGGCAACATATATTTTTTCCAATCACTTCCTCCGGTAGCTTCCTGCGTTCCCGGCACACTCTCAATATATTTAACAGCGGCATTATAGTGACCCATTACCCAGGTAATGTTTACGGTTTTGTCATAATGACGCATTGCCTGTATCAGTTCTTCGTTTTGCTGGTCTTTTTCCGGCAGCTGTTTGAATTTTTTCCAAAGGTTAATGGTGTTGAATTCCTCCATATGTTCCAGGAAACTCTTTTTGTATTTCTTTTCAAACTCTTTGATCAGATAGGACTTTTCACCTGTTTTATAGTCTTTTCCGGCAGCCTGCCAGTACAAATGCTCAAAAGCATGCTCGTATGGCGTGTTTCGGTCTATTGTTGCTCTGAAACGGTGATCGATAAGGTTTATCAGATCTGTTGAAGCAAATTCTATCAAACGGTATTGTGCACTCTGAAAACCGCTGGCCGGCGTCAGGGTGTTTCTGAATTTTAAATATTGTTCGACTGCCATACCTTCTTTCATGATATCGAAAGAAGTGGTTAACATATCAAAATAACGGCTAATGCGCATCAGTTTGTCTGTAAACAGCGAAGTAGTAAGCTTTTCGCAGTGGGATACCTGGTTGATTTCCCATAGGATCATTTTGAAAAGCAATTCGTTTACCTGGTGGTACATGATAAAAACCATCTCATCAGGCAGCGTGGTTCTTTGAACCTGCAGACTCAAAAGCGGGTCTGTTTGTATATAATCCCAATACGTTATCGGCTTAGACCAAAGCATCCCTTCCAAATGGGTTTCGGTCTTTTGGTTTATAGCCTGATATTTCGCATCTATTTCATCAATTTTATTTTGAATCTCCGGGGTAATTTTCATTATTGGTTAACTTTAATTTTGAAAGAATTTTTAAGTCCTTTGAATCCATCCAAATCCGCTTTGAGTGAACCCACTGCCAAGCTCGCCTTCACTCTGATCGGCAAACGATTGTCATCGTCTGATATCCAAACTGTTAAACTCTCCTGCTCTTTAAAAACGCGTCCAGCTTGAACATAAGGTCGGAATACCATCGTGGAAATGGTCCCAAATTTAGTTTTTATATCTTCTCTACCGATAAATTTTAGCTTAAATTTAAATGTTTCATCATCAAAAAACATGTCGATCACGATGGCTTCGCCTTCTTTTAACTTGTCTATTTTGGGATGATTTCTCAAATAATAGAATGAAGATACAATATCTTGCACGTTTTCCGGCACTGAAAATGTTTTTTCAGTGTTCTTTTCATAATCTTTAACAAAAACTGTTTTTTTTGTTTGATTAAAAAAGCCTTCCTGGTTTTTCTTATAGCCGCCTTCGTCTATTTTCCGAATAAACTGGTACGGTCTCCCGGTTTCTTTGTCTATATAACTTTGATAATCGTCTTCAACCTTGAAGAAGAATTTTGTCATTCCTGTAGTGTAGCCATTTCCCAGAATATGGAAAACTTTTTTATTATTTCTTACTGCTTCCTGAACTTCCATGGTGGCATAACCTGCATTTACGATCCCGTAATGAATCCTAAACTTAAACCATTCACCGGCGGCGTAAGCACTGTCTTTTTGAGCAAAAGTAACTGCCGTTATCAGGAGGAAAAATAATATTACCGTTTTTTTCATGAGGCTCATTTTTTAACATTCGAAATAACAAGTTACAATTTCTGTTCCAAAAATAAGAAACAAAAAAACTCAGCCAAAAGAATGACTGAGTTTTTATGCTATTAACCAACCAAAAAACTATAAATTATGAAAATTTATTTCACAAATCTGAGGATTATGACGCCTCATTTTTGCGAGTGCAAAGGTATACAGTTTTTGTTGATTTACAAATCAATTTTTAACTTTAACACAATATTAGCAAAAAACAGCCTTTTTGAAGCGTTGTTTTTGAAATATTCTCAGTTAAAAGTCCTTTTTTACAAAGTTCCTCTTAATTCCTGCTCTCTTTCGATAGATTCGAACAATGCTTTGAAGTTACCGGCACCGAATCCTCTGGCTCCCATTCGCTGAATTATTTCATAAAACAGCGTTGGTCTGTCTTCAACAGGCTTCGTAAAGATCTGCAATAAATATCCTTCTTCATCCGCGTCAACCATGATGGCTAACTTCTCCAGTTCTGCAATATCTTCTTTCATCATTTCCATGTGCTCACCCAATCTTGCCGGAATAGCATCATAATATGATTTTGGCGGAGCCGATAAAAATTCAACACCTCTTGCTTTCAATTGGGAAACTGTCGAAATGATATCGTCAGTAGCAATAGCGATGTGCTGTACACCCGGTCCGTTATAAAAATCCAAATATTCTTCAATCTGTGAACGTTTTTTACCTTCAGCCGGTTCGTTGATCGGGAATTTAATACGTCCGTTACCGTTAGACATCACTTTACTCATCAAAGCGGAGTATTCTGTATGGATCTGTTTGTCATCGAAAGAAAGGAAGTTTACGAATCCCATCACATCTTCATACCATTTTACCCAGGTATTCATTTCATTCCATCCCACATTTCCTACCATGTGATCGATGTATTTTAATCCAACCGACTCCGGATTGTAGTCTGATTCCCAGGCTCTGTAACCCGGTAAGAATACACCGTTGTAGTTTTTACGTTCCACAAAAATGTGAACCGTTTCACCATAAGTATAGATTCCGGAACGAACTACTTCACCAAACTCATCTTTTTCAACTGTTGGCTCCATAAACGGACGCGCACCGCGTTTTGTAGTTTCTTCGAACGATTTTGTTGCATCCTCAACCCAAAGTGCCACAATTTTCACTCCGTCACCGTGTTTAACGATATGGTCGTTAATTGGCGAATCGGCATTTAAAGGCGTTGTCAGTACCAATCTGATTTTGTCCTGTTTCAAAACATAAGAAGCTCGGTCTCTAACACCGGTTTCCAATCCTGCATAAGCCAATGACTGGTATCCGAATGCTGTTTTATAATAGTGTGCTGCCTGTTTTGCGTTCCCTACATAGAATTCTACATAATCCGTTCCTAAAAGCGGCAGAAAATCCTGAGCGCCCTCAAATATTTTTTCTAATCCGTATTCTACTGATTTTACTTCTTTACTCATTGTAATAATATTTTAAGCGGCTATTCCTTAATTAATTAACGAATAGCTCAAATGTTTGTTGTTTGTTTTTTATTTCTAAGAATTAGTGCTCTAACCAAGATTGGTAGTACTTATCGTCTGCAATTTTCATTGCTTCTTCGGTAACCATTAACGGCTTGAAAGTATCGACCATTACGGCCAATTCCTGCGTTTCGGTTTTACCGATGCTTCTTTCAACAGCTCCGGGGTGCGGTCCATGCGGGATTCCTGCCGGGTGTAATGAAATATGCCCTGCCTCAATATCGTTTCGGCTCATAAAGTCACCATCCACATAATACAGCACTTCATCACTGTCAATGTTACTGTGATTGTAAGGAGCCGGTATTGCATCCGGGTGATAATCATATAATCGGGGTACAAAAGAGCAAACCACGAAAGCATCCGTTTCAAAAGTCTGGTGTACCGGTGGCGGCTGGTGAATTCTTCCTGTAATCGGTTCGAAATCATGAATAGACAAAGCATACGGATAGTTGAATCCGTCATATCCCACTACATCAAAAGGATGCGTAGCATATACCATTTCAAAAATCTCGTCTTTCTTTTTTACTTTGATTACAAAGTCGCCTTTTTCATTATACGTTTCCAGTTCTTCCGGACGACGGATGTCTCTTTCACAAAAAGGAGAATGCTCTAAAAGCTGGCCAAACCAGTTGCGGTATCTTTTTGGAGTATAGATAGGTCTTCTTGACTCTACAATGAACAAACGGTTATCGTCTGTATCGAAATCGATTTTATAAATCATCCCTCGCGGAACAATCAGGTAATCACCATATTTAAAATCAAGATTCCCCAGCATCGTTCTTAATTTCCCGGTACCTCTGTGGATAAAAATCATTTCATCCGCATCTGTATTCTTATAGAAATAATCACGAGTCGATTCTTTTGGAGCAGCAAGTATAATAGTACAGTCACTATTCGTTAAAACGGCCTTTCTGCTTTCCAGATAATCATTTTCAGGTTGAACCTGAAATCCTCTCAGCCGGTATGACTGGATGTTATTATCTTTTGCAATCTTAGGAGCAACATTGTATTGCTTGCGGATTTCTTTTACTTGTGTCGGACGATGTTCGTGATACATATTGGTTGACATACCGTCAAATCCAACAGTTCCAAAAAGCTGCTCGTAGTATAAGTCTCCGTTTGGTTTACGGAAAATCGTATGTCTTTTTGGTGGAATTTGTCCTAATTTATGATAAAATGGCATATTTTTTTAATTTAAAAAATTTAAACTATAGCATCCTGATTTTCGCTCAGCGCTGTTGAAATATTTTAGCATAAACCAATACACTCATTCCGGATTTCTCTTAATGAGGTATTTTAACAGTCCTAATAAGCCTTCCCAATGTAAACTCATAATCATACAAATATCGGAATTAATCACAATCCCTTAAAATAAAAATTCCCAAAAAAAGCATTACTGACATTTTTTTGGGAATTTTAAACTAAAACGTTCTTATTTGTTCTTTTTATAACTCAATGCATATATCACAGCATGTATTGCTGAGAATACCAGGGAGAAGTAAAAAAGGAAGGTATCGTCAATTTCAGGGTTCGAGTGGTGAACAAAAGCCACAATTACCAAAGCGATAACCATCCCGATTCCGGACAGGCTTACTACTTTGTAGCTGCTCTTATCAAACGTTCCCTTGTTCAAAATACTGTTTTTCATTCCGTAGAAAAGATAAAGGTCAAAACCAATCATCATCCATACAATCAAACGAATCCAGGTATCCAATGGTAAGAATACCATCATGAACAAGCATACAAAAATCCCCAATATCGGTACTAACGGCACTAATGGTGTTTTAAATGCTCTTGGCGCATCCGGCATTTTTTTACGCATTACCAATACACCCAGACAAACCAGGATAAAGGCAAATAAGGTACCAATACTCGTCATTTCCCCAACAACTCTAGCCGGTACGAATGCTGCAAACAAACTCACAATTAACATGAATAACAGGTTGTTTTTTGCTGGTGTTCTGTATTTCGGATGTACTTCCGAAAACACTTTTGGCATTAATCCGTCTTTACTCATTGAGAAGAAAACACGGCTTTGCCCCATTAACATTACTAAAATTACCGAAGCATATCCGGCAAGAATAGCTAAAATAATCGCTTTGTTCAACCATGGGAAAGCCGGAGTAATCATTCCGGAAGCATCTGCTGTTCCCATGTGGTCAATGGCAATTGCTACCGGAGCAATACCGTCCGCACCTGCAAAAGCGGAATAATTTACCACTCCCGTCATTACGTGAGCAAACAAAATATATAATACGGTACAAATCGTTAAGGATAATAAAATCCCGATTGGCATATCTCTTTTTGGGTTTTTAGCTTCCTGTGCGGCTGTTGAAACAGCATCAAAACCAATATAGGCAAAGAATACAATTGCTGCTGCACGAATAATTCCCGTAAAACCAAATTCACCGAATGTCCCTGTGTTAGTCGGAATGTATGGTGTATAGTTTTCCGGACGGATATACTGCCATCCTAATGCGATAAACACTAAAACAACAGTCACTTTTAGTAAAACAATGATTCCGTTAACCAAAGCAGACTCTTTTGTCCCTCTCATTAAAACCAAAGACATTACCATTACGATTAAAACCGCCGGGATATTGATGATTCCGCCTTCAAAAGGGGAATGTGTTAACGACTCACTGAGGTGAATACCATAACCGTCGAGAAACTTAATGAGGTAACGCGACCAGCTAATGGAAACGGTGGCTGCTCCAACGGCATATTCCAACACTAAATCCCATCCGATAATCCAGGCGATAAACTCACCCATAGTCGCAAAGGAATACGTATAGGCACTACCGGCAACCGGAATCATCGATGAAAATTCAGCATAACACAATCCTGCAAAAAGACAGCCTATAGCGGCTACCACAAAGGAAATTGTAATGGCCGGGCCGGCATTTGTAGCGGCTGCCAATCCTGTAATAGAGAAAAGTCCTGCTCCGATAATAGCCCCAACTCCTAATGCAGTTAATCCGGGGGCTGTTAATGTTTTCTTTAATCCCTTCTCAGACTCGGATGCTTCTTCAAGCAATTGTCCTAAAGGTTTTCGTTTCCAAATTGACATATTATAAGTTTTTTGGTTTTTTTTAGTTTTCAAAAATAGAATTTTTTAAAAACATTCACATATAAAATACCATTTAATATAAAAAATGTCGCTTTTTAAACGTTTCCTGCAATTTTAGAACCAAAATCCTACACTAAACCAAGTGTAATTTTCTTTCGTTTCCGGTGACCAACTGTGTTTTATCTCAATCGGGCCAATTAAGGTTTCAAATCCGTATCCCAAAGCATATCCGGAGTACTGTGCCTTTAAAAACCAGTCAGTTGTACGAAAAATCCTTGTTCCCACATTGGCATAGTTGGCCGTAAAGTTAATATGATGCTTTTTATAGAACTCATAATCGAGCGTACCGCTTCCTTTTATATAACTATCCCCGGCAATACTCAGGAAGTCGTAACCTAAAAAATGCCTGAAATTATTGATGGTCGTATATCCGTAACCACCCAGAACAAAGTCAAAATACGGAACGGAACGGTTACCGATGGTAAATCCGGCTTCCGATTGCAATTTCAGCGAAAGCTTTTTAAAGAATGTCTTTACGATTCCGGCATCGGCTTTGGCAATTGAAAACTGGCTCAAATGGTCTTCACCTTTATCGGAGTATAAAATCGTTCTGAAATCGCCAAAGAAATACCATCCTCTTTTCGGAAAGTACTTCTGATCGAAGGAATCGTATTTTAAATTTCCAAAAGCGGAAAAATAGTTATCACTTGTTAAAATCGGCGAATTATTTTCCAGCGTGGACGATCTGATCTTTAAATGTTTGTGCTCCAGTCCGGCGCCGATCAGAAACTTCTGCGCAAAAACGGTCTGAAAATACATCTGATTGGTAAAATCCGAAAAATCAACATTAATCGATTTCAGTCCCAGATCCCGAAGCAGCTGACCGTCGCTAAAATCGGTGGCCACATTTTTATTGAACCTGTAGTATCTTGAGTTCACTCCGAAACTCCAGTAAAAACCGTTGTCTATGTAGTAATTCAGATTATACCTGAAATTATCCCCTAAAATAACATCCAGGGCAATAACATCATTTTTAAGTATGAATTTTTTCTGGGTCGCATTCAGCAATAAGGCACTTTTAAACAGTTCATCATAGTGCAGACCGAATTTCAGATAGCGGTTTATCGGATTTTCTTTAAGCGTCAGGATCAGGTTATCTCCTTTTTCGGCTTCATCAAAAGAATAGGAAATCGTACTAAAGTTTTGTGTAGCATTCAGGGTATTGATGCCTTTGTCTAATGCGGCATAGGTTATTTTTGAATTGGGATGAAAGCGCAGTTTTCCTAAAACATAGGCTCGGGTATAGCCTTCCAGTCCTTTTACATGTATATCGGCAACTTTTAAGGTATCTGTTAATCGTCTTGGTTCAAAAAGCCTTGACTTACTGGCGATGGCGCCCAATTTAACCAGATCTTCATAAACGGTAAAAGCCGCTTCTTCACCTTTTTTGATAATCTCACCTCCCTGATCGAAAGAAATTACAGAATACCCGTGAATATTAGGCTTGATATAAATATCGGTAGCCTTTTTTTTGGCTTCCATTTTTTCAATCATCGAAAAATTGGTGATCTGCAAAAGCACTCCGGTGGCACCGCCTATTGTTGTTCTGTCTTTTAGACCATCCTGAACGTCAACTCCGATGATTACATCGGCGCCCATTTTTTTCAGTTCTTCAACGGGGTAATTGTCTACAACACCACCGTCTACGAGTATTCTTCCGTCTATTTCCACAGGAGAATACAACGACGGAAAAGCACCGCTTGCCAGAATAGCCTGCGGCAATACACCTTTTCGCAACACAATTTTTTCTCCGGTTTCAATATCGGTGGCGATACAGACAAACGGTATCGGCAGTTCGTTAAAGTCCCGGATATGGCGCACATGGTTCGTTAACCGCGTTAAGAGGTTATAGTTATACAATCCTTTTGAAAGGGCTGTCGGTACGCCTACTTTGAAATTATTAAAGGGCAAGGCTAAAGCATACACTTCATCGTTTCGTTTTTCAAAAAAACTCTTTGAGGAACGGGGAATATAATCCTGTAACAGCGCGTCGGAATCGACTTCGCGAAAAATGGAATCCAATTGCCGGGCGGAATATCCGGAAGCATACAGACCGCCGATGATGGCCCCCATACTGGTTCCGCCGATATAGTCAACCTGAACACCGGCTTCTTCCAACACTTTCAACACACCAATATGTGCCAGGCCTTTTGCTCCGCCACCACTCAAAACAACCCCTACTTTAGGTCTTTTTTCCTGTGAGAACACCGATTGTACTAAACAAAAGCTTAAAAATAGCAGTAATATATTTTTCATGTTACTTAGTAGCATTGGTTGCCTTGTAAAATTCGGTAATTTTTTTGGCTTTTGAAAGCCCCACAACGTCAGAAATTTCTTTTTCCGTTGCCAAAGTCAATCTTTTAACAGATTTAAAATGTTTTAGTAACGCAATCATCGTTTTCTCGCCAATTCCGGGAATGGTTTCCACCGAAGTCTGCAGCGCACTCTTGCTTCTTTTATCCCTGTGAAAAGTGATTCCGAAACGATGCGCCTCATTTCTAAGATGTTGTATCGTTTTTAGTGTTTCCGACTTTTTATCCAGGTACAAAGGCACCGAATCACCCGGATAATAAATCTCTTCCAGTCTTTTGGCTATGCCGATAATTGCAATTTTACCTCTCAGTCCCAAATCGTCCAGACTTTTTAACGCCGACGACAGCTGCCCTTTACCGCCATCAATGATGATTAGCTGCGGCAACGGTTCGTTTTCGTCCAAAAGGCGCTTATACCGCCTGTATACCACCTCTTCCATTGAAGCAAAGTCATTGGGTCCTTCCACAGTTTTGATATTGAAGTGGCGGTAATCTTTTTTACTTGGTTTTCCGTCTTTAAACACCACACAGGCGGCAACGGGATTCGTTCCCTGGATATTGGAGTTATCAAAACATTCTATATGCCGTGGTTCCACCGGCAAACGCAGGTCTTTCTGCATCTGCGCCATAATCCTGTTGGTATGGCGGTCCGGATCTACAATTTTAATTTGTTTCAGCTGATCCAGACGATAGTATTTCGCGTTGCGTTCCGACAGGTCCAGAATCTGTTTTTTATCGCCCAGTTTCGGCACCGTTACCCGGATGGCCTCGCCCATATCTATTTCAAAAGGCACTATTATTTCTTTTGAATTGAGGTGAAAACGCTCGCGAAGTTCCACAACAGCGAGTTCCAGCAGTTCCTGGTCGGTTTCTTCCAGTTTCTTTTTCAGCTCCATCGTGTGCGAACGGACAATCGCCCCGTGCGAAATCTGAAGAAAGTTAATATAGGCCATACTTTCATCGGAAACGATGGAGAAAACATCGATATTGGATATTTTCGGATTTAAGATCGTCGATCTGGACTGGTAATTTTCCAGCACTTCGATTTTCTCTTTTATTTTTTGAGCTTCTTCAAACCGCATGTCCATTGCCAGTTCGGTCATGTGTTTTTTAAAGTCTTTTAAGCTTTCTTTAAAATTCCCTTTTAGAATTTCGCGAATGGCATTGACATGTTTCTGATAATTTTCCAGCGTTTCATATCCTTCACAGGGTCCTTTACAGTTACCGATATGGTATTCCAGGCAGACTTTAAATTTTCCGCTGTCAATATTAGCTTTACTCAGGTCGTAATTACAGGTTCGCAGCGGGTATAATTCCTTGATTAGCTCCAGAAGCGTATGTACCGTTTTAAAACTGGTATAGGGACCGAAGTATTCCGAGCCGTCCTTTACCATGTTACGGGTTGGAAATATTCTCGAAAAAGGTTCTTTCTTGATACAGATCCAGGGATAGGTTTTATCGTCTTTTAGCAGGACGTTATACCGCGGCTGTAATTTTTTAATCAGGTTGTTTTCCAATAAAAGCGCATCGGTTTCCGTAGGCACAACGATGTGCTTGATCGATACAATTTTTTTAACCAGTACATTGGTTTTTGCCGTATCGTGGATTTTATTAAAATAAGAGGAAACTCTTTTCTTTAAGTTTTTAGCCTTCCCGACATATAATATTTTTCCGTCTTTATCATAATATTGATATACCCCGGGACTATCGGGTAATGTTTGTATTTGAAGTTCTAAAGAAGGAATACTCATTGATGCGGTTCTGTTTTATCGGAATTTAATTCAAAATTACGAATAACATTTCTGAAAAGCGAAAAACAACCCACAACTTAGCGCCGGTACGCTATAATTGTATATTTTTATCTTTTGATTACAATTATGAATTACCAGCATAAGGATATTACCATCCTAAAAGAGACTGTTTTACCGGGTGAAAGCAAGACCATCAATATGGAAATTGCCAAACTTCACACGATGACAAAATTAAAAATCCCGATTATCGTTGAACGCTCCAAAGTTCCCGGTCCAACCGTTTTATTCACGGCCGGCCTTCATGGCGATGAAATTAACGGAACGGAAATTGTCCGGCAGTTGATTATACAGAAAATCAACAAACCGAAAAGCGGCACGGTTATCTGTATTCCGATTATCAATGTTTTCGGATTTGTGAACAAAACCCGGGAGTTTCCGGATGGGCGGGATCTGAACCGCGTATTTCCGGGCAGTAAAATGGGTTCGCTTGCCAGCCGTTTTGCCTATTACCTGCTAAAGGAGATCATCCCGCATGTGGATTATGCTATTGATTTTCATGCCGGCGGCGCCAGTCGTTTTAATGCCGCACAGATCCGGATCATTCCGGATAACAAGGAGTTAAAAGACCTGGCCGATGTGTTTCATGCTCCTTTCACGCTGTATTCCAAAAACATCAGTGGTTCTTTCCGCAATTCCTGTCATAAATTAGGGGTCAAGATGTTACTGTTTGAAGGCGGAAAGTCAAATGATTTTAATGACGAAATTACTTTACAGGGCGTTGAAGGTGCCAAAAGGATTTTACATCATTTTGACATGCTCAACGGACGAAAGAAAACGCATATACCCGAAGACAAGAGCATTTACATTAATAAATCCAGCTGGATCCGCGCCAAATATTCCGGAATGTTTCACGGTCATACCAAAGTGGGCCGTTATGTGGAACGCGGTGATTTACTGGCAACCATTTCCGATCCGTACGGCAAGATCGAGCACAGGCTCAAAGCACCCAATTCGGGCTATATCATCAATGTAAACGATGCTCCCATAGTGTACCAGGGAGATGCTATTTATCATATTTCAACTTCCCTCAGCAATGAATAAAAAAGCGCTTCGAAAAAAATATAAGGAATTACGCCGGCAGCTTTCGCCGGATGAAGTGGAAGAGCAAAGCCTGGCTATTGCCAACAGGCTGCTGCAACTGGACATCTGGGATAAAACTTATTATCATTTATTCCTGCCGATAACCGAGCACAAAGAAGTTGACACCGAATTTATCCTGCAGATACTGGCCGGAAAAGACAAAGACATCATTATTTCGAAATCGGATTTTGAAACCCGTAAAATGACACATTTCCTGCTAACCGACAATACCCGGATCAGGAAAAACGAGTACAATATTCCGGAACCGGTTGACGGGATCGAAGTGCCTTCTTCCAAAATAGATGTGGTTTTTGTACCGCTTTTGGCATTTGACACAAACGGGCACCGCGTAGGCTACGGAAAGGGCTTTTACGACACTTTCTTAGCCGAATGCAGGACAGACATCATCAAAGTAGGGCTTTCCTTTTTTGAGGCCGAAGCAATCATTCCTGACACCATTCCACAGGATGTGCAACTGGATTATATCGTTACGCCTCATCAGACATACTCAATAAAAAAGGGTGATCTTTAATCACCCTTTTTTATATTATCTGCAAACCCGTTAATACCTGCGGATTGCTCTTACTTTTTTTCCGTAGCTTTTATACTCCCACTCATTTATACTGGAATATTGCGTGTCATACGATTGCGCCTGATCCATGTTTTTTTCCGTAGACGACCAATATTCCCTTGGTGAAGCCGTTGGAATCGTATATGCCCCGACAGAACTTAAATAAAAGATTTTTAATTCTTCAATAGATGGTAAAAACCAATCATTAAGTCCGTTTACCGAATAGGCATCACAAACCTTTGCTGCCGTACCGTTATTAGTACATACCGACAGGATTCTTAGCGTATTCTCTAATCCGGAACCCACAATTGCCTGTGTCTGTCCTATTATTGATCCATAACATCCCCAGGCCATAACATTGGATCCGTTATAAGTCAGATCATTCGGAGCTGCCTCCAGGTAACGCCATCCATTAGTTGTCTCTCCTTTATCATAAAACACATAACCTCCTGAAGCACCTATCTGACCTGCCGTTTTAAAACTTACTTCATTTCCATAGAACACTTCCCCATTATAATCTTTGCCATAACTTCTCACATAGTACACTGTATTCATGATCAATCCCTGTACTACTCTCGAATAATCACCCAAAGCATTAGGATCTGTCACCATACCCGTCATATTTACACTTGTCCCGTTTGTCAAACTTGGATTTGGCGAAGTACTGTAACAAAAGCCTTTTTCGGCCACATTACCATAATGCGAATCATTCGAAATGACATTCCCGTTAAAAGAAGCTCTGTTAGTATATATTTCCTTTACAGCTGTTGTCGCCAGCGAATATTTGAGCGGTGTAGTCATTGTAAGATTATTTCCGTAAACTATTCCGGTTCCGGTAACAGCATAGGCTCTCACATTATAGACACGTCCGCCAAGATCCAGTATATCCGTATATGGCGTAATTTTAAAGAAATTTCCGGTTCCGGATCCATCAGCTGCAATGTAGTTTGTTAAATCCTTGGTTGGATTAGTATTATACCCCCAACAGAATCCTCTTTCGTGGTAACCATCACCTAATGACTGCACTGTAGCATTAAACTGAATATTTCCGCTGGGAAATGTAGTTGCCAATGTAACCAGTACAGGCGGTACAGCAGGCGTTGGCTCAGGATTTCCCGGGTTTCCTACAGAAGAATCGGAACTACACCCAATAAAGATTAAGAGAAACAATGAAAACAGTATTATTTTTTTCACAATAATTCATTTTAAATTTAAGGTGCCAAAAATAAAAAATCCTCCTAATAAAACATAAAATTCTTACTTTTTTTCTATTTTCCGAAAGCTTTTTTATTAAATACGATCAGAATCCCTACTCCCACCGATATTGCCATATCGGCTACATTAAAAATAGCATTGAAGAATGTGAAATGCTTACCGCCCCACAATGGCAGCCATTTGGGCAGGTTACCTTCCCAGATAGGGAAATACAGCATGTCTACTACTTTTCCGTGAAACCACGTTCCGTAAGGGTTGGAAGCAAATAATGATGCCGGTTCATGGAAGCTGTCGTTAAAGATAACGCCGTAAAAAACAGAGTCAATAATATTCCCGAAAGCTCCGGCTAATATTAAAGCCACCGCTACAATCAGGTAATTCGAACTGTTCTTTTTCACAGAATCATACAACCAGTATCCGATACCGCAAACTGCTACAATTCTAAAAAGTGTCAGAAATAATTTCCCATAAGTTCCCGGAATTTCAGCTCCCCAGGCCATACCTTCATTTTCAATAAAATGAATTCTAAACCATTCAAAAACATAAACCTCATCATTCAATACAAAGTTTGTTTTGATATAGATTTTAGACAGCTGATCAATGATCAAAACCAATATGACTAATAAATAGGATTTTCTTAAGGACATTTTTTATAATTTGAGCACAAAAATAAGAGAATTATTGATATAAAAAACGCTCCATACGGAGCGTTTTAAAAGATTTTGAAAAGATTAACGTTGTAAATTCTTCGCTTCAATACTCATTGTAGCATGCGGAACTAATTTCAATCTTTCCTTGTTTATTAATTTTCCGGTTACCTTACAGATACCATACGTTTTATTTTCAATACGGATTAACGCATTTTTTAAATCTCTGATAAATTTTTCCTGACGGATAGCCAGTTGTGAATTCGCTTCTTTAGACATGGTTTCGCTACCTTCTTCAAATGCTTTAAAGGTTGGTGACGTATCGTCTGTACCATTATTAAGGTCATTCATGTAGGCGCTTTTAATCAAATCCAAATCCGCTTTTGCTTTTTCCATCTTTTTCAAGATTAATTCTTTGAACTCAGCTAAATCAGCGTCGGAATATCTTATTTTTTCATCCACCATAATTTCTTTTATTTTGAAATTAATACTCTTGTTTTAATGTCATCAAACTCAATTTCTATACCATTGTTGATGTTTTCTTCAAAAATTAAGGCTTCGGTTAACGTTTCTGACTTTATATAGGACTCATTGCTCAAGATTGCATTTTCTAATTGCACATTTTTTTGCAGATGAACTTTAATTTTATCCGTTACTTCAAATCCCGAATCTTTTCTGATATTCTGGATACGGTTAACTAACTCTCTGGCGATTCCCTCTTTCCTTAACTCATCAGATATGGTAATATCTAATGCCACTGTAATCCCTCCGGAATTTGCTACCAACCAACCCTCAATATCCTGTGAAGAAATCTCTACATCTTCAGTTGTTAAATTAACACTTTTTTCTGAGATAACAAGCGCCAGGCTGCCTTCTTTCTCCAATTGACTGATCTGCTCCTGAGTGAATTTTTGTATCTCACTGGAAATCAATCCCATATCTTTACCAAAGCGCGGTCCTAAAACTTTAAAATTAGGCTTGATTTGTTTTACCAATACCCCTGAAGCATCGTCTAAAAGCTCAATCTCCTTAACGTTTACTTCCGCTTTAATCAGGTCGGAAACCGCCTCAATTTCAGAACGTTGTTCTTCGTCAAGTACCGGAATCATTACCTTTTGCAATGGCTGACGCACTTTGATCATTTCCTTTTTACGCAGGGATAAAACCAGTGAAGAAATCGTTTGGGCTTTCTGCATTTTGCTTTCTAACGATTTATTAACAAAGTTTTCAACGTATTGCGGAAACTCGGCCAAATGTACACTATCATATTGTTCCGACTGTGTTGCCTGCGTTAAGTCTCTGTAAAGTTTATCCATAAAGAAAGGAGCAATTGGCGCACCCAGCTTCGAAACGGTTAACAAACAGCTGTATAAGGTTTGGTAGGCCGCGATTTTATCCTGGGCATATTCTCCTTTCCAGAAACGTCTTCTGCACAAACGCACATACCAGTTACTCAGATTTTCCTGAACGAAATCGGATATTGCCCGCGCCGCTTTTGTAGGCTCATAGTCTGCATAAAACTCATCCACATTCTTCACCAATGTATTCAGTTCCGACAGGATCCAACGGTCAATTTCCGGTCTTTCTTCCAGCGGCACTTCCGCTTCCTGGTATTGGAAACCGTCAATGTTCGCATACAAAGAGAAGAAAGAATAGGTATTATAAAGGGTTCCGAAGAATTTACGTCGCACTTCTGCCACCCCTTCAATATCAAATTTCAGGTTATCCCAAGGATTCGCATTCGAGATCATGTACCAACGCGTAGCATCCGGACCATATTCTTTTAAGGTTTCAAACGGGTCAACGGCATTTCCTAAACGTTTGGACATTTTCTGTCCGTTTTTATCCAATACCAGTCCGTTAGAAACTACGTTTTTATAGGCTACTTTATCAAATACCAGCGTAGCGATGGCATGCAAGGTATAAAACCATCCTCTGGTCTGGTCTACTCCCTCAGCAATAAAATCTGCCGGGAAAGCAATATTGTTATCCACCAGTTCTTTGTTTTCAAACGGGTAATGCCATTGTGCATACGGCATCGAACCACTATCGAACCATACGTCGATAAGATCGCTTTCCCGTTGCATCGGTTTTCCGTTTGGCGAAACCAGCGTGATCGTATCCACGATATTTTTATGAAGGTCTACCAAATCGTAGTTCTCTTCACTCATATTATCGATTTCAAATCCTTTAAACGGGTTTTCCGTTTGCAATCCTGCAGCTATTGCTTTTTCAATTTCCGCATATAATTCTGCTACCGAACCGATTATCAGCTCTTCCGATTTGTCTTCCGTTCTCCAGATAGGCAACGGAATTCCCCAATATCGGGAACGGGATAAGTTCCAGTCGTTTGCATTTTTCAACCAGTTTCCAAAACGTCCTTCTCCGGTTGCTTTCGGCTTCCAGTTGATCGTTTCGTTAAGGTCAAACATTCTATCCTTGATTTCGGTTACCTTGATAAACCAGGAATCCAACGGATAGTATAAAATAGGTTTGTCCGTTCTCCAGCAATGCGGGTAACTATGGACATATTTTTCTACCTTAAAAGCTTTATTCGCTTCTTTCAGCATGATGGCAATCTCTACATCAACGGAACGTTCCGGAGCTTCACCATCGTTATAATATTCATTCTTTACATATTTACCGCCCATCTCGGTTCCCATCTGTTTGATAAATTTACCTTGTAAATCTACCAGTGGAACCGGGTTTCCGGCATCATCCAATACTAACATCGGCGGCACTTCCGGCACTGCTTCTTTTGCTACTTTAGCATCATCCGCACCAAATGTAGGCGCCGTATGTACAATACCGGTACCATCTTCTGTGGTTACAAAATCACCTGGGATGACGCGGAAAGCGTTTTCCGGATGCTGATACGGTAATGTATAGGCTAACAATTGTTCGTACTGCGTTCCTACTAAATCTGCTCCTTTTGCTTCTGCCAGTACTGCATACGGGATCTTTTTATCTTCCTGTTTGTAGTTTTCAAAATCGGCATCACTTTCTGCCAGGAAATATTTCCCTGCAAACTGTTTTGCCAACAGCGGTTTTGCCAGGATGACATTTACCGGTTCGAACGTATACTGGTTGAAGGTTTTTACTAAAACATAATCAATTTTAGGACCTACCGTTAAAGCGGTATTGGACGGTAACGTCCATGGCGTAGTTGTCCATGCCAGGAAATGGATCGTTCCGAAACCTTTTAAAAAGTCCGGTAACGTTTCTTCTTTTGCTTTAAACTGTGCTACTATTGTTGTATCGGTAATATCCCGGTAACTTCCCGGCTGGTTAACCTCATGGGAACTCAGTCCGGTACCTGCTTTTGGCGAGTACGGCTGGATGGTATAGCCTTTGTACATCAGCTCTTTATCATAGATCTGCTTTAACAGCCACCAAACGCTTTCCATATATTTGGATTTGTAGGTAACATACGGATCTTCCATATCTACCCAGTAGCCCATTTTTTCGGTCAGGTCATTCCACACGTCTGTATAACGCATAACGGTTCTTTTACACGCTTCGTTATATTCTGCAATGGTAATCCTGGTACCGATATCTTCTTTCGTGATTCCCAGTTCTTTTTCCGTTCCTAACTCTACCGGAAGTCCGTGAGTATCCCAGCCCGCCTTACGCTTTACCTGGAATCCTTTTTGAGTTTTATAACGACAAAAAATATCCTTAATGGAACGTGCCATCACGTGGTGAATACCCGGCAATCCGTTTGCTGAAGGCGGTCCTTCAAAAAACACGAATGGCTGGTTTCCTTCACGCGAAGTGATACTCTTTTCAAAGATGTTTTGCTCTTTCCAAAAATCAAGCACCTCAGATGCTACTGTTGGCAAATCAAGTCCTTTGTATTCAGTAAATTTCGTACTCATTTTGTCGTTTTTTCTAATCAATTCGCGAAAGTACGGATTTTTGAATAATTCTTAGTTAAGACAATTAGAAAATAGCAGCTTGCAAAGCCTTTTTAGGAAAAAACTTCTTTGAGCACATCCAGTGACCGGGGTTTTTTAAAACCGTCAAAATGAAAAGTATAATAATCGAGTAGTATTCTAAGTAGTATTTGCCTTTCCATTCCGTTAAACACCTTCTGATCGCTGTCGAATTTCAGGTCTTTGAGCTTTTTGAAAAGCCGGGTTTCGTGTTCGGAAAGACAGCTTATTCCGTGAAAGGGCACAAACATGCCTTCGGTCATTTCAAAAAAAGGCAGCCCGTCATCCGAAGTATCCGGATAAAAACCTAAAAATTTGGTCATTTCCAGCAACAGCATCAGGTGGAAGTTAGCAACCTCATCGTGATTGTCCAGCCATAGCAAGGCTGTTTCCAGAAAGGAGAAAAGGTTCCCGTTTCTTTCTTCTTCCTTGATGGTATTGTGCAGCATCTCGGAAAGAAACATGACAATTGTACTTTTTACAATATCAATATTAATGGAAGCATACGGCGTTGAAAGTTTGATTTCCTTAAAACGCTCCAACGTTCCTTTGTTCTTATGACTCGCTTCTATTTCCAATAGTGTCAGCGGCTGAAAATAGGCTATTTTCTGATTGCTCTTTTTACCGGAAAAGGCACTTTGCACAAAATAGGATTTCAGTCCGTCCGATTCCGTAAAGCATTTTACGATCAGGCTTTTTTCCTGATATTTAAGGGCACTCAGAACGATTGCTTTTGTTTTAACAAGCATCTTTTACTGTATTGGAATAAGCCATTAACGGATAATCATTACTTTTTTCACTTTTGTTTCGGCACCGTCATCAGAAGCAATAAAAATCATGTAAACACCGGAGGCTACTTTATATTTTCCGAATGCCGTAGTATCCCACATCACCGTTCCTCCCTGCGAAGTGGTTTCAAAAACCAGGTTTCCTTCAATATCGGTGATTTTCACATTGGCTTTGTCAATCAATCCGCTGATGTTTACTTCGCCGCTAAATCCGGGACGTACCGGGTTAGGAAACACATATACATTGTTCAGGTCATCATTGGCCTTTGTTGCCGTTCCTTTAAAAGAAACCAGCCCTTTATCGGTGGCAAAAAACACTTCTCCGGTGACGCCGTCAATTTCAATATCGTTGATATTGTTACTTGGCAACGGTGAGTTTTCTTTTGTAAACTTGTGCAGTACACTTTGTCCGTTTGGAGAAACCTGAAAAACACCGGCATCTGCAATCGCTATCCATTTATTATTGGACCCGTCCACAGCAATATCCGTGATACTCTGCTGATAGAAAAGCTCCTGAGCCAGATTGTCTTCCAGAATGATAATCGCATTTGTTGTTAGTGTTGTTTCAGTTAAAAACCGATCGACACTCGGCAATATTCTCAACCCTTTATAGGTACCGATCCACAATTGGTTCTTCGTATCGATTGCCACTGCTCTCACATCATTATCCGGAAGATTTCCCTCATCGGCACCTGTTTTGATCAGTATAAATTTGTTCCCGTAGTTTTCATTAAAGGCAATCACCCCATTATATAAAGACGGGATCCATTTGGTATTGTTCTTATCTACAACAATAGTACTGTAACTATCGTCTTTGGGCGCTACCGTTACATTGCTCAAATCGTAAGAAGCCCATTGGTTATCGGTCTTTAAAACTTTTAAGCCTTTGTTGACCCTGCTGTTTGTCATCCACAGGTTTCCTTTTTTATCAAAAGCCGGTCCGTTTACCCTTACATCATTAACCGGCGGCGGCAACAATGATTCCAGTCCGTTTGTTCCGGTATTCAAATTGGTGTAAAGAGCGGACAAACTGTTGCCTTCTATCTTTAAAAGTCCGGAATAAAAGGAACTTACAAAAACCTGGTTCTCGTTATTCGGGTTAACCGCAATACGGCTCAGTGATTTTGCCTCTGCCAGGTTTTCATAGGGAATTAACGACCAGCCGACATTGTCCACAAACTTACTGATCCCGTAAGAATCCAACGGATACGGATTATAGGTTCTGGTATAATCTCCATACACTGCCCATAAAGCACTCGGCGCTTTTTTCAGTGAAAAGATCCTGTTTTTAAAAGGTCCGTTCGGGGTGTTATTCTCAAAGCTCATCGGGTTCAATACCGTTGTACTGAACATTCCCCTGTCTTTTGTCCCGATAAAAATATTGTTCCCGGCAGCAACAGCACAGGTAAAGGTTGTTACGACATCCGGAATCTGGGTAATATGCGCCTGCAAGACCATTACATTATCAAAAACATAAACATGATTTGCCGAGGTATACACCAGTTTATCATTGGCAGCCTTAAAATCGACAGCCTGTTGTCCGGTGGTATAAACTTCCTGGATGGCCGCATTGGTATAACTGTAAATACGGTTATTGGTATTCGCCAGGAATAATTTATTGTTTAAGGTCACCGCTCCCAGCCAGCTTCCGGAATCAAATTCCTGCCATTGTGCAAAATCCACTAAATTGGGATTCCCCACACTTGCTCTACGGATACCATTATTCCGGGTTACGGCATAGATGAAACCGTTAAATATAGTGGTTTGCAAAACTTCCACTTCCTGTCCGGCCGGACCAATAAAATAGGTATCACC
This sequence comes from Flavobacterium sp. UBA4197, assembly GCF_002379575.1. Classification (NCBI taxonomy): domain Bacteria; kingdom Pseudomonadati; phylum Bacteroidota; class Flavobacteriia; order Flavobacteriales; family Flavobacteriaceae; genus Flavobacterium; species Flavobacterium sp. UBA4197. The sequence goes on from NZ_DFUB01000026.1 coordinate 69,957, forward strand.
AAACTCTGAAGTGGCAAGATTGTACACACATACTCCGAAATCGCAGGAAATATAAAGCTTTCCGTCACTTTCATACAGGTGGTTTATTTTTTTCTTATTGGGTGCTATTGAAGGCTTGTTCACAATATCCACAACATTAAAAATGCTGCCGTCCGCTTCATTGACAATCAGCAGCAAGCCGTTATTATTCCCGACAAATGTTTTATTCTTCGTGACACTAAAATGCAAAGCCGTTATCGTTTCGGCTTTAAGTCCGTTAATTGATGTGGTGGTCTTCAGTTCATTTGTAATCAGGCTTTTCGAGAAAACCGCATTTTCAGAAGACGTAAAAACCCGTATTGGAGTTGCTGCAATATCAGTTACTTCCGCATACGAAAAAAAACCTCTCCACAATTGATTTTGCTGGGCGAATGAACTAACAGTGGTAATCAGTATTAAAAAAATATAAAGTGTTTTTTTCATTAACGGAATATTGATTTACAAATATAGACTAAAACGCAATTATTTTCTCTTTTGTATAATTCTTATCACAAAGATTCACTATCTTTAAAAAGAAGGATTGTTTTGTTAACCTCAAAGCAACATTTTGGTTTTATCCATTATATTTTCAACATATTATCATTTTTTTATTACGGTGAAATATGTTTTTATATATTTGTCAAGAAAAGTTATTATTTTTTAGTGAAAATGCCTAGAAAAATTGTAAACCTCCTATTAGCTCTGGCTTTAGGAACCAGTTATTCCGTAAAAGCTCAGTTTGGTTTTTCTCATGAAATTGGGGTTATCGCCGGTCCTGTGGCTTTCCAGTCTGATTATGGAGAAAGAAGCGATTTTAAAACCGATGCCGGTAATACCGGTTTTGGAGTTGGTATTGTGCATTATCTCAACTTTTCATACCGCGCCGAGTGTAATTGTTATACTCCTGAAACATATTTCAACGATCACTTCAAACTTCGTACAGAATTATCATACAGCAAAACAAAACTGAAACATTTCGGGCAATGGGTACAGGACAGCAAACAGTCTGTTATGGCCAATCAGCTTAGAGGGATGCGAGGTTCGACTGCTGTAACCGACGTTGGAATGCAGCTGGAATATTTCCCTTTGAGTATTCGTGATTTCTCCGTTACTCCGGGTGCATGGGCTCCGTTTGTGAGTCTGGGTGCACATTTCAGCTTTTACGATACCGAAGCGTATTCTACTTTAGGGCCAAACCTGGGTACCAATCCTAATGTAACGCCTACAAAATATATGGGCGCTGTGAAAAATGACGGTGGCAATGCATGGTCAATCGTTTCCAGTGTCGGAACACGTTATAAACTAACGGAATTATCGGATTTAATGATTGATTTACGTTTCCAGTATTATTTCTCCAACTGGGTTGACGGTTTAAATCCTGATCCGAACATCTACACAGAAAACAAAGCAAACGACTGGTTAGTCTGGTTAAACGTAGGTTATATCTACTACCTGAATTAACAGTACACGATAACAATAAAAAAACCGGGAGAGATTCCCGGTTTTTTTGTGCTTGTATTTTAATGGCGCTTATGCTAAAGCCTGTTTTAAGTCTTCGATAAGATCATCGATATCCTCTACCCCAACGCTCAAACGTACCAGATCATCCGAAATACCAATTTCCTTACGTTTGTCTTCCGGTATCGAAGCATGCGTCATTAAGGCCGGATGGTTCGCTAACGATTCTACTCCGCCTAATGATTCCGCCAAAGTGAATACTGCCACTTTTTCAAGGAAGTCAATCGCATCTTCTTTCTTGCCGGACTTGAACGTAAATGTTACCATTCCGCCAAAACCGCCAATCATTTGTTTTTTAGCAATTTCATGAAAAGGATGTGATTCCAGTCCAGGGTAATACACTTTTTCAACCTTAGGATGGTTCACTAAAAATTCCGCTACTTTAGCACCGTTTTCACAATGTCTCTGTACTCTTAAATGCAGGGTTTTAATTCCTCTTAGTACCAGGAACGAATCCTGTGGTCCTAATGTGGCTCCGGTTGCAAATTGCTGAAAATGCAATTGGTCACCCAATGCTTTATCTTTCACAATCAACGCTCCGGCAATCACATCGGAGTGTCCTCCTAAATATTTTGTAGCCGAGTGCATTACAATATCCGCTCCCAGATCCAATGGTTTTTGAAGATAAGGTGTTGCAAACGTATTATCGACTGCAAAAATGATTTTATGTTTTTGCGTAATGGTTGCAATAGCTGCAATATCGGCCAGTTTCATCAAAGGATTCGTTGGTGTTTCCACCCAAACCAATTTGGTATTGGCATTAATCAACGATTCGAATTTTTCCAGATCATTCATATCCACAAAATGGAAAACAATTCCGGAATCTTTATAGATACGGGTAAACATTCTGTATGTTCCACCGTATAAATCGTCCATTGCAATTACCTCATCACCTGCTTTTAACGATCTCAAAACGCAATCGGTAGCCGCAAGACCTGAAGAAAAAGCCAAACCGCGTGTTCCGTTTTCAATACTGGCTAAGGCATTTTCCAAAGCCGTTCTTGTAGGATTCGCCGCACGGCTGTATTCGTACTCATTCAAAGGCACACCAGGACTTGTCTGTACATACGTAGAGGTCTGATATACAGGCGGCATTACAGCCCCTGTACTGGGATCATGGTGCTGACCACCATGTATAGCTTTTGTATTAAATCTCATAAATCTGTTCTTTATTTACCAAATAAACTAAGCAAATTTACCCTTTATTTTCTGTTGACAATATAGAAAATTGTACCTTTATGAATTATTAACACATTTTTACCATGAAACATATCGCTTATTTTCTTCTAATCGGACTTTTAACAGTCAGCTGCCAAAAAAAAGAAATACAATTCGAGAATATCGTATATGAAAAACAGAGTAAAACACCTTGTGATTCCTCCTGTACTCAGGTAAAAATCAATGTTCCTATAGCCGAAAACAGTCCTGTAGTTGAGGACAGCATCAACAATGCCGTATTCAATACGGTACGGGAGATTATCTATTTTGGCGAAAAACCATACAATGCTTCCAACTACACCCAGCTGATGGATTTATTCATCAAATCGTATACGGATGTGACCACCCAATTCCCGGATGACCACATGCCGGTATGGGAAGCCAGTATTGACGGACAAATAGCCTATCATTCGGACAAGGTTATCAACATCACTTTAAAACATTACACCTTTACCGGCGGTGCCCACGGATATAGCGGTTTACGCTCCATTCTTGTTCATGCCGAAACCGGAAAGACCATTACAGAAAAAGACTTTTTAAAAGATAAAAAAGGACTAACCGCTTTTGCAGAGAAAAAGTTCCGCGAGAAATTCAAAATACCGGCAAACAAACCTATTAACGAAGGCGGACTGATGTTTGAAGACGAGGTTTTTCAATTGCCGCAAACGTATGTTTTCTCCGATAAAGGCCTGATCCTTTACTACAACACTTACGAAATCGCTCCTTATGTTGACGGCCCGCGGGAACTGCTCTTATCCTATGATGAGCTGGAACCTTATCTGATCCTTAAATAAACTTGCGGATGCTCATGATAATACCCGTATGAATACCTTCATGGTAATTATTGAATTCAATCGCTTCTGCAGCGTTTTTAATCACAAAACCTGACATCGTTTTAAATTCGGTATACTCCTGAAACAGCCCGGTATTATAATCCTTTTCGGTGGTATCGATAGTGGTGTGCAGCAGTTTTTTAACCGCTTCCACTTCTGCCGCAGTAACATCTGCTTCCGGTTTTGTGCCGCGTTTGTATTTTTCCACCATTTCATCCGATACCTGCATCTGCAATCCGGATAATTTATATACCAGCATTTGCTGTACCACCACAATATGGGCAATATTCCAGATCAGGTTATTACTAAATCCGGCCGGTACTTTATTGAGTTGTTCCAGAGAATGGCTTTCCAAAACAGCTAAAAGTTTATCCCTGCTGTTTCTTGAAATATCAAAACTTGTTTTCATACTTTTCTTTTCCGCTAATGTAGTCAAAAGATAAATTCAAAAAAGAGCCGGTTTCTCCAGAAACTAAAAATGAATCCGATTCGCTTATATTCGTTAAGTTTCTTACTATTTTTGCAGCAACATTTTTTTGACAATTATCATGAGAAAAATATACCATTTAAAAACCTGCGATACCTGCAAACGCATTTTAAAATCCCTTCCAAATCTGGACACTTTCGAATTACAGGACATTAAAGAAGCTCCTATGACGGTAAAACAACTGGAAGAAATCCATACCATTACCGGTAATTATGAAGTGCTTTTCAGCAAAAGAGCCAAACTGTATAAAGAAATGGGTTTAAAAGATGAAGTCCTGACAGAGGCCGATTACAAACGGTATATTTTAGAGCATTATACTTTTTTAAGCCGTCCGGTTATTCTTATTGACGGAAAAGCTTTTGTGGGAAACAGCCCTAAAGTGGTTGCCGCAGCTATTGCATTCCTGGGCTAAATGAGCAAACGTACTTATGCCTTGATGGCTGCCTGGACGGTAGCGATCATTTATGGGGTGACCTTTACGATTGCCAAGGATGTCATGCCTGCTTATGTGGATGCTTTCGGTTTTATTTTTATGCGCGTAGGCGGTTCAACCTTATTGTTCTGGCTGGCTTCGATAGGAATTAACCGGCTCAACCCTGCCAAAAAACAAAAAATCGACAAAAAGGATTTCTTCCGGATTATTGCTGCCGCCTTTTTTGGCGTGGCGTTTAACATGCTTACTTTTTTTAAGGGATTAAGCTATACTTCTCCCATTATGGGTGCCGTTTTAATGGTCACCACGCCCATGATCGTTCTGGTTTTGTCGGCTATTATTATGCGGGAACGCATGCAGCGGCAAAAAGTAGCCGGTATTTTCCTGGGACTTGCCGGAACGGTACTTTTGATTCTTTACGGAAAGTCGATGATTAACGCCCCAAATGCCGCCCTGGGTAACTTTTTAGTCTTTGTAAATGCCGTTTCTTATGGTTTTTACCTTATCCTGGTTAAAAAATTAATGGACAAATACAGTCCGTACACCTTTGTGAAATGGATTTATCTTTTTGGTTTTATAATGGTAATTCCTTTCGGATGGGAGGAGTTCCAGCAAATCGAATGGCACAGTATGCCGCTTAGCGTCTATTGGAAAATCGGTTTTGTGATTGTGGTTTCCACCTTCCTGACGTATTTACTCAACTTGCTATCCATGAAAGAGTTAAAACCCACAACCGTTGCGGTTTTTATTTACCTGCAGCCTTTTTTCGCTTCCATTTTTGCAATAAGCCTGGGCAAAGACGAGTTGAGCTGGGTAAAAATAGGCTCCTCCCTTTTAATCTTTTTAGGCGTTTATCTGGTTACGCAGAAAAAGGAGAAACAAGCTGACAAAAAAGGGATTACTTAACTTTTTTAACATACTGAACTCTTTTTAGTACATTTGTAGCTATTACATTTTTATATGATACAATCGATGACTGGTTTCGGCAAGGCTTCTTTGCAATTGCCAACCAAAAAAATTACTATAGAAATTAAGTCTTTAAACAGTAAAGGGCTCGACCTTAACGTTCGTATGCCTTCTGTTTTTCGCGAAATGGAATTGGGACTTCGCAATCAGATTGCACAACAGCTGGAACGCGGAAAAGTTGATTTCTCCCTATACATTGAAGTTACCGGAGAAGAAACGTCAACAAAAGTTAACGCCCCGATTGTAAAAGCGTATATGAATCAGATGCGCGATATCCTTCCGGATGCCGACATTACCGAATTGATGAAAATGGCGGTTCGGATGCCGGATGCCTTAAAAACAGAACGGGATGAAATTGACGAAAACGAATGGAAACACATCCAGAATGTGGTAACGGAAGCATTGGTTAACATCAATAATTTCCGAAAAGATGAAGGCGCTTCACTGGAAAAAGAATTCCGTTTGAGAATTGCCAACATCCGCAGTTTTATGGAGCAGGCACTGGTTTTAGATCCGGAAAGAATCCAGGCAATCAAAGAACGTTTGCAGCATGCTATTTCGGAATTGCAGGTCAATGTTGACGAAAACCGATTTGAGCAGGAGCTTATATATTATCTTGAAAAATTAGATGTCACGGAAGAAAAAGTCCGCCTGACCAACCATCTGGATTATTTCCTGGAAACCCTTTCCGGGCAGGAAGCAAACGGTAGAAAACTGGGATTCATCACTCAGGAAATGGGACGTGAAATCAACACTATGGGTTCCAAATCGAATCATGCCGGAATGCAGAAACTGGTCGTTCAGATGAAAGACGAATTAGAAAAAATTAAAGAACAGGTTTTAAATGTTTTATAACAGCTAAAACTTCACAATACAACAGCATGAATACAGGAGGAAAACTAATTGTTTTTTCAGCACCGTCCGGTTCCGGAAAAACAACAATTGTAAGACACTTATTGGGCAAAGAAGATCTGAACCTTGAATTTTCAATTTCGGCTACTTCCCGCGCCCCAAGAGGTGAAGAAATAAACGGAACCGATTATTATTTCATTTCGCTGGAAAGCTTCAAACAACACATTAAAGCCGAAGATTTTTTAGAGTGGGAAGAAGTTTACCGCGATAATTTTTACGGTACTTTAAAAACCGAAGTGGAACGCATCTGGGCCAAAGGCAAAAATGTTATTTTCGACATTGACGTTGCCGGCGGATTGCGTATCAAGAAAAAGTTTCCAGACGAAACCTTAGCGGTTTTTGTGAAACCTCCGAGTATTGACGAATTAAAGATCCGTTTGAAAAAACGTTCTACCGAAAGTGAAGACAAGATCAACATGCGTATCGCCAAGGCATCTGTTGAGCTGGCTACAGCGCCGCAGTTTGACAAAATCATAAAAAACTATGATCTGGACACTGCCAAACAGGAAGCATACGAACTGGTTAGAGATTTTGTAAAATAGTTTCCCTTTATTATCGGAATACATTCATAAAATAACGCTGCAAATGAAAATAGGGCTTTATTTCGGAACGTTCAACCCCATCCATATCGGCCACCTGATTATTGCCAATCACATGGCAGAAAATACCGATATGGATCAGATCTGGATGATTGTAACACCACACAATCCCCACAAAAAGAAAAACACCTTACTGGACGATCACCATCGGCTGCAAATGGTCTTTTTAGCAACATCCGAATATCCCAAAATAAAGCCTTCCGACATTGAGTTTAAGCTCTCTCAGCCCAATTATACGGTTAATACGCTGGCACATTTGCAGGAAAAATATCCGCAGCACGAATTTTCACTGATTATGGGTGAAGACAATCTGAATTCGCTGCACAAATGGAAAAACTATGAAGTGATCCTGAACAATCACAACATTTATGTCTATCCGAGAATTTCGTCCGAAATTGTTTCCGGCGAGTTCATCAATCACCCGAAAATCCACAGAGTCGGTGCTCCGGTCATTGAGCTTTCCTCTACCTTTATCCGGGAGAACATCAAAAAAGGAAAAAACATTACCCCCATGCTGCCCGGCAAGGTTTGGGAGTATATCGACCACAATATTTTCTATAAAAAATAACCTTTACACGCTGACAATCAGCGTTATTTTTTTATTTTCTATTAACATAGTTTTAAAAGTGATTGGAATAATCTTCCCTAAATTTGAACTGTAAATAATTCAAATCAAAATCGCTATGTTAAATTTTGAACTATATAATCCTACCAATTTAGTCTTTGGAAAAGGACAAACTGAAAAATTAGCCCAGCTGGTTCCGCAAAACAGTAAAATATTACTGGCTTACGGTGGTGGCAGCATTTTCAAAAACGGTGTTTACGATCAGGTAAAAACGGCTTTAAGCGGTTTTGAAATCGTAGAATTCGGAGGTATTGAACCAAATCCCCGTTATGAAACATTAATGAAAGCTGTTGCGGTTATTAAAGAGCAGAAGCTGGATTTTATCCTGGCTGTTGGCGGCGGATCTGTGATTGACGGTGTTAAATTCATTTCGGCAGCCGTTAACTTCGAAGGCAATCCTATGGAAATTCTTCACAAAAGACTTTTAATCAAGGAAAACGCCATGCCGTTTGGAACGGTATTGACCTTACCGGCAACAGGAAGCGAAATGAATTCCGGAGCCGTTATCACGATCAATGAAACACAGGAAAAACTGTCGTTTGGCGGTTCGGCACTGTTTCCGAAATTTTCCATCTGTGATCCTACCGTTATTGCTTCTTTACCGAAAAGACAATTGCAGAACGGAGTGATTGATGCCTATACCCACGTGATGGAGCAATACCTTACCTATCCTCATGATGCGCTTTTACAGGACCGCATTGCCGAAGGTATCCTGCAGACTTTAATTGAAATTGGTCCGGGTGTGGCGGACAATCCGACAGATTACAAACTGGCTTCCAATTTTATGTGGAGCTGTACGATGGCTTTAAACGGTCTGATCCAGAAAGGTGTTCCAACCGACTGGGCCACACACATGATCGGACATGAGTTAACCGCTTTATACGAAATTGACCATGCCAGAACACTGGCCATCATTGGCCCGAATCTGTACCGTGCCTTATTTGAAACCAAAAAAGAAAAATTAGCACAGTACGGCGAACGCATCTGGAATGTTACCGGTACTACCGTTGAAGAAAAAGCCTTACAGGCAATTGAAAAAACAGTTCAGTTTTTCCATATAATGGGTATGGAAACCAAGATTTCCAATTATACCCCGGATTATAAAAAAACAGCCGATTTTATTGTGGAACGTTTTGACCAGAGAGGCTGGAAAGCCATGGGAGAACGCCAGAACATCACTTTAGATAAAGTCCGCGAAATTGTGGAAATGAGCTACTAAAGCTTTTTTATAACACGACTTAAAAACGAAAGGCGCTCCTGAATTATATTCAGAGCGCCTTTCTTCACCAAAAACAAAAAATAGTAACTATTTTAATTAACTTAACTTGAGGTCCTGCTGCTTCACTCTCTTCATCCCGCCTTCTTTCAGGTATTGAATAAATCCTCTTCCCTGAAATTCATAAGTAGTACCGGATGCCTGGTGAAACAATCGAATCCTGCTGTCATTAATAACGGTCAATCTAAAGCCTTCATTGCCCCAGAAATCATAATCTAATGTTAAAATTTTCTGATACGGGTTACCGGGCACTTGCTGAATCCCGTAAAGCCCTGTAAAATCCCAATAGATATTATTAACCGGAGTACCGGGAGCATCCTGTGAAGAACGGAAATTATTCCCGCCGGATAAAAACTGTACGAAGTTTTCGTGGTCAAAATCGTTCAGCGCCCCTACGTTACTGGTATATACTTTTTCCCAGGCTTTATATTCCTGCAGGAAATAGGTAATATTATCATAAAACAAACGGTTGTAATCAAAGCTGTTGCGCTGATAGCCTACCAGATAATAGGATGTATTCAGGTTGCGGTTGTACAGCCGGATTTCATTGGCACTCAAACGGGTAACCTCTAAGTTATACTGTCCGTAAACGTTGTGAAAGAAACGCACTTCACCCGGATAAAAATCATAATATCCCACATTGATACCAAAGCCGTTTCCGGTGGAACCGATCCCCACAAGGTTATTGTTTGCAAACAGGGTTCCGTTTACCAGCGAAAGGGTAAACGCTCTTGATAAAAAAGGAATATCACCGGGGCCTGTTGTTCTTTCATAATCCACATACCACAATTCATATCGCTGCATTAACTGCGGTAAAGTCGCACCGTCATCTACATAATCATCACCATATTCTGCCACTGTACAAGATGAAAATGTGAGCGGTATCATTAGCAGGGCTAAGAGTAATTTTATCGTTTTCATAAGTCTCCTTTTTTAATTTAAGTAACGATATCCAATTTGCGTGCCACTTTTTTGGTTTTGATTTTTTTAGCTTTCTCTTTCCGTTCTGATTTCTTTACAATCGATACTTTGTTGTTCCTATGTTTTTAAGTACATTTGGATTCACAAACAAAAATGATAATGAGTGACAATCCGAAATTTGCAGTAATAGGCGGGGGAAGTTGGGCTACGGCCATTGCAAAGATGTTGTGCGTAAATCTTTCAGAAATAGCCTGGTACATGAGAAGTACCTATGCTATTGAACATATCAAACAAAACAGACACAATCCGAATTACTTGAGTTCCGTTGAATTCGATACCAATAAACTAATCTTAACAGACGATATTAACGAGGCGGTTGCCTATGCCGATTATGTGATTTTTGCCATTCCATCGGCTTTTTTGAGCGGTGAACTGGAAAAACTAACGGTTAGCCTGCAGGATAAAGTTATTTTTTCGGCCATTAAAGGTATCGTACCGGAAACGAGTTTAATCGTTGGCGAACACTTTCACAGTGTGTACGATATTCCTTATGATAATATTGGCGTTATTACCGGTCCCTGCCATGCAGAAGAAGTGGCATTGGAGCGTCTTTCCTATTTAACGATTGCCTGCGGAGATACCAAAACGGCAAAAGTAATGGCTAAAAACCTGAACAGCCATTATATCAAAACTAAAATTTCTGATGATATTGTCGGTACGGAATATGCCGCAATGCTTAAAAATATCTATTCTATCGCTGCCGGTATTGCACATGGTCTGGGCTATGGCGATAATTTCCAGGCGTTACTGATGAGCAACGCTATCCGCGAGATGAAGAAATTCATCAAGAAGGTTCACAAAATGAAACGCAACATCAACGATTCTGCTTACCTGGGTGACTTGCTGGTTACCGGTTATTCCGTTTTCTCGCGTAACAGAATGTTTGGGAACATGATCGGGAAAGGCTATACTGTAAAATCTGCCCAGATGGAAATGAGCATGGTAGCCGAAGGCTATTATGCCACTAAAAGCGCGTATAAGCTGAATGAGGAATATAAGGCCAAAACCCCAATAATAGATGCGGTTTACGACATTTTATATGAAGGAAAAGAGCCTAAAAAAGTATTTAAAAAGCTAACGGAAAAATTAGATTAATTTTTTTCATTTTTCACGTTACCGGAGATTTTACCGTTTCCGGACCCCAAAAAAGAATTTAAAACACTGGATTACAATGTATTAAATTCTTTTTTTTTGTGCTGTACTTTTTTGACAGCCTCATCAAAACAGCACTACAAAATACTGATTACAAGATATTTACAATCTTTTCCCTTGGAGAAAAAAAGAAGTTTTATTTTCGCACAAAATTAAAGACAACATTATGGACCACTTAATTAACCATCCGGGAATTCTTACCGCCTTTTCGATTATTATCCTTGTAATGCTCTTACTTGACCTGGGCGTTTTTAACAAAAACAGCCATGTGGTTTCTAACAGAGAGGCTTTAGCATGGTCCATCGTATGGATTTCACTCGCGATGGGATTCAGTGGGGTCATTTATTACTATATGGGATTGGAGCAGTTTACCCAGTTCCAGTCGGCATACTGGATTGAAAAAGCGCTTTCGGTGGACAACCTCTTTGTATTCATACTCGTTTTCGGATTTTTTAATGTTCCCAAAGAACTGCATCACAAAGTACTGTTTTGGGGGATTATCGGGGCATTGGTTTTCCGTGCTATCTTTATCTTCACCGGTGTGGAGCTGATCAACATGACGTATTTACCGGAAATGATCCTTTTCGGACATGCGGCAAAAATTAATGTTATCCTGACCGTTTTTGGTATTTTCCTTATTTATGCGGGAATCAAATCCTGGTTTGCAGAAGACAGTGACGACGGTGATAAAGATTTTACCAAAAGTCCGGGTGCAAGACTGATACACCGCTTTTTTAAAGTAAGCGAAAACTATGACGGCGATAAATTCTTTACCGTTAAAAACGGTATTAAAATGGCAACGCCTTTACTGGTTGTTGTGGCTGTTATTGAGTTTACCGACCTGATTTTTGCCGTGGACAGTATTCCGGCCATTTTTGCCATTGCGCCAAACGATCCGTTTATCCTTTACACGTCGAACATATTCGCTATTTTAGGCCTTAGAGCGCTTTATTTTCTTTTAGCCAACTTCATGTATATGTTTAGCCGTTTGAAGTACGGATTAGCGATTATATTGAGTTTTATCGGTATCAAGATGCTTATCGCTCCGATCTTTCACATATCGTCACCGGTATCCCTGCTCATTGTGGGCAGTATTTTGATTCTTTCGGTAATTGCATCGCTCTTATTCCCGGTCAAAGAATAACCGCCTATAAAAAAAGCAAGTCCGTTTAAGACTTGCTTTTTTTTTACCCTAAGGCTGATTATTGTATTTGTATTTCATCAATAAAAATATAGGCATCCCCTCCGGCTCCCTGATGCCATTCCGGCAGTTTACCATAATTGTAGGCGATGATTTTCACATAGCGGGCTTTTGCCTGTTTTGTGTTCGCTTTAAAAGGAATGATCGTATTGTCGGTTACTTTTGGATTTAACGTATTTTCAACCGTTGCCGCCAGTTTAAAGTTTACATTATCGTCCGATAAATAGAATTCCACTTTAACAGGCATTACAATCCAGGCGCGGCTGTCCTGCAGAAAACGGGCGGTTATTGCAGAAACCGGTCTTTGTTTTTTCAAATCGATAACCGCTTCAAAATCCTGTCCCTGATATCCCTGCCAGTCGCCTTTTCGCCAGTTTTCAGTTCCTAAAATCCCATCGATCAGTCCTTCCGGTCCGCCGGCATGGTATTGCGGATTGTATTTTGATGTAAGGGCTATTGTCCAATTGTTGTCTTTTTTAAAATAGGAAGCGGTCACTACATTGCTTTTTTGTCCTTTAATTTCTGCATAGGCTTTGATCACCGCCGATTTTTCAATGACAAACGGTTTTGTGTAAACACTAAAGCCTGTACCCGGCTTAGAACTGTCGGAATAATATATTTTAGCATCTTTACTGCCTGCGGTTATGGCAATCGTGAGTTTGTCTTTAAAGGCCTTACCTTCTGCCTCAATTGCCGGAACCGGAACAATTTTATCTTTCGGATTTAAGTTCAGCACCACAATTTCCTTGTTTAGTCCTATGTTTTTTAATGTTTCCGCCGGAGTATCCTTCGTAATTGTTTTGGACGTTCCGTCTTCAAAATTAATTTTGATTTTGTCAAAATACGGCCTGGTCGTACTCCACAAAGGCATTCCCGGTGTTACCGCATAAATTCCCATACTGCTCAGCACATACCACGCACTCATTTGTCCGCAGTCTTCATTCCCGATCAGTCCGTCCGGTGTGTTCTTATAAAATTCATCCAGGATGTAGTGTACTTTTTGCTGTGTCTTTTCCGGTTTGCCAATGTAGTTATACAGATAGGCCATGTGGTGACTCGGTTCGTTTCCGTGTGCATACTGCCCGATAAGCCCGGTAATATCGGCCTGTTCTCTTCCGGTAGTTGCTGACGGAGCGGTAAACATTTCATCGAGTTTGGCTTCAAATTTTTCTTTTCCGCCATAAGCTTCAATCATACCGCTGATGTCCTGAGGCACAAAAAAGGAGTACTGCCAGCTATTGCCTTCGGTAAAATTGTTATTCACTTCCCTCGGGTCAAACGGTTTGTCCCAGCCGCCATTTTTCTTCGGACGCATAAATCCTGTCTGGCTGTCAAAAATATTTTTCCAGTTTTGGGAACGTTTCATAAAATACCGGTAGTCATCCGGTTTGTTCAGCTGCATGGCCATTTGGGCAATACACCAGTCGTCGTAGGCATACTCCAGTGTTTTGGAAACGCTTTCGTGTTCGTCATCTATACTGATAAATCCGTTTTTCTTGTAGGCATCCAGTCCTAAATGGTCGAGCATCGCGCTGTGTTTTGCCGCTTCAAAGGCTTTGTTGTAATCAAAACCGCTTATTCCTTTTGCCATCGCATCGGCAATTACCGAAACGGAATGGTATCCGATCATACAGTCGGTTTCATTGGAAGCAAGTTCCCAAACCGGCAGCCGTCCGCCCTGTTCATATTGTTTCAGGAACGTATTGATATAATCGGAGGTTCTTTTTTTATCGATCAGGGTATACAACGGATGCGCTCCGCGGAAGGTATCCCAAAGGGAGAAAACGGTATAATAGTCGAAGCCGTCGGCTTTATGGATTTTATTGTCACGTCCGCGGTACATGCCGTCCACGTCCATCGCAATGTTGGGCTGCATCATCGTGTGGTACAATGCCGTATAGAAAATGGTTTGTTTTTCCTTGTCGGAAGTACTTATTTCAATCCGGGACAGTTCTTTATTCCAGAGCTGTTCTGCCTGTTTTTTTACTTTCCCGAAATCCCAGTCCGGAATTTCTGCCGTCATGTTTTTGGCAGCACCTTCGTAGCTTGTGGGCGAAAGCGCCACTTTTACCAATATTTTTTCTCCTTTTTTAACGTCTTTACTAAAGCTGATCGCCAGTTGGCTTCCGGCGAAAAAGGTATCGGTAATTTTTGCCGGAGCAAAGGCATTGTTGCGGACTTTGGTAATCTGCATCGGCTGGCTGAATTCAATACGCGCAAAAACATATTGGTCTGTCGCCCAGGCTTCGCTTCTTCGCAAAACCTCAACCGTATGGCTGTTGATGATCCGGACATCACCCATCAGCAGTTTGTCGCGGTGATTCAGGTCCAGGATAACATTGGCTTTACCGGCCTGATTGAAGGTGTATTCATGGAAACCGACTCTAGTCGCAGCGGTCAGGCTCACATTGATGTTGTGTTTGTCTAATTTTACGGCATAAAAACCGGCAGTTGCTTTTTCGTTTTTATGTGAAAATGCCGACGCATAATCTTTGTTTTCCAAAGCCGGTTCGCCCATCGTAGGCATCAGCATGATATCGCCAAAATCGGACACTCCGGTACCGTTAAGGTGGGTATGCGAAAAGCCGTAGATCACCGGATCGGAATAATGATAACCGCCGCAGCCGTCCCAGCTTCCGTCAATACGGGTATCGGGTGATAGCTGCACCATTCCGAACGGAACAGTTGCTCCGGGAAAGGAATGTCCGTGCCCGCCGGTTCCTATAAACGGATTCACATACTGTGCGTAATCGTTTTTCTGAGAAAAAGTGGTAAGCGTTTGTAGTAAAAAGAGGAAAAGTAAAGCGTGCTTTTTCATTATAATGGTGCTGTAAAATTTCTATAAAGTTGTGAAATTTTCCTGAACAGACCAATTATAAAAACAATTTACTTCCCTAAAATCCCTTGTTTTGTCAACACCGGCAATTCCGTTAAAGCACTTTTATCGATGGTATTGGCTCTAAAAACGTAGTTTTTATCGTAAAGTGTACCTCCGATAAAGAAGGTAAGCATGAATTCATTGTTGAGCTGCAAAACGTTGTTTTCCAGCAATTCTATTTTTACAGCCGAGTTGGGCAATACTTCCTTAAAAGCATGGCGAAACGTTCCTGTTTTTCGTTCTTCCCCATCGATCAGCCCGTATGCTTTGGAAACAACTATTGCCATTTCTAAAGTTGCCTCACCGTCATTGATTAAATAGGCATACCAGGAATTTTCCATAAAGTCGTCATTCCACTCCTGAATAGCGGCTACATAAACGTTTTCTACTTTTGGGATTGTGATGTCTTTTTTCATTGCAAGGATACTATAAAAGGCTTCTGAGCGTCAGAAGAACGTGAATAAAAAATAAAACGAACAGCCCGCAATACAGGCTGTTCGTCATTATGGTGTTTTAAATACTGGATTTAAACTGCTCCAAGAATCGTACGTCATTTTCATAGAACATACGAATATCTCCGATTTGGTATAACAACATGGCAATACGTTCTATTCCCATACCGAAAGCAAATCCGTTATATTTATCGGCATCGATGCCGCAATTTTTCAATACGTTAGGGTCTACCATTCCGCAGCCCATAATTTCCAGCCATCCGGTTCCTTTTGTAATACGGTAATCGGTTTCCGTTTTCAGTCCCCAGTAAATATCCACCTCAGCACTTGGCTCGGTAAACGGGAAATACGACGGACGCAAACGGATCTTTGATTTTCCGAACATCTCTTTTGTGAAATACAGCAAGGTTTGCTTTAAATCGGCAAAAGATACATTCTGGTCAATATACAATCCTTCCACCTGGTGAAAAATACAGTGGGAACGGGAGGAAACCGCTTCATTACGGAAAACTCTTCCCGGTGAAATCGTACGGATCGGCGGTTTGTTTTCTTCCATATAACGTACCTGAACAGATGAGGTGTGCGTGCGCAGCAAAATATCAGGGTTTGTCTGGATAAAGAAGGTATCCTGCATGTCTCTTGCCGGATGGTATTCCGGAAGGTTCAATGCGGTAAAGTTATGCCAGTCGTCTTCAATTTCCGGTCCTTCGGAAACATTGAATCCGATATTGGAGAAAATATCAACGATTTGATTTTTTACAATTGAAATAGGGTGACGCGATCCGATAACCAAAGGTTCTCCCGGACGTGATAAATCCCCATACATTCCTTTTGCTTCTTCTTTACTTTCCAAAGCGTCCTGAATGGATTTTACTTTATCCTCTGCAGTAGTCTTTAATAAGTTGATCACCTGTCCAAATTCTTTTTTCTGGTCGTTTGGCACGTTTTTGAATTCCGCAAATAAATCTTTAAGAAGTCCTTTGCTTCCTAAAAATTTGATTCGAAATGTTTCGAGGGTTTCTTTATTATCTGTAGTAAAAGCCTGCGCTTCGCCTATGTATTCTTTTATCTTATCAATCATCGGTCTTTCAATAAAGGGCAAATTTACGGATTTTGAAATCAGATTCCACAGCTTTTCGCATATAAATTTCTTTTCAAAAGGTCCGTTCTGTATGTTTTTGCCGCTGTGATTTTTAATCTATCAATTCCTTTTCAAGGAAATAATTTACAATCGCTTCTTTCATCAGTACCGATTGTTCTCCGGCTTTTAAAGGCGGTAATTGTTCTTTTACATTATAATGCGGCCATCCGTCTTCGTCAAAAAAAGCAAATTCATAATAGCCGTATGGTTCCAGCAAACGACAAATAGCGATATGCATCAGGTTTAGCTTTTCGTCTTTTTTGAATTTTCTTTTCAGCTGTCCGAGTTCTTGTACTCCGATTAAATAGATGATGGCATCCAAATCCAGTATTTCGCCATCGGCAAAACGGTTTGAAAGTATGTTGACCAGCGTTTCCCAACGCTCTTTTAGTTGTTCGTCTCTTGACATATTTTGATTATTAGCAATCGTTTATACTAGTTGTATACTATTGTCGTTTTGGCAATCAATGCATTATTGCTACTGTTGATTTTTTTAATCTCAACAGGATAATTATTGGCGTTATATTGTATTTCATAGGTTGTTGTACCATAAGGTTCCGTACTTTCTGCATTGCTGTATCTTTCCTGTGTAAGTATATTATTGGCATCAAACACATTAAAAGATTCAAAATCCAGTAAATATTTCAGATACGGATTTTGTCCTTTAAACGGATTATTCCTGTTATCGTGAAAATATTTACTCTTTAGCGTCGATGTGGAATATTGCGAAGTACTCAACACCTGCGTCACATTTCCATTTTGATCAAAACGATATTCTTCTCCTGCATTTTCCGTCCAGGTATTGCCATATAAAGTGGATTCTTTTTTTGCTTTCAGGATCCCATTTTCATAAAAATATTCGGTTTTTGTGTTTCCGGAACCGGTAATAACTGTTTTTAAGTTATCGCCATCATAGCTTACATTCTGAGTGGCTACTAAAGTATTGTTCTGATATACATTAAATTGCGTGATCTTATTATTAGCGTATACGAATTTTGTTACAACATTGGCTGTCGGATCGGTTAAACTTACCAGTTTATTGCCTTCATAAGCAAAATTGCCAATTTTTGTACTGGTTGAAGATCCGTAATAAACTACTTCTGAAATGCTTTTTATTTTCATTCCTGCTCCAGAACCATCTGTATTTGTCCCCTCGTTATCACTGGAACATCCAACAATATTAATCAGTAAAAGCGCAAAAAGTATTTTTTTCATCATTTTATAGTTATTTTTTTATTTTTTTGCAAAAGTAACAAATTCAAGCCCGCATAACATGTCTTTCTTTGATATCATTTTAGCTGCCATTTTAGTATACGGTTTTATCCAGGGTTTCCGCCAGGGTCTTTTTGTAGCTCTAGCTTCATTCGTTTCCCTAATTATCGGTATTATTCTGGCTATAAAATGTTCCCATCTGGTACGCTCCGTTATTGAGAATCATGTTTCGTGGAATCCCAGATATATCGAAGTGATTGCTTTCGGGCTCACTTTTATCCTGGTTGTTGTCGGTATTATTTTACTGGCAAAGCTCTTTACCGGAATTGCCAGTTTTGCCCAGATGGGCTGGTTAAACACTATTGCCGGCGGTGTTTTTGGTACGCTGAAAATGGCACTGATCCTGAGTATTCTTCTAAATCTTTTCCAGAAGGTCAATATTGACCATTATTTCCTTTCTCAGGAAACCATGGATAAATCTTTATTTTACAATCCGATACAGGAAACTTCAAAGCTTATTTTTCCAAGTGTAAAAGAATGGTATGACGATTTTAAGACCATGGATACTCCGGAAGAACCGGTTTCTTCAGCGCCGCAATAATTTATTTCAGTTCTTTAATCGCGTCTTTTTCGATCCAGCCTTCGGTATCATCGGTCAGCTGAATTTTTCTCCAATTGTCCAATGATTCGATCACAAAAACTTTGGTTCCTTCGTGTAGTACAAAAGCATCGGAAGCCGTCGTTTTCGGTTCGCTTTTCACCGGAGCTACTTCTGCAAAAACAATGGCAGGTCTTTCGTTTTTATAGTGATCTCTTTCTGCTATTGCAGCAGCAATGCTGATAAACATGCCCAGCAGCACAACAAACATCCCGAAGAAAAAGATTCTTTTCACTACGGTGATACGGGCAAAATAATAGCCTATAAAAAACAGCAGGAACAATACGGATGCCCCAACAGCAAGCCATGCCCAGCTTTCATAATGAAACACATCCAACAAGTCGTCTATCATTTTAGAAAAGCCCACTTTAGGAACGACTTTAATTTCATCAATCGTCATTTTCTGAGCAAACTTCAAATTGGTCTGAACGTCTGTATCGTCAGGATTTAACAGCAGCGCTTTTTCATAGTTGTAAATCGCCGGTGCTACCTGATGCATTTTATAATAGGAATTTGCCAGATTAAAATACAGTTCTGCCGATTGTTTACCGGATTTTAACACCTGATCATACTGTGCAACCGCCTCTTCGTATTTTTCTTTTTTATAACTATCATTTCCTTTTTCAAAAGCAGACTGTCCCCAAAATACCTGAGTTACCAACAGTAGTATATATAATAACTTTTTCATGGCGATTAATTATTGATTTGTTTTTCCAATCCGGAAATTACGGTTACTGCTTTGTCATAATCCTGCTGCATGGTTCCTACAGATGCCGGAGTATAACGGGCAAATTCGCAGCTGTCCATCAAGGCGATAAAGTTTTGAACAGTATCCGGTGCTGCTTTTTTAGAGAGCAGTAATTCCCGGATGTTTTCTTTACTCATTTCGGAGGTTTCAATGTGCAGTTTGGCTTTCAGGAAGTTGTGTAAGGCTTTTTCCATTGCCACATAAAAGGCTTCCTTACTGCCCAGTTGTTTGTTTGCTTCCGACAGGAATTTCTTAGCCAGTTTGTTTGACTGACGGATTTTATTACCGGCTACATCACCGTCTATCGCTTCTTTTTTCTTCTTCGCCAGAACGATTACCGGGATGATTAAAAACGGCGCCAGCAAAAGCGAATAGAAAAGCCCGGAGCCTAAAAAGTCTTTTTGGGCAACAGCCGTAAGGTTGGTTTTCAGTTTAATAAACTGGAACTGGTCGTTTGCCACCACATTTTGTTTGCCTTCTGCCGAAGCAACCTGAGGATCACCCGATGTTGGCATTGGTCCGTCCAGCACATTTACCATAATTTCTTTTGACGTAATGGTTTTATAGGCATTGGCACTCAAATCAAAATAGGAGAATACCATTGGTTTGATCTGGTAATTTCCTTTGTATTGCGGTATAATCGTATAGGTATCGGTAATTTCACCCTGCATACCGGAAAGCGGCGTGTTTACTTTTTCCTTGTGTTCCGGATCATACATTTCCAGCGCACTTGGCACTACCGGTTTGGGCAGGTTAAAGAGTTTCAGGTTTCCTTTTCCGGAAACACTTACTACTAAATCCAGCGATTCCCCGGATTTTAAGGTTGTTTTCGATGGGGTTACTTTAAAGTCAAAGTCACCAACAGCTCCGGAGAAATCAACCGGTTTTCCGGCTTCGGGCAAGGATCGCACACTAATGGATTTTGCTCCGGCAGAAACGGTTTTATTCCCGCTGGCATATTCCATTCGTCCGAAGAAATCGCGGCGTCCTGTAGGCAAATCAACTTCGATGTCCAGAGAAAGCGGTTCTATTTCCAGTTTTCCGGCTTTTTGCGGATACAG
The DNA here is from genome assembly GCF_002379575.1 of Flavobacterium sp. UBA4197. Classification (NCBI taxonomy): domain Bacteria; kingdom Pseudomonadati; phylum Bacteroidota; class Flavobacteriia; order Flavobacteriales; family Flavobacteriaceae; genus Flavobacterium; species Flavobacterium sp. UBA4197. The sequence goes on from NZ_DFUB01000026.1 coordinate 90,326, forward strand.
CACTGTTTTGCGCAATACCACATAGCGATAATCTTCTCCGTTGTATTTTCCGTTTTCGACAACCAGCTTTTTAATATCGATGTTCTGGCTCCAGAAATCATTGTATTTCGGACTTGCCATTTCTCTCCAGTTCCGCACGCTGGCTGTATTGCTCACATAGAGCTTGTACACAACCGTAATCGGTTCGTTTATGTACGGATTGGTTTTGGATATTTCTGCCACCAAATGGATTCCCTCACCCATTTTTTGCTGTGGGTTGTATGGGTTTACTTCTTCCTGAACTGCATTGGTGATCGTTACTTTAATGGGTGCCGTTTTGTAAATTTTACCTTCAATTTCAATGGAGGCCTGTTTGATAACCAGCGTTCCTTTTTTTAGCGGCATCAAAAAATACGAAAAGGATTTGTTGAAGGATTTTTTTCCGTTCATCCAGGAGTAGCTCACTGCCTGATTCGGGCCGCCCACTACTCTGAAGCCTTCAAAAGCAGGCGGACTAAAATTATCACCATCTTCATTCATCGTAAAATCAACCCGTAAACGCTCGTTGATTCCCAAAGAAGTTTTGCTCACACTGGCGTCAAATTGTACCTGAGCGAGTAATCCCTGAAAACTTAATAATAGTAGAAAAATATATTTCTTCATTTTTTTATAATCCCAATGTTTTTCTGTGTGTCAATCCCTTAATTTCTATAATCCCTTACCAGTCTTTTTCATTTTTAACCGGACTGCCTTTTACTTCTCTGGCTTTTACCTTGTCCTGTATTTTCTTCTCTTCATTATTTACCGCATCCAGCAGGTTTTCCATTCTTTGTCTGGAAGCACCGCCTGACTGTGGCGGGGCATTTTGTTTGTCTTTATCGCCTTTCCCGTCTTTGTTGTCTTTATTTTTAGGATCGCCTTTATCATCTTTTTTATCCTGACCTTTGTCTTTGTTCTGATCTTTCTTATCGTCTCCTTTTCCTTTGTTGTCCTTATCCTGCTGATCCTTGTTTTTGTCTTTATCTTTATTCTTGTCTTTGTTTTTATCGTTTTTCTTCGGCGGATTCTCTTTCAGTTTTTTCTTTGCCAAAGCATAATTGTAACGCGTTTCTTCATCAAACGGGTTGTTTCGCAACGCATTTTTATAGGCTTCCACAGCCGCTTCATAGTTTTTTTCCAGCATGAATACATTTCCGATATTGTGAAATGCTTTGTGTTTCTGTCTTTTGCCTTTTGCCGTTTCAATTGCTTTCATATAGGCAAATTTGGCTTCACCAGGCTGGTTTTGTCTGTAAATCGCGTTTCCTAAATTGTAAGAAGCCGTTGCTCTTGCCGGTACTTTTGAATGAGAAATACGGTAATCTGCTTCCGCTTCGGAATAACTTTTCTCTTCAAAGGCTTCATTCCCTCTTGGCAGGTTCCGGTCTTTAATCTGGCCCAGTACTGCAAAAGAGAATAGTAAAAAATAATAGCTAAACAACTTCTTCATTATTCTTTTTCATTAAATAAATTCAACTTCTTAACCCAGGCGGTTTTTCTTTCCAGGAAGAACACATCCAGTAGTAACAATACAAAAGCAATGCCTAAAAACCATTGGTATTGCGATTGGAAATCGGCCATTTGCTGGCTTTCAAAATCTGTTTTTTCCAGATTGTCCAGCCCGTTTTTAACAAACTCGATCACTTCTTTCGTATTTCCTCCAAACACATAGCCGCCATTGGCGTTTTTAGCGATGGTTTTTAAGGTTTCCGGATAAAGCTTGGTTACAACCGTTTCTCCTTTTGAATCTTTTTTAAATCCTTCAATAGTCCCGTTTCTTCTCAATGGAATCGGCCCTCCTTTTTCGGTACCTACTCCTATTGTCAGTATCTTAATTCTTTTTTCTTTGGCTTCTTCTACCGCTTCTTCAAATCCTTCACCATGATCTTCACCATCCGAGATCAGTACAATCAGTTTGCTGGTTTGCGGGTCATCAAAATAAGAGGTTGCCAGTTTAATTGCTTCAGACAAAGCGGTTCCCTGCGAAGAGACCATATCAGTATTCATGCTTTGCAGGTACATTTTGGCAACGCTGTAGTCTGTTGTTATCGGCAGTACCGGATAGGCACTTCCTGCATAGCCTACAATCCCGATTCTGTCCGACCCCAGCTGATTGATGATCTGGGAAACGATCTGTTTGCTTTTTTCAAGCCGGTTAGGTGCAATATCTTCCGCCAGCATACTTTTAGAGATATCCACTGCAAAAACAATATCCACTCCCTGACGTTTTACGGTTTCCATTTTGGTTCCAATTTTCGGGTTGACCAAAGCGAGTACAATTCCGGCTAAAGCCAATAATACCACCACCAGTTTTAAAACCGGTTTGAATATCGATTTTTCCGGACTCAGTTTTTTAATTAGTTCCAGGTCGCCAAACTGCTTTTGTTTTTTTCGTTTCCAATACAGATTGATCAGAAAGAGCAAAACCAATATGGGTAATATTGCCAGCAGATAAAAATATTTCGGTTCTTCAAATTCCCACATAACTAGATAAAGCTTCTAAAAACAGTTTTTCTCAATAAGATCTCCAAAACCAGAAGTCCCAGTGCGAAGAATACAAACGGTCTGTATTTTTCGTCGTAGTTGAAGTATTTCATTTCTTCAATTTCGGTTTTTTCCAATTTATTGATTTCATTATAAATATTCTCCAGGCTTTTATTGCTGGTTGCTCTGAAATATTTCCCGTTTGTTGTCGCGGCAATTTCTTTCATCAGCTTTTCGTCAATTTCCACCTGCATCATCCGGAAAAGGAATTGCCCGTTTGGTGCAATTGCATACGGGAATTCGGCCATGCCGTTTGTCCCGATTCCGATAGTATAAACTCTGATTCCGTATTCTTTTGCAATTTCAGAAGCCATTCTCGGATCAATAAATCCGGCATTGTTCACACCGTCTGTCAGCAAGATCACCACTTTACTTTTGGCTTTACTGTCTTTTAAACGGTTTACCGCCGTGGCCAGTCCGACACCGATTCCGGTACCGTCCTGTAAAACGTTATCATACTTAACGCCTTTCAACGCTTCTAAAACCACTGCTTTATCGCTCGTTACCGGTGTTTTGGTATAACTTTCGGCAGCATAAACCACCAGTCCGATTCTGTCGTTTGGTCTTTCTTCAACAAATTCCGAAGCCACCCGTTTTAACGCTTCCATACGGTTGGGCTTTAAATCTTTGGCCAGCATACTTCCGGAAACGTCAATCGCCATAACAATATCAATACCTCTTGAGGTTCTTGTTTTATTGGTCACATCTGTCGACTGCGGTCTTGCCAATGCTACGATCATCGCGCTTAATGCCAGCATTCTCAAAACAAACAATACCGGTTTTAGCTTTGGCAAAACCGAGGGTGCCGCTTTAAATCCTTTTACAGAACTTATCTTTAATGTTGCGGTCTGCTTATTTCTTTTCCAGAAATACCAGGCTATTGCTATTGGCAATGCCAAAAACAGCCAAAAAAATTCGGGATGTAAAAACGTAACATTCTTCATTATTCGCCTAGTTTTCTGAGTTCAATAGAGTTAATTATTCTTTCGGCTATTTCTTTTGCTTTTTCATCTTCGTCGCGATATACCAGAACGATTTCCTGAACTCCGAATTTCTGGGAGAAAACAATCATCTGGTAAGCCATTCGCTGGTCTTCATTTTTTACCGGGTTAAAAATCGTCATCGATCCGTAACCTCTCTTGCCGGTAAAGCCATCTTTAATTTCAAAATCATCGGTTTTAACGATAATTCCTTTGGCTCCTACCGTTTTTTCAAACCGCGCCAGGTTCTCGTTCAGGATGACATCATTATTAGCCGCAACAGAGTCTTTAAATGCCGTTGTATTAATTACAATATTGAAATTGTCGATCAGGCTTCCGTAGATAAACTTCTGCGATGATCTGACATTCGGCGGCAGGTTGTTCTGAATTTTTTCTTCCTGAAAACGTTTCAGCACTTTTGGTGTTTCAAGAATAATGGACGGTTCTCCATATTCACTTTTTACCCATTCGCCATTTAGCAGGTCTTTTGTACTGTGTCCTATAAATTTATCTTTTATAAAATCCAGTCCGTCTGTAGACAGGTAGTACATAAATGTTCCGATAAACAGGACAACGCTGGTTGCAACAGCTATCAGGATACGTCGTACTTTCTGATTTTTAATCAGTTTTTCTCTTTTCAGTCTTTCGTCTTCTATGGATTGCTCCACTTCTTTCGGAATGGACTTTTCTATTGTGAATATAATTTTTTCGATGTTCTTTCTGTCGTCTGCAATTTCAAAATCCAGTGGTTTTGATTTCGCAAACTTCACTAAATCGGCATTTTTCAGGATTCTTTCAAAGGTTTCGAAAGTATCTTTTTTAATCCCCATTTTCTTTTTAATCACAGCGGCTTTCAGTGCTGTCAATAATTCGGCCGTTGTACTTTCCATTGCCGGAACCTGAATGGTTTCTTCAATATAGGTACGGGTAATATCGGTCATTTCGGAGTAATAGTCTTTTACTTCTCCTTTTTGCCAAAGTTCTTTTTTCTCCAGATTTTGCAACAGGCTGGTTGCTTTTTCTATCGGAGAAGCATAGATAATTTCTTCTTTTTTATCCCTGTTCTGGTATCGTTTAAGCAGCCAGTTTACCAAAAAGCCAATGCCGATAATCAGCAGCAGTATCAGGCTGTATTTCCAAACGTTACTAATGGGTTTATCTACGGTAACGATGGTTTTGATGTCATACATTTGTTGTTTGGTCGTATCTACCACAACATTTGTGACCGTTACCGGAGGCAGTGAATCGGTAATGAACTGGCGCCCGTTGATGATTACCGGTAATTGCGGTATGGCATATTTTCCGGAATCAAACTGGGTCAGTCCGTATCTTTTAATCAGTTCGTACCGGGCATCTTTTTTAATGGTATCAACCGGATATGATTCCAGTACTTCAAACAATCCAAAGGTTTTACTATCCGGAAAAAAGACGTGTGCACTACTGTCGACAGTGGTTTTTAACGTCAGTTTAAACTGTGATCCTATTTTAATTTTGGTAGAATCAACGGTTACCTGTACCGGTTTTTGCTGACCAAAAACAACCGCTCCGAAAAGTAAAAACAGTACTATGTAAAATTTGTTTTTTGTCATTTTTAGGTTCTTGCTTTAAAATAACCCAGTAATTTGGTTACATACGATTCGTCTACACGGGTATTGACCGTTCCTGATCCACAACGGGAGAATGTTTCTTTAAAATATTTCACATTGTCCTGATAGTGTTTTTCATATTCCATCCGAACCGATTTTGCGTTTGTGTTCACTAATAGTGTTTCGCCCGTTTCGGCATCTTCCATGTGTACCATTCCGATGTTAGGCATTTTTTCTTCACGAATATCATAGACCCGGATTCCGGTAACATCGTGTTTTTTACCGGCTATTCTGAGGGTCTGTTCATAATCGGAAGTCATAAAATCGGAAATAACAAAAACGATGGCTTTCTTTTTCATGACCCCGGAAAGGAATTTCAGCGCCTGGGAAAAGTCGGTTTTCCTGCTTTTGGGTGTGAATTCAATGAGTTCACGGATAATGCGCAGCACGTGTGATTTTCCTTTTTTGGGCGGAATAAACAATTCGATCTGGTCCGAGAATAAAATCAGTCCTATCTTATCGTTGTTCTGGGTTGCCGAAAAAGCCAGGGTTGCCGCTATTTCGGTAACCACATCGCTTTTGAGCTGGTTTTTGGTTCCGAAGCTTTCCGAGCCGCTTATATCCACCATCAGCATCATGGTCAGTTCGCGTTCTTCTTCAAAAACTTTAATATACGGTTCGTTGTAACGTGCCGTAACATTCCAGTCGATCGCACGGACATCATCACCAAACTGGTATTGACGCACTTCCGAAAAAGTCATTCCTCTTCCTTTAAAAGACGTGTGATATTCTCCCGAAAAGATGTGATCGCTCAATCTTCGGGTTTTAATTTCTATTTTTCGTACTTTTTTTAAGAGTTCTTTGGTATCCATTCTGATTGTTGCTTATAGAATAATGATCCGGAATTTGATTCGATTCAATCAAGTCTGAAGTCAGAAATCTATATACTAAGGCACTTCTACTTCGTTAACAATTTTATTGATGATCTCTACAGAAGTGATGTTTTCCGCTTCGGCTTCGTAGGTAATCCCGATTCTGTGGCGCAATACATCGTGTACTACAGCCCGTACATCTTCCGGAATTACATAACCGCGGCGTTTGATAAAAGCATAACATTTTGCAGCAGTTGCCAGATTGATACTTCCACGCGGAGAAGCGCCAAAGCTGATCAACGGTTTCAGGTCTGCTAATTTATATTTCTCCGGATAACGGGTTGCGAAGATGATATCCAGAATATATTTTTCAATTTTTTCATCCATGTAAACTTCACGAACGGCTTCCTGAGCGCGTTTGATCTGTTCTACGGATACTACTGCGTTTACTTTTTCGTAAGATCCTTTCAGGTTTTGACGGATTACCAGGCGCTCGTCTTCCATTTTCGGATAGTCGATCACGGTTTTCAGCATAAAACGGTCTACCTGTGCTTCCGGTAACGGATAGGTTCCTTCCTGTTCTACCGGGTTTTGGGTTGCCATTACTAAAAACGGTTTGTCCAGTTTGAAAGTCTCGTCGCCAATGGTTACCTGTTTTTCCTGCATCGCTTCCAGTAAAGCCGATTGTACTTTCGCCGGAGCACGGTTAATCTCATCTGCCAGTACAAAGTTGGCAAAAATAGGTCCTTTTTTTATCGAGAAATCATTTTGTTTGATATTGTAAATCATGGTTCCCACAACATCGGCAGGTAATAAATCCGGTGTAAACTGAATTCTGCTGAAAGAACCCTGAACCGCCTGCGACAGGGTATTAATGGCCAGCGTTTTTGCTAAACCGGGAACCCCTTCCAATAAAATATGTCCTTGTCCTAAAAGTCCGATCAATAATCTTTCAACCATGTGTTTCTGACCTACAATCACCTTGTTCATCTCCATTGTCAGTAGGTCAATAAAAGCACTTTCTCTCTCTATTTTTTCATTAATTGCTCTAATGTCTAAAGTAGTTGTGGTGTCTTCCATTTGTGTATTTTTTTGAGCCGTGAAATTAATAAGTTATTTTAACACTGCAAATTGAAAATTTATTTAGTGTTTTGTTGTTAATAATTGGTTAAAAGTCTTGGTAACACTTTCATTTTAAGCCTGAATTATGATTTTGTTTTTATATTTTTAAGAACTGAAATTTAATTATCATGAAAACTGCCTTAATTACCGGCGCCACAAGTGGTATCGGGAAAGCTACAGCCGAGCTTTTAGCACAGCATAATTACCGTTTAATTCTTTGCGGGCGAAGAAAAGAAATTCTTGACGATTTAAAAAGAGATTTAGCAAAACATACACAAATTGCCACTTTAAACTTCGATGTAATCAACAGGGAAGACGTTTTTAAAGCGATTGCTTCTTTACCGGAAGCCTTTTCAACGATTGACATTTTAATCAACAATGCCGGAAATGCCCACGGACTGGATCCGATTCAAAACGGCAATACCGACGATTGGGATGCGATGCTGGACATTAACGTTAAAGGGCTTTTGTATGTTTCCAAAGCCATAATACCGCAAATGATCGCCCGAAAATCAGGGCATATTATCAATATTGGTTCTACTGCTGCCAAAGAGGTTTATCCTAACGGCAATGTTTACTGTGCCAGCAAACATGCGGTTGACGCACTCACTCAGGGTATGCGGATGGATTTGAATGCCTACGGAATCCGTGTGGGCGGTATTCATCCCGGCATGGTACACACCGCTTTTTCGGAAGTCCGTTTTAAAGGTGATGCCGAACGTGCCGCGAATGTTTATAAGGGTTTCCAGCCTTTATTAGCCGAAGATATTGCCGACATCATTCACTTTGTGGTTTCAAGACCCTATCATGTGAATATTGCCGATCTGATCGTGATGCCTACCGCTCAGGCTTCGGCTACCATTGTAAACAAAAATTTATAATCCTTTTATAGCGATTCTGAACCGATGATTAACAAACGACTGCTTGTAAAAAACCTTTTGGCTCACAATGATGAGAGCAGTTTTTATGATAAAAAACGGCAACTGAATCTGCATACCAAAGAAGGCAAAGCGAAGTTTTTAAAACATATTTGTGCTTTGTCCAATTCAAACCCGACCAACAATTCATATATTGTTGTGGGTGTGGAAGACCAGGATAATGAAATTGTGGGCGATGATTTTTTTGACGACAGCAGGATCCAGAATCTGGTCAATGCTTTTCTGAATAATCCGCCCCGGATCCAGTATGAAAATGTTCCGTTTCCGAATCTGCCTAAAGATAAGGTTATCGGACTGGTGACGATAAAACCGGCACATAAGGTTTCTTCTTTTAAGAAGGGAATTTATACGATTCCTGCCAAAACGATCTTCGTAAGGCGCGGCAGCAATTCCATTCCCGTTGAAGAACAGGATTATGTCCCGACCGATATGGAATTTAATTATTCCAATACCGAAACGGTCATCAGCATCGAGAACAATTCCCGGAACAGCATTGAACACACACTGGAAGGCGTGATCGATTTTATGAATAACCGTCATAAAGACATGACGCCCAAATATAAAGTTTTCAAAGAGCTGTTTGTGGTTTGCTGGGCCGGCAACAAAAAGAAGGTGCGCGACAAAACATTTTTTTCAAGGGTTGATATTGAACTGATCAACGAACAGGTCAAATTGTTTTATTCTGCTTTAGACGAAGTTACGGTGGAATATTCCGACGATAGTTTTACCATTACCGAATACCTTCCTTTGGGGTTAAATGACAAAACCAGCTACTATCCGCTTGAACGGATGTGCATTAGTTTTTATGACAACGGTTATTACAAAATGGATACGCAGATGCTTTTTGAACCGCCGGAATTTAACCGGAAAATGTTGTATCACATTTATAATTCCAATTTGTCATTAATCAGTAAATTGCAAAAAGGTTTACATTTGTCCGACAGGGAAAACAAAGATCTGGAAAACCTGCCTTCTACCTTGATGATCTGTTATTTAAACGGATTTGAAGAGGCAAAACAAAAATTGATTGACGCAAAACTTCTTTTAAAAGCACACGAGAACCCAACGGTATACATCTCGTTCAAGGAAGCGATGCGCATTTTAAGAAAAATGAAATACGGAATGAGTAATGAGTAGAACATTAGTTATTGGAGATATACACGGCGGACTAAGAGCTTTGCATCAGGTTCTTGAAAAAGCAAAAGTCAGCCCGGACGATAAATTGATTTTTTTAGGGGATTATGTCGATGGCTGGAGCGATTCTCCGAAGGTTATTGACTTTCTGATTGAACTGGAACAATCCCACCAGTGTTTTTTTATCCGGGGAAATCATGAAGAAATGGTTTTCCGCTGGTTATCCGCAGGGGATGACAATGCCGAATGGCGTTTTCATGGCGGACAGTCGACAGTGGATGCTTACCGGGATCTGGACATTCATACCAAAGACCGCCACATTGCGTTCCTGGACCGCCTGAATGATTTTTATATAGACGAACAGAACCGTTTGTTTATCCATGCCGGCTTTACCAATCAGAAAGGGGTGCACTATGAGTTCTTCCGCGGAATGTTCTGCTGGGACAGAACGCTTTGGGAAACAGCCCTGTCGCTGAATCCAGCGCTTTCGCCGGAAGATCAGTTTTACCCCAAACGGCTCACATTGTACACGGAAATATTCATTGGCCACACGCCGGTAACCCGAATCGGGTCGACTGTGCCGGTCAACAAAGCCAACCTGTGGAATGTAGATACCGGAGCGGCGTTTAAAGGCCGTTTAACCATTATGGATGTCGATTCCAAAGATTTCTGGCAGAGCGACCCGTTAAATGAGCTTTATATCGATGAAAGAGGCCGGAATTAGTTTATAATTTTCAAATGCATACTTTTGCAAAAATTTTTTTAATATGAAAAAACATATCTTTCTTTTTAGCTTATTATTATGCAGCTTGTTTGTAAAGGCACAAACTAAAAACGAAGTTAAAGTGAATATCCTTAACACCATAGTACTGGCATCAGTAGAATTGGGTTATGAGCATTTCATTGATAAAGATCAGTCCATTGGTGTTGAATTTCTGATCAATGATCGTTTTTCATACACTACAGAAAAGAAAAACGGTGCTAAAGAATTTAAAACTAATAGTATTTTAGCTTCTTATAATTTTTATTTCGGTTCTGACGGACAAAGTAATTCCGGTTATTATGTTTCTCCGTTTTTAAAATACCGTTTCGGTGATTTTAATGAAAAAGAAACCGTTAACGATGTTGAGATCACCAAAACAACAGATATGAACAGTTTTATCGTTGGTTTGGGTACCGGTTATAAATGGGCATGGAATGACAAATTTGCCATTGCTCCTTATGTTAATATTGCAAGAAACTTCAGCGAGGAAGTAAACGACCGTTTTAGTGCTGTTGAAGTGAATGCCGGTGTTAGCATCGGTTACCGTTTCTAAAACGTAAAAAAACATATAAAAAAACCCGATTCGCAGGAATCGGGTTTTTTATTTGGATATAACCAACTACTATAAATCAAATTTGATTCCCTGCGCTAATGGTAACGCATTTCCGTAGTTGATGGTATTGGTTTGTCTTCTCATGTAAGCTTTCCATGCATCAGAACCTGATTCACGTCCGCCTCCTGTTTCTTTCTCACCACCAAATGCACCACCGATTTCAGCTCCTGAAGTTCCGATGTTTACGTTTGCAATTCCACAGTCAGAACCAGCATGTGAAAGGAATAATTCCATTTCTCTCATGCTGTTCGTGAAGATAGATGATGATAATCCCTGAGGCACTCCGTTTTGCATTGCGATTGCTTCTTCGATAGTGCTGTATTTCATTACGTAAAGGATTGGTGCAAAAGTTTCTTCCTGAACGATATGGAATTCGTTTTTAGCTTCAATGATACATGGTTTCACATAACATCCGCTTTCGTATCCTTCTCCTTCTAAAACACCACCTTCAACAAGGATTTTCCCACCTTCCTGTTTGGCTTTTTCGATTGCGTTTAAGTAATCGTTTACGGCACCTTTATCGATAAGCGGCCCTACGTGGTTGTTAGCATCCAACGGGTTACCAATTTTCAATTGTCCGTAAGCGTTTTGCAATACACTGATCGTTTTGTCGTAAACACTTTCGTGAACGATTAAACGTCTTGTAGAAGTACAACGTTGTCCGGCTGTTCCAACCGCTCCGAATACCGCTCCAACCAATACCATACTGATATCAGCATGTTCTGAAACGATGATCGCGTTGTTTCCTCCCAATTCCAGGATGGTATTTCCGAAACGTTCTGCAACCGTTTTCGATACGTGACGTCCGATTCTTGTAGAACCTGTGAACGATACTAAAGGAATACGTTTGTCATTGTTGATTAAATCACCAGACTCGTTTCCAACAACCAGACAGCTTACACCTTCCGGAACGTTGTTGTTTTTAAGTACTGTCGTGATGATGTTTTGACAAGCTACTGCACACAAAGGTGTTTTTGAACTTGGTTTCCAGATACAAACGTCTCCACAAACCCAAGCCAGCATGGAGTTCCAGCTCCAAACAGCAACCGGGAAGTTAAATGCCGAAATGATCCCAACAGTTCCAAACGGATGCCATTGCTCATACATTCTGTGCATTGGTCTTTCGGAGTGCATTGTTAATCCGTATAACTGACGGGACAATCCTACTGCAAAGTCACAGATGTCGATCATTTCCTGAACTTCTCCCAAACCTTCCTGAAGGCTTTTTCCCATTTCGTAAGAAACAAGTTTCCCAAGAGGTTCTTTATATTTTCTTAGTTCTTCTCCCATTTGACGAACAATCTCACCTCTTTTTGGTGCCGGGATCAGTCTCCAAACTTTGAATGCTTCTTCAGCAGCTTTCATTGCTGTTTCGTAGTCTTCTTTTGTTGAAGATTTCACTTTTCCGATTAACTCTCCGGTAGCCGGAGAATACGATTCGATGATTTTTCCGTTTGAAAACCAGTTCGAACCTGTAGATGTTCCTTCGTTTATTTCTTTAAGCCCTAATTGTTGCAGTGCTTCCTGAATACCGAATTGGTCAATTACTGTTGCCATTATTCTAAGTTATTTTCTTGTGTTTTTATTTTTCACAAAGTTACTGTTTTTTGTTTAAGGTTTTTAATCATTAACTTTTTAGCATGTTATGATTTCTTTACCCAAACAGCAATGATGCCCGTATTGTGTGGTTATTTTTTTGCGGTAAATCTTGGATCTGATTCCATTACGGTGCCGCAGCTCGAGCAGGTTCTCAAATCTTCCGAATTATAGAAGTGCTGAAAATGCGGCAGGAAATCTTTTTCGATGTCGTGCAGTTCAAAATAAACTTCATATAGTTTATGGTTGCAGTTGTCACAATGCCAAAGCAGTCCGTCTGTAAATCCGCGTCCGGCTCTTTTGCGTTCTATAACCAGTCCGATGGATCCTTCACTGCGAACCGGCGAATGCGGCATACGCGCAGGATGCAGATACATGTCACCGGCTTTCAATGCCATTTCTTTGCGTTCGCCTTCTTCCTGAATGACAATTTTTATATCGCCTTCCAGCTGATAAAAAAGTTCTTCCGTTTCATTGTAATGATAATCTTTTCGGGCATTGGGTCCGGCAACGATCATCACAATAAAATCATCTGCATCTACATAAATATTTTTATTACCCACCGGCGGTTTTAACAAATGCCGGTTTTCATCAATCCACTGGTTGAGATTAAAAGGTTTCTGGACAGCCATAATAAATGTTTTTACTAAAGTACAAAAAATGAAAAAGGCAGGTAAAAAAACCTGCCTTTTATTATTACTTCACTTCTTTGATTAAGTAGATGTATACCGGAAAGTGGTCACTAAAGCCCGGTTCTCCGTTTGAATTTCTTAAAGGATAACCCTGGTACTGACCCGTTTTCTGGATAAGATACGGTTTGTTAAAAATACCGGCTTTCCAAAAACGTAATGAAGAGTAATCTTTACGGATTAACGGTTCGCTAACGATGATCTGGTCAAAGATATCCCAGGCATCACGATAAGCCAGTGTTCCCAATCCGTCTTTAGACATTTGTTCCATAGGGTTGAACATGCCAAACTCTTTTACATCTTCTTTTTTACCTTTTGCACCTAAAGCCACTTTAATGCTCTTATTATAAGGTCCGTCATTTAAATCTCCCATAGTGATTACTTTCGCATTCGGGTTGATTTTGTATAACGAGTCAATAATTTTTTTGTTCAGCGCTCCTGCCGCTTCACGGAACGGGCTGCTTTTTTTCTCACCGCCTGAACGTGACGGCCAGTGGTTTACAATAACACTGATCTCTTCACCATCCAATAATCCGGTTACCAATAACTGATCACGGGTATAAACTCTTTTGGTTTTAGCATCTACATTTACGTTGTCGTCTGCCTTGTCATCGCCGTCACTTTTTGTTTTTTTGTTCAGGCCTTCTTCATTTTCATAAATGTATAACGGTATGTTTTTATAGCTTGTTGGCTGGAAGTGTTTTTTCTGATACAGGAATCCCACATCAATACCCCTTTTGTCCGGAGAATCAAAATGAATAACGCCATATCCTTTTTCCAACATTCTTGGCTGTTTCACCAAATCTTCCAGTACCCCTCTGTTTTCTACTTCGGCACAACCGATAATTACAGGGGCATTCGGGTTTTCGCCTGTTCCGATTTCAGGAAGAACACGGCTCAGATTATCTAATTTTTTTTGGTATTTCTGTCTTGTCCAGCTTTGGGCTCCTTTTGGTAACCATTCCTCATCATTATTCGGCCCTTTTATAGTATCGAAAAGGTTTTCGAGGTTATAAAAAGCAATTGTGTGCACTTTGAATTTTTTGTTCTGTGCGGTAACTCCGTTAGCTGTAAAACATAAAAGTAACAGAGCAATGAAATTTCTAATTTTCATGTATGGAATATTAAATTAACATCAAGTTTGATACAAACTCTGGGTCAAAAGTAAATAATATTCTTAAAAAATGTACATTTGCAGGCTGTTAAGTTTTTATTAAGACTTCGCAAACAAAAAATTAACTTAATTTTATTTATGAAAAAACTTGTATTTAGTATTTTATTTGTACTGCAAGTAGTTTTTGTTTGGGCTCAACAAAACCCGTCACTAAGGGGAAAAGTTGTTGATTCGAAATCGCAAAAACCACTACGAAATGTTGTTGCTACTATCCAAAGTACCAACCAATCTGTTATCACCAACGCAGAAGGTGTATTCCAGTTTCCAGTTCTTGCAGAAGGACAACAAACACTATCGGTAACAAGTACGGGGTACACTCCTCAAACTTTTGCTATTGAAATTGTTAAAGGCCAGACCGTTGACATGGGTATGGTTGTATTAGAAGAAGACATTACTTCTGAGCAACAATTGAGTTTAATCACTATTACAGAAAATGATTTGGGTGATGACAACAGTGGATCTGAAAGTACTTCAGGTTTATTACAGGCATCACGTGACGTTTACCAACAGGCTGCGGCTTTCAACTGGGGACTTGCACGTTTCAGAATCAGAGGTTTAGACAATGAGTACGGTACTACAATGATTAATGGTATCGTTATGAATAAACTATATGACGGAAGACCACAATGGAGTAACTGGGGTGGATTAAACGATGCAACAAGAAATCAAGAATTCACGATGGGTTCAGGCCCTTCTGACTATACTTTCGGAGGGATCTTAGGAACTCAGGAAATCAATACCAGAGCTTCTTTCTACCGTCCGGGAACAAGAATCTCTTTCTCAGGAACAAACACAAACTACTCCTGGAGAACCATGGGTACTTATGCTTCCGGTTTAACAAAAGACGGATGGGCATTTGTGGTTTCCGGTTCAAGAAGATGGGCTAAAGAAGGTTTTTTCGAAGGAACTGACTATGCTGCAAACTCATTATTTGTTAGTGTTGAGAAAAAATTCAACGAAAAACACAGTTTGAACTTTACCTCTATATATGCACAAAACAGCAGAGGAAAAAACTCTCCTAACACTCAGGAAGTTACAGATTTAATGGGTTATAAATATAACTCATACTGGGGATGGCAAAATGGAAAAAGAAGAAATTCCAGAGATAAAAATGTTGATGAGCCAATGATGATGTTAAGCCACTATTGGAAAATTAACTCCAAAAATACTTTAAACACTAACGTAGCGTACCAATCGGGTTCTATCGGTAATACCAGATTAGAATATCCGGGTGGAAATAATCCAGATCCAACGTATTACAGAAATTTACCTAGTTATTATTTAAATTACCACACTTCAGCAGGTCAATGGTTACCAAACAGAACTGAAGCAGCTGCTGCAAGAGAAAACTTCCTGAACAACAGCCAGATCAACTGGAACGATATGTATACTGCTAACCAGAATACATCCGACGGAAGAAGTGCTTACGCGCTTTCTGAGCAACGTACAGATGACAAACAGTTTACAGCAAACTCTATTTTAACTTCAGAATTATCAGAAAACATCAGCCTTAACGCTGCCGTTAATTTCAAAAAATTAACGTCTCATAATTTTGCTACTGTTGTAGATTTATTAGGTGGTGATTACCTTTTAAATGTGGATAAATTCTACCCTGGTTCAAGAGGTCAGTTTGACTTGAACAACCCGGATGCTCACATTACTGAAGGTGGTATCTTTGGTTACAACTATAAATTATTAGCGAATGTTGTTGACGGATTTACACAATTCAAATTCAACTATAAAAAAGCTGATTTCTACTTAGCACAATCGTTCTCCCGTTCTGAATACCAAAGAGAAGGTTTATTCAAAAATGGTAACTACTCGACTAACTCTTTCGGAAGAAGTGAGAAAGTAACTTTTGAAAACTTCGGTTTCAAAGGAGGTTTAACATACCGTGTAACAGGTGCACATTCCCTGAACTTTAACGGAGCTTATATGACTAAAGCGCCTAACTTAAGAAATACTTTTGCCAATGCCCGTAACAACAACAACATTACTCCTGATTTAGAGAGTGAAAGAGTTTTCAGTGCTGATGCAAGTTATATCTTAAGAACACCAAAATTAAAAGCACGTTTAACCGGTTTTATGTCTAAAATTCAAAACGTAACAGAATTATCATTTTACTATGCTGAGAACATTTCTGATGCAGAAGGAGATGAGGATTCTTTCGTAAGTGAAATCGTAACCGGATTAACGAAAAAGAACATCGGAGCGGAGTTAGGTATCGAGTACCAGATCACGCCTACAATTAAAGCAACAGCTTCTGCTTCTTACGGTCAATATACGTATGATAACAATCCTAACGTAAAAATTAACGACGATGCACAGGCTTCTGTTTCAAACACTTTCCCTGTTACTAACTTCGGAAAAGCATATCTTAAAAATTACAGACAACCGGGTATGCCGCAACAAGCTTACTCTTTCGGTTTAGAATATAGAGATCCTCATTTCTGGTGGATTGGTGCTAACGTAAACTACTTAGCAGACAACTACATGGATGTATCTAATGTTTTAAGAACAGACAACTTTACAATTGATCCTTCTACTGGTTTATCTTATGTTGGTGCTAACGAAGAAACGGTTAGAAAAGCGTTACAACAGGAAAAATTCAATGATTTCACATTGGTTAACTTAACAGGTGGAAAATCATGGAGAATCAGCAAAAAGAACAGAAACACTTTAGGTTTCTTTGCTAGTGTTAACAACCTTTTTGATGTTACCTACATCACTGGTGGTTTCGAGCAATCAAGAAAAGCTACTTACCCAGACCAACAACAAGATATGGCAAGCGGTATCCGTTCTTTCGGTTCTAAATATTTCTACGGTTACGGAAGAACTTATTTCTTAAACGTATATCTTAATTTCTAAAAAATAGTATATGAAAAATATAAAAATCAAACAATTATTGTTTTTAACTATTCTTTTAGGGGTTTTCACAAGTTGTGTAAAAGATGACGAGTTTGACATCCCTACTTTAAAAGAGGTTTTATTCTACGAAAGCTTTGAAAGCACTACTCCGGGTAGTGGTTCTGTTGAAAATGCAATCGCTCTTCCAGGTTGGGGAAATTTTGCTGTTCACGGATCAAGAAAATGGCACAGCAGAGCTTTCAGCGGTAACAAATATGCTGAATTCTCTTCTTTCTATTCAAATGCGGCAACAGACCCGAATGATGAAATCTGGTTAGTTACTCCGGCTATTGACTTATCAAGTTCTCCGGCTGCTTTTTTAGCCTTTGAAACAAAAATAAGATTCTGGCAAGGTGCTGCATTAACTGTTTTAGTATCCAAAGATTTTGACGGTACTCAGGCAGGTATCGCTACTGCTACATGGACAGAGTTGAACCCGACTTTACCAGGTAGTACTCAGGCGGATGTATTCCTTTCAAGTGGTCCTGTGGACTTAAGCTCTTATGTTGGTAACTCTAATGTTAGAGTTGCTTTCAAATATGTTGGAAGCCGAAATGGAATTACAACTACCGTTCAACTTGACAATGTGAAAATTTACGAAAACTAATACGTATGAAAAATTTTAATATAAAAAGCATTTTTATTATCCCTGTTCTTTTCGCAGTTGCTACAAGCTGCGTGAACGGTGATCATTATTCTGCTCCGGATTTATCGGGAGATTGCTCTAATCTTACAGCAACAAAACCCGTTACAGCTGTTACTTCAAATGCTACAGCAGCCTACAAAAAATATGAAGATGCCGATATTATCGAAGCTTATGTAACATCAAGTGACGAAGGTGGTAACTTCTACAAATCAATTTCATTGGTTTCTACAGACGGAACTGTTGGATTCAGTATGCCAATTGATGCCTACAATCTTTACAACAGATACGAACCGGGAAGAAAAGTTTTTGTTAACATGAAAGACCGTTATTATGCAACGGAATTCAATTCTACAATCATTGGTTCTTTATTTAACAATGATACTCCTGATAATCCAAGTGATGATAAAGTAGGTAGAATTTCTGCTAATGACTATAAAAATATCCTGAAAGCTTCTTGTACTAAAGTTAACGAGGATCAGATTGTAAAACACCTTACGATTAATGAGGCAAAAAGCAATCAGTATCTTAACATGCTGATCGAGTTGGATGGTGTTCAGTTTTCGGATGCTTCAAACGGGAAAATGTATTATGATGCCAGCTTAAACAGCTTAGGTGGTGCTACTAACCACAACATCACTGATATCAACGGAAACTCTTTGATCCTTAGAGTAAGTTCATTTGCTACTTTTGCTGCAGATGTAACTCCTAGAGGAAGTGGAAAAATCAGAGGTGTTATGACAAAATATAACAACGATTTCCAGTTCATGATCAGAACAATCAATGATGTTAAAATCGAGAATCCAAGATTACAGGCTTTCTTTAGCCAGGATTTCGAAAGCATCACAGCTACTGGTGCTAACCAGTTCATCAACTTACCGGGATGGTCTAACGTTTCTTTAAACAATGGTGCTAAAAAATGGGAAGCCCGTATTTTCAGCAGTAACAAATACGCACAACTTTCTGCTTTTGGTTCCGGAGAAACAAACATGAATACCTGGTTAATCACACCGGCAATCAACATGGACAACACCACTAATGAGCTTTTACTTTTTGGTTCTAAAATTGGTTTTGCAAATGGTGTAGCGGTTACAGTATTAATTTCGACCAACTATGATGGTTCAGGAACTGCTGCTGCTGTTAACGCGGCAACATGGACGCCATTGAATCCAACTATGGCTCCACAAACGCAGTCTTATCCAACAGACTTCGTTAGTTCAGGACCGGTAGACATTTCGTCATATAACGGAAACGTTCATATCGCCTTCCGCTATGTTGGTTCATCAACCGGTATTAATTCAACATACCAGATTGACAACATTAAAGTTTACGGTGCACAGCAATAAGCAGGCATCTTAATGATACCAAAAAGGGGCATTGTACAATGCCCCTTTTTTTATTGCCGTAACGCAACGGTCAGCACAAAGTTAACCGGGCAGGCCTTCAAAGCCTGCGCTTTATTTTAAGCGTTTTTACGGCTGCTTTTTTAAAAGACCACAGATTTACCCACCTTTACCGGAAAACAGCTTTAATCCAATAAAAAGGGCGGCCAGATGACCGCCCTTTTCTTATTTGATGAAGAAGGAATCTTATTTCTTAACAATTAAGAATTCGGATCTTCTGTTTTTCGCATATTCCTCTTCGGTGCAATTCTCACCACAGTTTACTTTCGGCTCGCTTTCACCAT